>JBKJNW010000143.1:0-4698 GCA_046593335.1 Chthoniobacterales bacterium | reverse complement strand
ACCAGCACGGGCGACGGCGACCTGGTTGGATCGAGTGATTTCTGCGACGATGGCTCCGGCCAGTGCACTTTGCGCGCGGCCATCCAAGCCTCCAATCTTCACCCCGGCACCGATGGGATTGATTTCGCCATTCCCAATTCGGGGAGTGGAGCTTCGTTTATTGATCTGAGCAGAGCGCTTCCTGATATTGGAGAGAGTGTCGGGATCACCGGCCCGGGTGCGAGTTTGCTTTTTGTGGACCGCCGTGGAGGGGGCGATTACCGGATTTTCAATGTCACAACCTCAGGCGTAGTCTCGATTTCCGGCATGACGGTCATCTTCGGGCAGGCGCCGACCGGGGCGGCCGGCGGCGGTGTTCAAAACCTCGGTGACGCCATCGTTAACATTAGCGACACCACTTTCATCGGTAATTTTGCTGATAATGGCGGCGGCATTAGCAACACGAGCGGCGGGACAGTTAACCTGAGCAACAGCATATTGCTCGGTAACTCTGCAACCGCCGGCAACGGCGGTGGCATTGCCAACCTCGGCAGTGGCGACGTGAATGTTACCGCGAGCGCGTTCAATAACACTGCTCCCACAGGTGGCGGTGGCGGTATTTCTAACGAAGGCAGTGGCAGCGTCAATCTCGCCGCAAGCGAGGTGATCGATAATCAGGCCAATTTCGGCGCCGGCATCAGCTGCTCGAGCGGCTTGGTGATCATCATCAACAGCACGTTCAGCAACAATCAAAGTGCTACATTGGGCGGCGGCATTTTCTGCGGCACGGCCGGCACAATATTCGTCATCAACAGCACGATAAGTGGCAATTCGGCGCCGGCTGATGGTGGCGGCATTGCTGTTGATGGGAGCGGGGCAGTCAGCGTCAAGAGCAGCCTCATCGCGTTGAACACCGCCACCGGCAGCTTTGGCGCCGACCTCAAGGGCGCTTTCAGCTCCAGCGGATTCAACCTCATCGGCAATACCGCCGGAGGCACCGGTTTCGATCAGCCCACGGACCAGACGGGCACAATTGGCTTGCCGCTCGACCCGAAGCTCGACCCCAACGGCTCGCAAGATAACGGCGGCGCGACTCGAACGATCGCACTTCTTTTCGACAGCCCGGCAATCGACAAAGGCGAGGCAGATGGGCCCACCACGGACCAGCGTGGGACGGGTTTCGCCCGTACCTTCGATAATCCTGCAATTCTGAACGCGATGGGCGGCGATGGAACCGACGTCGGCGCCTTCGAAGTGCAAACTGCGACGCCGACGCCGACGCCGACTCCCGCTCCTTCACCTTCACCCACGCCGACCCCGACCCCAACACCAGTCCCGAGCACTTTAGCTAATATTTCCACTCGGTTGCGGGTTGAAACGGGCGACAACGTTCTGATCGGCGGCTTTATCATCACTGGCACGCAACCAAAGAAGGTCCTGCTGCGAGCGATAGGTCCTTCGCTGTCGCTTAGCGGCGCGCTGGTAGACCCAATGGTCGAGCTGCACGACGGCGCAGGAACATTGCTGGTCAGCAACGATAACTGGATGGATGCACCCAATAAACAGGAAATCATTGACAGCACGATTGCGCCGGTTAACGACCTCGAGTCAGCCATTCTGACGAACCTCGATCCCGGTCTCTACACCGCAATTGTGCGCGGAGTCAATAACACCACCGGGATTGGTCTGGTCGAAGCGTATGATCTGGACCTCGCGGCCGATTCGACTCTGGCCAACATCTCGACCCGCGGTTTGGTGCAGACGGATGACAACGTCATGATCGGCGGCTTCATCGTGCTCGGAACCGATGCACAAGAAGTGCTGGTGCGTGCGATTGGTCCTTCTCTGCCGGTCACTGGAGCGCTGGCCGATCCCACGCTGGAGTTACACGATAAGGATGGCGTGACGATCGCAAGTAACGATAATTGGAGGAGCAATCAGGAAGCGGACATTATCGCTACGACGATCCCTCCCACAGAGGACGCCGAATCGGCCATTCTCGCGACGCTTACTCCTGACGCCTATACCGCAATTGTGCGCGGCAAAAATGGAACGACAGGCGTCGCTTTGGTCGAAGCTTATCAGTTGGATAATTGAAGGGAAGTTATGAAATCAAATATTAAGGAATTAGCTGTGGCGCAAGAGTCACCTGGCGTGCGACTCACAGTGAGAAAATGGCTACTCCTCGGGTCGATCGTGCTGCTGAGCCTGGTGTCAGTCGCAGCCGTGCACGCGCAGGGTTTGCTTTACACCGTCACCAGCACGGGCGACGGCGATCTGGTGGGCACTGACACCATATGCGACGACGGCGCCGGTCAGTGCACCTTGCGCGCGGCCCTGGAAGCCTCGAACAGCCATCCCGGCACCGATGGGATTAACTTCGACATCCCCACTTCTGATCCCGGTTTCGATCCGCTGACGGGCAGTTGGACCATCAACCTGACCAAAGCCCTGCCAGACATGAGCGACCCGGTCGGCATCAGCGGCCTCGGCGCGGACTTGCTGATTGTCCGACGTGATACAGGAGGCGATTACCGAATTTTCAATGTCACAGCCCCCCACTCTTTGGGGGGCGCGGTGACCTTCTCCGGGATAACCATCAGCAACGGGAATGCACCTCTCGGCGAGGGCGGCGGAGGCATCCAAAACAGCAGCACAGGAACAGTGACCGTCCTCAATAGCACGATTAGCGGCAACAATGTCCGCCCTAACTTTAACGTCGGGGGACTCGGGGGCGGCATTTACAACGCGAACTTCGGGACCGTAAACGTCATCAATAGCATCCTGAGCGACAACTCTAGCGCATATGGCGGTGGAATCTACATTGGCCCAGCGAGCACGGTTAGCGTTATCAATAGCACTATTACCAAAAACACTACTTCCGTGGGTTCCAGTGCCATTGCCAGCGAGGGAACACTTAATCTTACCAATAGCACCGTCAGCAGTAACTTTGCTTTCGATGCAGGTTCTGTCAGAGCCGTGGGAGCCGAAGGTGTAGTTAACATCAAGAGTAGCATCATAGCGTTGAACACGTCCCCAGTTGGGGCCCCCGACGTCCTTGGCAATTACACCTCCGCCGGGTTCAACCTGATTGGCAATGCTGACTTTAGCTTCGGGTTTGACCAGCCCACCGACCAAACTGGAACCAGCGGCGCGCCGCTGGACCCCAAACTCGATCCGGACGGCTTGCAAGACAACGGCGGCGCGACCGAAACCATCGCTCTTCTTTTCGGCAGTCCCGGCATCGATAAAGGGACGAGCGATGGTCTGACCGGCACCCTGACTACCGACCAGCGCGGCGCCGGTTTTCCCCGCACCTTCGACAACCTCGCAATCGCGAATGCGACGGGCGGCGATGGTACAGACGTCGGCGCTTTCGAAGTGCAATCTGCGACCCCAACACCGACGCCCATCCCGACGCCCACACCTACGCCGACTCCAGTGCCAACCACCTTGGGAAATATCTCCACCCGGCTGCGGGTGGAAACCGGCGATAACGTTTTGATCGGCGGTTTCATCATTACGGGTAGCCAGCCCAAGAAGGTGCTCATGCGGGCGATCGGGCCTTCGCTGCCGCTTGCCGGTGTGCTCGCCAATCCGACCCTCGAATTGCGTGACGACGCGGGAACATTGGTTGCCAGCAACGACAACTGGATGGACGCGCCTAATCGGCAGGAAATTATCGACAGCACGATCCCACCGAGCAACGATTTGGAGTCCGCCATTCTCATGAGTCTTGATCCCGGCGCTTACACCGCGATTGTGCGCGGGGTGAATGACAATACGGGCATTGGGCTGGTGGAGGCTTACGACCTCGACCTGACGGCGGATTCTATCCTGGCCAACATCTCAACCCGCGGGCTGGTGCAGACGGGCGACGATGTCATGATTGGCGGCTTTATCGTGGTGGGAGAGGCTGCGCAGCAGGTCTTGGTGCGCGCCATCGGCCCATCGCTGCCGGTGACGGGAGCGCTGGCCGATCCAACGCTGGAGTTGCACGACAAAGATGGCTCGACGATTGCAAGCAACGACGATTGGAGGAGCGATCAGGAAGCGGACATCATCGGCACGACCATCCCGCCGACTGATGATGCCGAGTCGGCCATTCTCGCGACCCTTACTCCGGACGCCTATACCGCAATTGTGCGCGGCAAAAATGGAACGACGGGTGTCGCTTTGGTCGAAGCTTATCAGTTGGATAATTGAAGGGAAGTTATGAAATCAAATATTAAGGAATTAGCTGTGGCGCAAGCGTCGCCTGGCGTGCGACTCACAGTGAGAAAATGGCTACTCCTCGGGTCGATCGTGCTGCTGAGCCTGGTGTCAGTCTCAGCCGTGCAGGCCCAGGGCTTGCTCTACACCGTTACCAGCACGGGCGACGGCGATCTGGTGGGCACTGACACCATATGCGATGACGGAGCCGGCCAGTGCACTTTGCGCGCGGCTCTGGAGGCGTCGAACAGCCACCCCGGCACCGATGGGATTAACTTTGACATCCCCACTTCTGATCCCGGTTTCGATCCGTTGACGGGCAGTTGGACCATCAACCTGACCAAAGCCTTGCCAGACATAAGCGCCGCCATCGCCATCAGCGGCCTCGGCCCGGACCTGCTGATTGTGCGACGTGATACAGGAGGCGATTACAGAATTTTCAATATCACAGCCAGCGGCGTGGTCACCCTATCCGGCATGACTATCAGCAACGGGAATGCGCCTGTC
>JBKJNW010000109.1:0-3146 GCA_046593335.1 Chthoniobacterales bacterium | reverse complement strand
GTCCCGCTGGGCGAGCGATTGGGAAAACGAAAACTCGCGGAAAAATTCGGATTGGTGATGAGGCCGGCCTGAATGACCTCGGCCTGCGAGATCCCGATTTCTTCAAAGCGCGCCTGTAGCTCTCGATTGTTCAGGAGCGCAATCTGCACAGCGCTCCCTGCGGTTAGCGGGCGGCGTAAAAGTGTCTGCACACCCTGCTGGATCTGCGCGTCTTCGGGACCGCCGCGATTCCAATGCACGCGTTTGCCGCTCCGTTCCGCGACCGTGCCCTGCACGCGCTCGAGCGAGCCTTTCGGCGTCGCGCAACCGGCGGCGAGGAGGGCGATCCCTGGTAAAATCGCTAGCAACTTCATGGCTTCGCTCCTTCCGGCTTGGCGGATTTCTTGATCAGGGTCATGCCACAGATTGGGCAGTTGCCTGGTTTGGATTCTTTTATTTCCGGGTGCATCGGGCAGGTGTAAGCGCCCGAGGCAGAGGTGGCGGGTTCGGGCGCCGCATGGTTTTTTTCACTCGACTCTTCCGCGCGCTTGGCGGCGTCGGTCTTCGCTTTCAATTCATCGGAAAGTTTCTTCATTTCGTCGGAGGTCTGCTTCATTTCCGTCTTGAGGGCTTCCTTGTTAGGCGGCGCAGCCGAGGGTTGCTTCGCGTCCATGCCGGACATTTTCGAGTGATCCATGCCTTCCATCCCGTCAGATGCTGCGGGATTGCTTTCCATTCCCTGCATCTTGGAATGGTCCATCCCTTTCATCTTCGAGTGATCTATCCCTTGCATTCGATTCGCTGGAGCAGGGGAAGCGCCGCTTCCGGCTGGCTTGTTCACCTCCATGCCGGACATCTTCGAGTGGTCCATCCCTTCCATTCCGCCAGACGCAGCGGGTTTGCTTTCCATCCCCTGCATCTTGGAATGGTCCATCCCTTTCATCTTCGAGTGGTCCATGCCTTGCATTCCACCAGATGCACCGCCTTTGCTTTCCATGCCTCGCATCTTGGAGTCGTCCATTCCCTCCATGCCTTCCATCTTCGACATATCCATTTTGCCCGCTCCCTGACCGAGAGCCGGGTCCAGATAGGTTTTGGTCGTCGCGACCAGCCTCGGACGAAAACGCTGGGCCGACGCTTCCGGAGCGGACGGATTGCTCGGGTCAGGCCCGAAGCGATTTGCCGAAG
Organism: Chthoniobacterales bacterium; assembly: GCA_046593335.1. Taxonomy (GTDB): domain Bacteria; phylum Verrucomicrobiota; class Verrucomicrobiia; order Chthoniobacterales; family UBA10450; genus Palsa-1392. The sequence goes on along the minus strand of JBKJNW010000109.1, from coordinate 1,979 downwards.
GCGGCACGCTCACACAACCGCCGAGGAGCGCCGCCAGGAGCATGAGTGAGGCTATGGACTGGTGCATTAAATTCTCCGCTTAAGGTTTGGGTTTATGGTCATGGCCGTGGCCGTCCGCCGCGGGGCCGGGCTGAGTCTGTGCGGGAGCAGGCGAGGCCATTTTTCCCTTGGCCGCGTCCTCGGCTTCCAATTGTTTGCGGCTCGCTTCGAGCTGCAACCGGCTCGCTTCCAATTGCAGACGGCTGGCCTCGATTTGCTCCGTATCCGGAGCCGCGGCCTGCCCGGTTGCATCATGCTGCATGGACTGAGCCTCCCCCTCTTCACCGTCCATTTTCATCCCGGGCGTCGCGCCGTGATCCATCGCCTGAGCTTCCCCGGCTTTTCCATTTTCCACGCCGTGCTCTTTTTCGCCGCTGCCATGTTCATGCTCCTCCTCGTGCGCCACCGGATTCGGCGGCGGGCCTTCCCGAAATTCCGGGTGACGAACCTGGCCGCCCGCGTGACTGATCCAGCCGGCGACGGAGATGGAAGCGAGAGTCATCGCCAGCGTCGTCCAACAGAGCGGCTTGAGCGCGCGCGGCCATTGCCAGACCGCGACGATGCCGGCCAGAGCCACGAGCGCGGAGGCGTAGAATAGATATTGAAATTGCTCCGCGCGCTGCATGTGCAGATCGAGCCACTGACGCGCCGCCGGGTCCGACATCGCGTAGATGCTCTCATAGGCCGCCTGGCCGTAATGAACCACCGGCCAAACGGAAACGCAGGCGATCACGACCAGGATGAGCGAGACCAACTGCGCGTGCTTTTGCAGCCATAACGTCGAAATGAAAAGCGCCGTAATCGCCGCGATGGACGCGTAAACCGGGAGCGGATTGATGAGGACGTGGAGGTATTCTGGCTGCTTCAAATGTTGCAGCAGCATCTGGAATTCGGTCATGAGTTTTCTCCTGGATTGGGCGGTCTCTCGGGCAGCCTGAAAGTCTTTTCGTTAAGGCGCCAACTGGCGGCATTCCGCGGCGGACCTGGTTAGTGCGCAGCAGCGCCGAACCAGGCTTTTTCCCAGTCCTTCATCTGCTTAATTTCCTTCGTTTGCTCAGCGATGATCTGGCTGGCTAGTTGCTTGAGGTCCGCGCGGTCGGTGCGGTCAGGGACTAACTTCGACATCGCGACGGCTCCCTCATGATGCTTGCTCATCATGGAGAGGAACATCTTGTCGAACTCTGCGTCCTTCGCCTTCTTCAGGGCCTTCATCTCCTGCATCATCTTGTCCATTGCGGGCATTTCCTTCATCGACCCGGGTTTTTCGCCATCCTTTTTCAGCCAGTCGGTCATCTGCTGAATCTCTTCTTTCTGACGGGTGATGATTTCCTCGCCCAGTTTGTTCAGCTCGGGGCGTTTCGTGTTTTTGGTTGCGCGCTTCCCCATCTCGACGGCCGATTCGTGATGATGAATCATCTCCTCGAGGAACATGGATTCGAACTCTTTGCCTTTCAGCCCTTCCAGGCTGGCGGTCATCGGATCGTTCTCGCCCTTTTCGTGCTGGGCGCTGACGACACCCGCGTTAACGAGCGTAAGAACCGCAATTAGCGGCAGGATGTTTTTCATTTTGATCATATTTTGGTTTTGGCTGGTTGAAGTGTGTCGGGGGTTTGAACCGGAAATAACGCCGAGCCGCGAGCCTGCGCCCAGCGACGCGGAGTCGCGGACGCAGCGGAAACGAACCTGATCTCCGCGCGCGCGGAAACGATTCGTTAGGCTAAAACGGGCGGAGCGTGCGCGAGCAGGCTCCGTTGCAGGACAGATTCCGCAAAGCTGCAGAGATCAGGTGGCCCGGTATCGAGCTCGACCTGCGGTGCCGCGGGACGCCCCATCACCAACCGAAAATCAGCCGCGAGATACGGCTGGAGCACAAACTGATAAGCGTGGTAACCGGCCGCGATTTTTGCCGGAGCCGTGGTCGCGGCGAGCGTTTTGCAGCA
>JBKJNW010000107.1:0-6502 GCA_046593335.1 Chthoniobacterales bacterium | reverse complement strand
GCACCGGTTCGCAGGCGATCTTTTGTTTCTCCAACTCCGCGACCAGCGCGGCCAGGTCGTCGCACATGAAGTAAAACTCCTGCACGTCGTTCTTTTGCGAAGGATGGATCGCGACCTCGGCCGGCGGGAGGCCGAAGATGAGCCAGCCTTCGCCGGCATCGACGTGTGGAAGCCGGAACACATCGCGGAGGAAGGCGCGGTCGGCCGTGACGTTGGTGCTGTAGATGATGGAATGGGCGCCGGTGATCATCGTTTTGCCTAACGAAACAAAGCATGGATGGCGGACCCGCGCGAATGCGAAAGGACCGCGGCAGAAATTCCGGCGCCGCTAGTCCGCGCGCCAGATGATCACGGGATTGGCGCCTGTTTTCTTCGCAGGCCGCCAGCCCGCGGGGGCGGCCTCGACTTTATTCCAGCCGAGGCATTCGATTCGATTTTGAGAAACGCCCGGGAAGACGACGTTCGCCCATTCGCCGCGCACGACGTGCACGACCTTGTGGTGGGGAATGCCGGGCTCGACGATCTCCGCCAGCGCCGGGCGCGCCTCGCCGTTGACCTTCATCTGGAATGCGAAGAGGCCGGTGACTTCGTTCACAGCGCCATCCTTCGCGCGCTGAGCAGGCGTGTGTCAAACTGCACGCGCCGCAAAAAAGTGTGTAACCGGCGGGAAGCTTTGGCGTCGTCTACGGGGGATGGCATATCGGAGGCGATTCGAGGGGGGTGGCGCGGGCGAGCAAACTTCCGCAGGCAACCGGGCTAAGAACGGCAGGCCGCGTGCGAGCGGTCTGGCTCGGTGGGCCGGGGTGGTGGATGCAGAACTGCTCCCGCGGGGAACCGTCGGGACCACGCAGCGTCTGATTCTTGCCGCGGTGCGAGTTTGGGAATTGAAGCGTGGTCTTTAAGCGCGGCGCTACGATTTTGAGCCGTCTGGTGTTGAATAGCGGATGCCGCCCCGCGTCGGACTTCTCATGAAGGAAGTTTTCCCGAGCGACGGTCCGGCTCCCGGTAATGGCTTCAGAAAACCGAGTGACCTCTCCGGCCCGCGAAATGGCGGCCGCAAACGTCGGGCGCGACTGAATGAAGAAACCGCTTCGCCCGAGGAGATATCGCGGCCTGCGCCAGGCACGATGTATCGCACCAAAATGCTCCTCGCAGCCGCGATCCGAGTCTGGGAATTGAAGCGAGGCCTGCGCGGGTAGCTGCTGGCCGACGAGCGACGTTATCTCTTTACCTGGAAGAGAGTCAGCCCATCCGGGAGATCAAGCGCGGTCATTTCCGGACCGCGGTAGAGCTCAAATTCTTCCGGCGAAATCTCGAAGAGATTGACCGGGCTGAGCGTGACATTGGGATGGCCTTCGGAGGCGGCGATGATTGCCCGCGCCGTCGCTTCGTCGATCGTCGGGTCGGCGTCCCCCTCGTGGCGGTCGGCGACGAGGAAACCGATCCCGATGTCGGCTGCGTAGACGTCGCCCATAAAATATTTTGAAACCTCGTTTGCCATCACCACGAGAATACCGAATCGCCTGCGAAGACTGGAAGCAAAATTGATCAAAACCAGGCCGCATCATCTCAGCCGATGACTCGGCTCGGAAGGGACGGAGCGCTGTGCTAGGATGCAGCCTTCATGGCTGTCGCTGACTCCGGTTCCAGACAGGACACGAACCCGCCGGCCGGGTTGCTGGCGCGGATGGCGCTGGCCATCACCGCCTGGACAGAGAAATGGGTGCCTGACGCGTTCATCTTCGCGCTCCTCGCGACGGTGGTCGTGCTCGTGGCGGGTGTCGTGTTTACGCCGTCCAGCCTGCCGCAGGTCATCGATGCCTGGGGGAAAGGCTTCTGGGAGCTGATCCCATTCACGCTCCAGATGTCGCTCATCATTATCACCGGTTATGTGCTCGCGACCTCGAAGCCAGTGGGAAAGGTTATCCGCGGTTTAGCTTCGTGGCCGACCACGCCGCGTCAGGCAGTTGCGCTCGTCACCTTCTTCGCCATGACCAGCTCCTGGTTGAACTGGGGCTTCAGTCTCATCTTCAGCGCTGTGCTCGCGCGCGAGATCGCCCGACGCGTCGCGGGCGCGGACTACCGCGCCCTGGCGGCCGCGAGCTTTCTCGGGCTGGGGAGCATCTGGGCGCAGGGCCTGAGCGGGTCGGCTGCGCTGCAGATGGCGTCACCGGGAGCGCTCCAGCCGCAAATTCGCGAGATCGTGGCGCGCAACGGTCTCGTCCCGGGCGGACTTATCTCATTTAGTCACACGATTTTTCTTTGGCAGAGTCTGCTCTCGGTGGCGGTGGAAATCGCAGTCGTGGTCACGGTGATGTGGCTGGTGACGCCGCCGGCGGGGCGCGGCAAGACGGCCCGTGATCTTGGCATTTCGCTTGGCGAGTCCGAGATCGAATCCCCCGCGCCTCTTGCCAAGCTAACTCCGGGGCAGTGGCTCGAGCATTCGCCCATCCTGAACTGGGTCATCGTTCTCGTCGGCGGAACTTATCTGGTGCGCTACTTCATGCAGGCGGGTGAGCCCCTGGGCGCGATCACCCTTAACATTGTCAACCTTACCTTTCTACTCCTTGGGTTCCTCTTACATAAGACTCCGGCGCGCCTCATGCACGCGGTGCAGAGTGCGACGCCAGCGGTCTGGGGAGTTATCCTTCAGTTTCCGTTCTATGCCGGGATCGCCGGAGTCATCACTTCGACTCACTTAAGCCAGCAGATAGCTCATGCATTCGTTAGTCTATCGACTCCGCGCACCTTTCCCGCGCTTGTGGCGACCTACTCGGCCGTCCTTGGTGTCTTCGTGCCGTCGGGCGGTTCCAAATGGGTCGTGGAAGCACCTTATGTCATGGCCGCGGCGCACGAGCTCAAGGTGCACCTGGGCTGGGTGGTCGCTTCCTATGACTTGGGCGAAGCGCTTGCGAATCTCGTGCAGCCGTTCTGGATGCTGCCGATTCTCGGACTGTTCCAACTCCGCGCGCGCGACGTCATGGGTTACACCTTTGTCGTCTTTCTCGTCCTCGGCCCGGTTGTTCTCCTCCTGGTCACGATCCTGGGCGCGACGTTGTCTTATCCGCTTTAGCCCAGGCCGGAGGAAGCTTCAGAATAATTCTTTTTCCGGTGACTCGTTAGGTGGCGGTGCCGCGTCATAAAGCGCCGCGTATAATTTATCCAGCTCGACGGGTTTGGACAGGATCGCGATGGCACCGCTCTCGGCCAGCTGTGCGGCAGGTGTGATGGCGGAAACGATGACGATCCGCGCCGCCGGATCCTTGGCCAGGATCATGCGGGCCGCGGTCGCGCCATTGAGACGAGGGAGCGAATAATCCAGCAGGACCAGGTCGGGCTGAAGCCGGGTGTAGGCTTGGATCGCGTCCAGCCCGGATCCAACGACCTGGAGGACTTCGTGTCCGCAACGCTCAACCAAGGCGGCCAGGCTAATACCCACGTCCTTTTGGGCATCGGCGATGAGCACGCGCATCGCTCAGGATAGCGGAAAATAGAAAAGGATGAAGCTCGGCGATTACTCGAGCTTGTAGAGCTCGGCTAAAACCGTGCCATGATCCTGGCTGTCGACCGGTGCCAGCACTGCCGTGTAGGTGCCGCGCGGGAGATTGACCAGGATGGCGGCTTCGAGTGGGTCGGAGGGCGCGAGGCCGGTGGCGGCGATCTCAGCGGACTGGCTCTCCTGCCAGTTATTGTTGCTTGCGAGCAGGTTGCCCTCCGCGTCGAAGAGGTCGAGCCGGGGGTCGGAAAGCCCGGAGAGGCCAAAACTTTGCAAGGACGGCCCAATTGCCCGGAGAAGGACAGTCACGTTGTCGCCGTTACCGATGATGAAGCCGGAGATCATAGGAGCGCTTATGCCCTGCACGGCGCCGCGGGTGCTAATGTTGTCCAGCGCTTGGGCAATGATCGGACTGAGATCATAAAGCTCGACCAGCGCAGTGCCGCTGGTCGGCACAGGATCGCCGGGGACAGCGTCGTGCCCTCGGACGATGGCGGTGTAGGTGCCCGGTGCCAAAGTCATGACGATAGCCGACTCCAATCCGTTATTAGGTTGAAGGTTAGTCGCGGCGATTTCGGTTTCCTGAGTGTCCCTCCAGTTATCGTTCGAGGCCAGGATCAGGCCGGTCGCGTCATACAGTTCCAGGGTCGGATCCGCGAGCGGGATGAGGCCGAAGTCGGCTAACGACGGACCAAGGGCGCGGAGCAGGATTTTTCGCGATTTTGTTCCGCCAATAATGAACCCTCCGATGACCGAGGTCACATCCTGGCCGAGGAAGGGCGGCGGAACCTCGACGCGGGTCGAGAGATTGAGCAGGAGCGCGGCCGGGGCGGGAACGGGGAGTAAAGTCGCGAAGAGAAGAAGGAAGGCGACGAGTTGCTTTCTCATAGTGCTGCGATGATCCCGCAAGCATGAGGGACGGCCGGCGGAGTGATCACTAACGCTGTGGCACCTCTTACATCCACCCGCGCGGCGTTGCCGTCAACCGACGAGAGCCGCGGGCACGGGGCAACCGGCTTTGTTTGCCCGGTTGCTCGCGAAACTAGATCCTGGCTATCGGCGAAGGCTTACGCCGGAGACGATGGTGTAACCGGAAGAGTGGTTCCAATTCGCCATCTCGCTCGGCGCGAAGGGGGCAAAGTCGACCTGGGCATTGGGGCCGGTCTTGAGATCGGTCTGGGCGTAAGGTCCAGTTTTCCAGCGCTCCGAGTAAGGAGGCAAGGCGGCGATGACGATCCCCTCCGTGCTGCTGGCGCGGTGCTGTCGGGGCGCCAACTCGGCGCTCGGGTTATTTTCCGCCAGCGCTTTTCTCGGGGCCGGGTTGTTCTGGAAGTAATAGTAGAGACAGGTGGCGAGCAGGATGAGCAGAAGCGGAGTTTTCATGGCGAAGCGAGGATATAATAGGAAGAAATGCCATAATAATTATAAACGAAAGAAAGTGTCTATACTTTTTCTCTCCATCGAATGGCCAGGTCGGGAATTTTTTGCGCTGCCCGCCGCCTCTCATCTTCCAGCTCCTGCCTTCGTTAGGCGCACTCCCGCCAGAACCGCCCGAGAGTGAGATTGATCCTCCAAAAAACGCAAAACCCGGCGCGAGATGCTTCCGCATCCCACGCCGGGTGAATTTCCTGCGTCTCGCTTTTTAGCGATCGTCTGGGCGCTTTTTCTTTTTGCCCTTCTGCTCCTGCTGTCCTTGCGCCGGGCCTTTGCGTGCCTGTCCCTGCGCCGGTCGCCGGTTCATGATGGCTTGCCCGCGCTGCGGTTTGCGCTGCGTTTGCTGAACCGCCGCCCGAGGCCGGTTTTGCGTCGCTCTATTGCGATTGAGGCTAGGGGCCGCTTGGGCTACCGGGCGGGCTGATTTTACAGTCCGATTGGCTTTTGCCGCGGGGCGTGAGCGTTCCGCCTGCTGGACCGAATTGCGCGCTGCCTTTTGGGAACTCTTCTCGGCCTTCTGCGCGCCAGCGCGCTTGCCCACACGATTTGCCTGTTCCGCGCCAGCCTGGCGGGCGTTCCTGGCCCGCGGTTCGGTGCCGGCCTGCTTTGCCGGGCGGGCTTGTCTTTCTGCCCGAGCCTGGCTGGCTGCGTTGCCCTGTTTTTCGGCCTGCGCCTGCTGGCCGTTCCGGCCACGTTTTCCATTATCCGCAGCGGCGGGATTCACTTTGCTCCGGACCGCGTTGACTGCTTCGGCGTTAGGTTTGCCCTTGTTATTTGCAGCATGCAGGGCCGGGTCCTTTTTCGCCGCTTCCACGACTGAACGCTGCTCTTTGGTCGGGGCGATACGCTGCGATTTGCCCACTTTTTGTTCCTGCGCGGTGGGCTGTGCCTTCACCCCGCCCGGGCCGTTGAAACTGGCGCGGGTTTTGGTGGAGTTGCCGGCAAACGAATTATCCACGTAGGTGTTGGTAATGACGTTCCGATTTACCCGGTTGACGGCGGTATTGTAGCGAAAGGTGCTGCCGACCCATTGGCCGCCATAGTAGCCGCTGCCGACGTAGCCGAAGCCGTAATTAATGCCGCCATAGTAGCCGACGCTCGGCCCCCAATACCCGTTATTGAAAATGTAACGGTTGCTCTGATAGCCCCAATAGCCGGGAGTCCAGAGAAACCCGATCCGCGGGGGCAGAACCCAAATACCGGGGACCCAATAATATCCGAAATCGGAATAGTCCCAATAGCCGGGAGTCCAGATGTAACCGGGACCTGGGCAATAGGGTTGGGTGTAAACCGGGATCAGCGGCGGAGCGATTGAAATGGACACGCCGACATGTGCCGAAGAAGAAGCCACGGGAAGCCCGGCAAAAAGCAGGGCCGCGAGGGCAAGGATTTGTAGTTTTATTTTCATGTGTGTGGTGATGCTTTTGGTGTTCAAACCCAGACGCGGCAGTCTTGCAAAGTATTCAAACTAATCCCTTCACGAGAGTTGCGTGGCTGGTATGGCGGTCTCTCTGTAATCGAAGCGAATGGGAAAAAGCGCGTATTAACCTGCGGCTGTGGCGCTCGGAACTC
>JBKJNW010000059.1:0-3370 GCA_046593335.1 Chthoniobacterales bacterium | reverse complement strand
GATCTGCCCTACGACGCCGCTCTGCTCGAAGGTGCGGAATCAAAAGCGAGCGCGATCGACGCGCTGATCGGCCGGCTGCTGGAAACGCAATATTCCAAGAAGGAAGAAAATCGTCTTCTCGAAGTGACCCTGCGCAGCGGGCGCAAAGAAGCGCTCTTCCGGAGCGACGTCATCAGCGGCGCGATCATCGCCTCGGTTGTGGAACGTGCCAAAGGCATGGCGATCAAGCGCGCGATCGCTCTAGCCGGGGGCGCTGACCCCGGCCGCGAAGAGGGCATCAGCGAAGCCGACCTGCAGGTGGCGTGGAACGCCGAGTATCTCGAAAACGAAATCCTGCCTGCGACCGACATCACGGAAGACTGGCTCAAGCTGATCGATTACGATCCGGATAATGTGGTCAAAATTTCGCCGGTGCGGATGCTCGATCGCGCGAAAGTGAAAGCGCAATCCGGCGTCATCTAGACATTCGATTTTGGTCGGCGCGGGAGGCTTGCATTGCGCCTTGCTTTTGGTTCGTATCGGCAAGCCATGGCAATTTTACTTCGCACCTGCGCCTTCTCGATCGCATTAAGCTTACTCGCTATCGCAGGATCGCCGACGGCCGCTTCGGGGGACGAGCAGAAGTTTTCGCCTGCGGCGAGTGAGCCGATTCTACCGCCGCTCGCACCGTGGAATGGAAAAAGCCGCGAATTGATCGCGGCGAAAGACGATTCCTGGATTACGCCGGCGGAGAAAACGGATTTCCGGCTCACCCCGTCCTACGACGAAACCATCGCCTGGCTGCGCAAACTCGTGGCTGCTGCGCCGCAGGAATTGGAGATGATTTCCCTCGGGAAATCGCCCGAGGGCCGCGACATCTGGATGGTCATCGCGTCGCGCGAAAACGAATCCACGCCAGACGCTCTGCGCAAAAGTGGCAAACCGATCGTGCTCGCCCAAGCCGGCATTCATTCGGGCGAGATCGACGGCAAAGACGCCGGCCTGATGCTGCTGCGAGACATGACCGTGCGCGACAAACGAGGCGATTTGCTGGAGCAGGCGAACTTCCTTTTCGTCCCGATCTTCAATGTCGATGGCCACGAGCGCGCGACGAAATTCGGACGGGTCAACCAGCGCGGCCCCGAGGTGATGGGTTGGCGGGCGAATGCGAAAAATCTCAACCTGAACCGCGATTACGCGAAGGTCGACACGCCCGAAATGGCGGCGATGCTGAGCGCGCTCAACACTTGGCAGCCGGATCTCTACCTCGATCTCCACGTCACCGACGGCGCCGATTATCAGTACGACGCCACCTTTGGTTTTAACGCAGCGGGGGGCCACTCTCCCGCGATCGCCGCCTGGCTCGAGAAAACCTTCACCCCGGCGGTAACGAATGACCTCGTCGCGATGGGCCACGTGCCTGGGCCGACCGATGTCGCGAACTGGGTGAACCCGTTGGATCTCTCGCACGGAATCCAAAGCTGGATGGCGGATCCGCGTTTCTCGACCGGTTACGGCGACGTGCGGCATCTGCCGACGGTCCTGTTGGAGAATCATTCGCTGAAACCGTACCAGCGCCGCGTGCTCGGCACCTACGTTTATCTCGAGAGCGCCCTCCGCACCGCCGGAAAAAATGCTGCGTCGTTGCGCCAGGCAATCGCGGCCGACCGGACGGCCAACGCCCCGACGATTCCGCTCGCCTGGGAGGCCGATCCCAAGGCGCCGATTGAAACCATTGCTTACCAGGCGATCGAATCGCGGTCCGTTCTCTCCGCTATTTCCGGCAGCGTGCGCCTCGAGTTCACGGGGAAAGCGATCACGCAAAAGATTCCCTACCTTCATACCGATCACGTCAGCCTCTCGATCAAGCGGCCGAAGGCCTACTGGATTCCGCCGGCCTGGAGCGACGTCGTGCAACGACTGGAACGGCACGGCATCCAGTTCGAGCGGATCGCGGAACCGCGGGAAATGGAAGTGACCTCCTACCGCCTCGAGGAAGTGAAATTTCAAGGCACAAAAGCGCAGGACAATTATGAAAACCAGCCGTTTGAGGGTCACGTGCAACTGACCGCCAAGCCGGTGGCCAGCAAACGAAAAGAGCGCTTCCCCGCCGGGTCGGTCCGGGTGCCGACCGACCAGCCGTTAGGCGATTTGGCGGTCGTCCTGCTTGAACCTTCGTCGCCCGACTCGTTTTTTCAGTGGGGATTTTTTAACGAGATCCTGCAACCGACGGAATACATCGAGGGTTACATCATGGAACCAATGGCGGAGAAGATGCTCGCCGAAGACCCGAAGCTGGCGGCCGAGTTTCGTGAAAAACTGGAGACCGACGAAGCGTTCCGCGCCTCGCCGAAAGAACGGCTGCGCTGGTTTTACGCTCGCACTCCGTTCATGGATGAGCGCTGGAAGATTTATCCGGTCGCCCGGGAAGAGTGACCTTCTGGGGAGCGGTCGCCGCGGCGACCTGGCAACTCCGAAAGCTTTCGCGAGTTGCGAACTTTGTCTTCCGCCAAATGTATCGCGGAACGCGATGCCTGTTTTGGCGAGGCGCCAAAACCAGCACGCGGGGGCGCGTGCGCTCCCCAGATTCCATTCGCGCGCTTTCCCTTTTGCGTGGATAGAAATCGCGATGAAGACGACTTTTTTACTCGCCGCCACCCTCTGCGCCGCGACCACCGCGATGAATGCCGCACCCGAAAATAAGCTGCCCGATCAGGCGAAACTCGAGGCCATGACGGCGCGCTTCGCGCCGACCGAGATCACGGCCGATCTCTCCAAACTTTCGCCTAACGACCGCAAGGTGCTGGCTAAACTGGTCGAGGCTTCCCAGATCGTCGACGGCATTTTTCTTCGGCAGGCATGGTCGGGAAATCCGACCATGTTGCTCGAACTAGCCGGCGACCAGAGCGCGGAAGGCCGGGCCCGGCTCCATTATTTCCTGATCAATAAAGGCCCCTGGTCGCGGGTCGATCACAACGAGCCATTCGTCCTCGGCGCGCCGCCGAAACCGGAAGGCGCCGGGTTCTATCCGCCGACTGCGACCAAGGCCGAGCTGGAAGCGTGGATGAAATCGCTCCCCGCAGAAGAGCAGAAGAAGGCGCAAGGTTTCTTCACCACGATCCATCGCACCGCGGAAGGGAAATTCAGCATCGTCCCCTACAACATCGAGTACGGAGGCGAACCGACCCGCGCCGCAGCCCTCCTGCGCGAGGCGGCTGGCCTAACGAGCGAGCCGACGTTAAAAAAATTTCTTAAGACCCGCGCCGATGCTTTTCTGAACAACGACTACTATGCGAGCGATGTGGCCTGGATGGAACTGACCGGCGCGATCGAGCCGACGATTGGGCCCTACGAGGTCTACGAGGACGAGTTCTTCAATTACAAAGCCGGC
>JBKJNW010000049.1:0-9703 GCA_046593335.1 Chthoniobacterales bacterium | reverse complement strand
TGCGATCTAATCGCCACACACCTCAATAACCGACCTAGAAAAAGACATGGCTACAAAACACCCAATCAATGCTTCCTTAAGACCTAGCAAATGTTGCACTACAAAGTTGAGCTTAGGGGACCTGGATATTGCTCTCAAACGGATTTTGAGGTAAAATGACAAACCCAGAATGAAAACCCCGCCCAGGACCCACCAACTCACCCGTCTCCCCTTTTCACCCGGCTGGATTGTCGCCGGCGCGCTCGCCGTTCTCTTCCTGCTCAGCTCCGCGGGAGGGAGCCGCGCCGCGCAGGCGGGCACCTCCGATCCTTCCGCGCCGTTGGCACAGGAAAACTCGACGACCGAAGCGCCCGCAGATTCCGCCTCGATCATTTACCTCACTAATTTCAAAAGCAGCACCGTTCAGAAATTCACCACCACCGGAGGCAATCTCGGGGTATTCTACACGACGGTTAACCCGACCGGCCTCGCTTTTGATAGCGTCGGGAATCTCTTCGTTTCGAGCGACGACTCCACCGGTTACTCCATCCGCAAAGTAGCGCCTGATGGAACCAGCACGGTCTTTTCGACTAATGGCTTGAGCGCACCGCACGGGATCGCGATTGACAAGGCCGGCAACATCTTTGTCGCCAACGCGCAGGATGCCACGATCGAGAAATTCACGCCGGACGGTGCCGCCAGCGTCTTCGCCGACGCGAGTGTCGGGGTGGCGCATCCGGCCGATATGCTTTTCGACGCGGCCGGCAACCTTTTTGTGAGCAATGCTTTTGGCGGACCGACGCGGACCGGCTCGGTACAGAAGTTCGCGCCAGATGGCACTGCAACGGTTTTTGCCGACAGCAGGTTCAGTACTGCCTATGGGCTCGCGATCGACGCGGCCGAGAACGTCTATGTCTCCAATTTCATCGGCAATACGGTGCTGAAGTTCGCCGCCGACGGAACCTATCTCGGAGTCTTCGCCAGCTCACCGTTGAAGGGTCCGCATGGGATGTTCTTCGATAGCGACGGCAATCTCCTGGTGGCGAATAATGGGTATAACCGAATCGAGAAATTCTCGCCGACCGGTTCCTATCTGGGTGTCTTCGCCACCACGGGATCGGGCCCGCACTTCTTCGCTATCTATCCGCCGCTTCCCACGCCGACACCCACGCCGACGGCAACTCCCACTCCGACCGCCACACCGACGCCGACTCCAACGGTAACTCCAACACCGACCGAGACACCCACACCTACCCCAACTGCTACACCGACACCGACGCCGACGCCTACCCCAACACCGACTCCAACCCAAACGCCCACGCCGACGCCGACGGCAACTCCAACACCGACCGCCACACCGACGCCGACTCCAACGGTAACTCCAACACCGACCGAAACACCGACACCTACCCCGACGGTGACGCCGACGCCGACTGCGACGCCAACGCCAGTTCCACCAACGATCGATCGGCAGCCGACTGACAAGACGGTATCTATCGGAAAGAGCGCGACCTTCACCGTCCGCGCGAGCGGTGGCACGCCGTTGCTTTATCAATGGCAAAAGAATGGCGTCGATATTCCCGGCGCAAATCAGGCGACCTATGTCACTCCGCCCGCGACCGCGTCGGATAACGGAAGCCTTTTCTGGGTCACAGTGAGTAACGGCGGCGGCAGTGTCACGAGTAACTCGGCGACTTTGGCAGTTAATCTTCCGCCCGCCATTACCGCTCAGCCGGTGGATAAGACGGTTAACGTTGGCCAGACAGCCAAGTTTCAGGTCACCGCGACAGGCACCAGAACTCTGACCTACCAGTGGAGAAAAAACGGGGAAAACGTCCCGGGCGCGCTACAGCGTTCCTACACTACTCCGCCAGCCGCGACGGGAGACAACGGCGCGCTCTTCTCTGTGGTTGTGACTAATCCCTACGGCAGCGTGACGAGCGACAACGCCACGCTGACAGTGAAATAGCCGGCGGTCTTACTGGTCGAGCGTTGCGTCCTATTTTACGGTCAGAAGACTTTGCAAGCAGCAAAGGCGAATCGGAGTCAGTCCGGAATCTCGGCGTATCTTCGTCTCCGGAGGCGGTGCAACATTGGACTGGGCTTGCATTCCCCCCAGGTCATTCTCGCTTTGCTGATCGATGATGTACTATTGTCAGAATCCAGAAGAATCCGCCGCTAACGATCAGGGCGTCCATACAGGTTCGGTTATTTTGGCGGCTCAAGAAACGACCCAGCTAATCGTGCGGATGTTTCTGGTTGCATCTTAAGACGAAATCTGTTCAATTACGCGAATAGGATAACAAGTTATGAATTCAATCGTTTCCCGCCGGTTCGCTGCTCAAGACCTTCGGTCATTAAGCTTCGTCGCATTTCTTTGCGCTTCGACAATCCTCGGTGCTGCTCAGCGCACGGATCCATTCGCTTCCGTCCTGCCAGCTTACCTGCAAGGGACCAAATCGAACCCACTCACCTCCGACGACGTCTTCGACATATTCCATTCCAAGGAAACTGTGGCCAAGTCGAACACGAAGGTGGGGATGTTTTTTCCAGCGTCGCCGCCGGCAGTTTATCCTAATGAGTTCCGCACGATTGACGGATCCAGAAACGCCCCAGGCGATCTCGGGAGGGCAGGGTCAATCGATCTGCGCAACACCACCATCGGCTACGCCGACGGCTTGGGCACGCCGGGAGGCACGACCCGCAAGGGGACGCGCGAAATCAGCAATCTCGTGAACTTCCAAACGGCGCCGATCCCCAACAGTATCAACGTTTCCGGTTTCGTCTGGAACTGGGGCAACATCGTCGACCATGATATGGTGCTGACAAAGATAGCCATTCCGTCCGACCATTTCGACATTCCGATCCCGCAGGGCGATCCGGTCTTCGATCCTAAAGGCAGGGGCGGACTCTTTCTCACCCTCAACCGCAGTAGTGCATTGATCGTGAACGGAGTCCGGCAGCAAGTTAATTCCAACTCCGCCTTTCTTGATGGCTCCGTGGTTTATGGCTCGGATAAGCAGCGCCAAAACGAAATGCGGACGCTGGATGGGACGGGGCATCTGAAGACCAGCGTTGGCAATCTAATGATGTTCAACGTAAACGGGTTGCCCAACCAGCCGCCGGCTGATCGAGGCCTCGATCCCGGCCTCTTTTTCCTCGGGGGCGATGAGCGGTCGAACGAAAATGTCGCGCTCAGCACAATGCAGAACCTCCTGGTTCGGGAGCACAATTTCTGGGCCGATTTCATCAAGGCGGGTGACCCGACGCTCGACGACACCGGGATTTACCAGCGGGCTCGCGCCATCGTCGTAGCTGAAATTCAGTCCATTACGTATCGAGATTTTATCCCCATCCTCCTTGGGCCGAATGCACTCAAGCCTTACACCGGCTATAATTCGAGCGTGGATCCGCGAGTCTCCCTCGCCTTTTCTACCGCGGGCTTTCGCGTCGGCCATACTTTTCTCCCGCCGGTTATAAGCCGACTGGACTCGAAGAACCGCTCCATCGGCGATTTAAGTTTGAACTTGGCGCTCTTTCAACCACAGCAAATCACCCATCTCGGGGTTGAGCCCTTTCTTCGTGGCCTCGCGAAGCAAATTCCACAGGAAGTCGATGTCAGCATTGTCGACGGCGTCCGCAACTTTTTCACCGGCATAGGCACCGGCTTTGACCTGGCGGCGTTGAACATCCAGCGCGGCCGCGATCACGGCCTGCCAAGCTACAACCAGGTCAGAATCGATTACGGGCTCGTTCCGAAGGCGACCTTCGCCGAAGTTACTTCGAATCTTGATTTCCAATCCCGGCTCGCCAGCGCCTACTCCTCGCCCGATGATATGGACCTCTGGGTCGGTTGCCTCGCCGAAGATCACGTCAACGGCGGACTGGTAGGTGAGACTATGTTCACCATTTTTAAGGACCAGTTCGAGCGCACACGCGATGGAGACCGTTTCTGGTATGAGTCATACTTGGACGCTGCTACGCTCGCGCTCGTTCAGCAACAGACTTTGGGGGCGATGATTAAAAACAACACCAGCATCGCCAGCGAGATGCAGGATGAAGTCTTCCACGTTCCGACCCCATAGCCGCGCAGGCTCAATGCGGTCGTGGCCAGACCAAATTATTGTAACCCAGTCGCCTGGCTGTCCCGAGCTAACTAGCTGTCTAGTTCGACCCACCCTTTAAGCATTTCCCCGCCTACGAACGTTGCGCGCATCGCGGCCATTTCGTCGGCGTAGATTACAACGCGCGCCTTATCGGCAGACTTTCGGACGGTCCCGTCGAAGCCTTTAACAGTCACGTTTGTAGAGAAATCACGCCGCAACTGAACCGAAGAATCCGAGAATAACGGAGTTCGTAAAGCATTCTGTCCCAGTCGAAACGAATAATAGTACTTCTCATCATAGTGATCGAGGATCACGGGCGGTTCTACTGTGATATGGCCGCCAAGGTCAATGAGTATCTCCAAGTCCACCGAGTAGTTTTTTGCGATCGTCGCGCTAATGTTCTTCAGCCGAACGAGAATCCATCCCTTCCCCTTTTGTCCACGGAAGGCGCAAATCGACGCGGCCAATTTTGGACGCGTTCGCCGATTCATTACATCCCTAACCTCGTAGTCCTCCATTTGGGCGGTGGTAAAATTGTGTCTCTTATGGCAGCGATGGTCCTGCGCCATATGCGCGGTGTACGACTGCGGTATCTCAACCACGTAGCAGGCAGTGTTGTTTTCATCGGAGATTGCGACAGGGTGAATAACAACTTCCTCGATGTGGGGTTGTATTGATTGAATTACCTGATCGAGCCACTCCTTGGAAATCTCAGTCCGTCGAACCGGATCGAGTCGTTCGGGAAGGTGCCGCTTGCCATCCTCGGTGGATTCGGCGACGCCATAGATCAGAATCCCGCCGGATGAATTAGCGAACGCTGAAACATCCTTCGTAATCTCGACTCTCCTTCCGTCGGTCTTAGCAAGTGAATCTGCTCGCTTGTAGTCGCGCGCCAAATTGTCTTCGACGCCGTCGGCAATCATCTGCTCCAGGCGTGACTTAGTCCAGTCGCTCATACTCGCCTGATACAAGCTACCTGACCCGACGGCGGGAGCAGCGAGTCACGGTGGCCGATGAGGCCGTGTCCGCACTTTGATACTTGACCGTGTTGACGGGCTGATGGTCCATCCACGGGATCTACCATAGACACCAATGATCGTCCACCTCGTCGACTGCACCTACATCTCTTCCGTCCCCTCTCAAAGCGCACGAATCAAACGCGCCAGCTAAAATCGGCGAAGGAGGGGCAGCGTAGTCCGGGGACGCCCAATTGTCGCCGTACTAGGCCGCGCCCGGCTCCGGACAGGTCATGGCGGTTAGTGGGCCTCGGGAATGGCGCGGACGCGAGGTTGTGGCTGTACGATGGCCTCGGGGATAGTGCGGACGTGCGGTTGTAGCTGTACGATGGCGCCGGGAACGGCGCGGACGCGAGGTTGTAGCTCGGTGCGGGCCTCCGGGATCGTCCCGACGGGAGGTTGGAGCGCGAAGTTGTCTCCGGCGCCTTCGCGATGAGGGCCTGATGTTCCGGTGCGGAGGTTTTTCGCCCGGTCTGACCCTTGAACACAATCACTCACGCTCATTTCGTCCACCTTGGGGGCATCGCGGGCAATGGGCGGCTCCGGGCAGCGACAGGACGGGGAAAGACTGGGAAGAAAAAGCTGAAAGCGGAAACGCTGAGACGCTGAAATCGAGATCGCGAGGCTGCGCGGCAGGGATCCGATTTAGGCCGCGGGGACCGCGACAGGACGGGGAAATATGGTATTTTTCGCTATCCCGCCCGCCGCGGCCGGGACCGACGATTGTGAAATCCAGATCTCTTTTTGCTCTTCTTTTCCTCGGCCTCGCCGCGCCGGCGCTGGCGGATTTTACGGTCATCGCCGATGCGGGCAGGCTCCGCCTGGATGCGGCGACGCCGATGGCGCAAGGGTCTGTCCTCGTACTGGTGGCGGCGGGCGGCGACGGCACGTTCTCCAACACTCTCGCGCCCGGTCAATACGCGGCAGGCAGTGATATCGTGTTATCGGTGGCGAGTGTGTCGGGGTCCGCGGCGGGGTTCAATAATTCGGGCGGTCCGGATGAAACGCTCAATACCATCACGATCAGTACGGCCAGTTTCCCCGGGCTGGCGGTGGGCGATCTGCTGGCGTTGCGCTGGTTTCCCGAGATCACGCTGGCGCAGTTCCAGGCCGGGATGACGCCGGCGGCGGGGAATCATTTCGGCACTTATAACCCGCTCTTCTGGGGCAATGGCTCGAATAACCCGGACGGCGGTGAGCCGTGGGCGGTGCCTGGCGGCGGGGCGACGATCAATCTCAACTTTTTCACGACGGATTCGGCCGGCGGCGGGACGCAAAATCCGGCTGAGGGTTATGCGCCGTTTACGATCACGGGCGGGACGCATGCGCCGACGGTGACGTTAACGGTAACAGATGCCAGCGCCTCCGAAGTGCCCTCGACGGACACGGGCAGGATCCAGTTTACCCGCACGGGCGCGACGACGAGCGCGCTGACGGTATTCTATGCGCTCTCGGGCACGGCGAAGAATGCGAAGGATTACAAAAAGCTACAAGGCCGCGCGACGATTAAGGCCGGATCAGCCTCGGCTAATGTGACGCTGCAGGCGCTAGATGACACTCTTCCGGAGCCGGATGAGACGGTGATCTTTACTCTAACTCCAAACGCGAGTTACACCATTGGCGCGCCGGGCGCGGGGACGGTGACGATCCATAGTAACGACTAGGCCGACAAGGCCAGCTCGCACAATCTCGCGCCTAACCGAGCTTCACCAGCACGAGCGCGGTGTAAGTGATGAGGATGGCGGGAAAGAGCAGCGCCCAGATGGAGTGGTAGGGCTCGCTCCGGGTGATGCCGGCAATGAAACAGCCCACCCCCAGCAAAAGATTAATGGCAGATACAACGGTCCCTGGGCCCGGAAGTGCGGCAGGCCCTTGAGCAGGGTATCGATGATGTCGAGTGGTGCGATGGCTCCGAAGATGAAGAAGAAGCTGCGCCGGTTCTTATAGTAATAGTCACGCCAGTTCGGTGAGCCGGTTTTTTCCAGCTCGCCCGGAAAGAGAATGGCGGAGGCAAGGTAAACGAGGATGCCGGGAAAGGTGACCCAGATGAAGAGAAAGAAGGTCCAGTTCTCCGCGACCCGCCAGCGATAAAGGACCCACCAGTAAAGCATGAGCTCCATGAAGAGGATGATGATCCAGAGGACGTGCACCCAGTAGATGCGGGGCCGGTTCGCGACCTGGATCATTTCGCTCAGCCCACTCATGAGATTGGTCGCGGCCAGGCCGGTGACGATGGAGACGAGGACGGCGACGTAATTAAACGCGTCATTCATTTGCGGCGGCAGGCTAGCTGGCGGCACGCCGGCTGACCAAGGCAAAAATCGCGGGTCGAGAAAAACAATTCGCGCCGTTTCTCTCTTAATACTTTGGCGCCTTCCCGTGTCTGTCTGGCGAGAGGTCCTGGGAAACATGAGAACGAGCCGCACCAGCAATCAAAGACAAATCGTTATTTACGCAGACGAGAGTTACAGCAGGGCCACGCCGGTCTTTTACAAGGCCGCCTCCACGCTGGCACTTCTTGATCGCGCTCATCGGAGCGCTGGCGCTGGAAGCGGCGGCGGTGGCGGTGGCGGTGGCAAGCTTGCAGCGACCGCCGGAGATCCAAACAGAACTCGGCATCATTCAGGAGCCGCCGCCGGCTGATGCGGTCTTCACTGATCTTCCGCCCGAGCCGACTCCCCCACCCGACGACGTGGCGCCGCCGCTGCCGCCGCAGCCAGTGGAGCCGAGCGAGTTTGTGCTCGAGGACCCCACCCCGCCACCGCGCCCGCAGAACACCTCGAAGCCGCCCCCGCGCGTCACCACGCAGGCGGCGGTGACAAGACCGGGGCCGGCGAGTTACACCAATGCGCGCGCTAACATGCTGGCGGCGCCGCACCCGAGTTACTCCTACGAAGCGCGCCGGGCGCGGCAAACGGGGAGCGGGAAGTTCCTTCTCCGCTTCGATCGCAATGGTTATGTGACCGAGGTGAGGCTGGTGCAAAGCACGGGCAGCGCGATTCTCGATCAGCTCGCGAGCAATGCTTTTCGCCGCTGGCGTTGCCGGCCGGACGTTTATGAGCAGGTCTACGTGCCGATTACCTTCACCCTCCAGGGCGCGCAGCTTTAGGTGTCTACAATTCAATGCGTGAACACGAATCATCGTGTCATGGAGGGACGGGCGCCGTCCCGTCCTGCGTGGCGGCCCAGCCAACGAGGGATGGACGATACGGAGGTCGTCCCTCCAGGTGCGCGAGCTAGAACTGGAAGTAGATGAAGTCGGAGGTGGCGACGCTGCGGATGGTGACGATCCCTAGTAGTAACAGAACGGCGAGGCCGGTCTCGAGGATGAACTGGCCGCGATTGGTGAGCCGGGCTTCGATCCGCCAGCCATCGATGCCGGTGGTGAGCATGTGAATGACGAGGGGCAAGGCGTAGATGAAGACGAGGGCGACGAAGTAGATCGCCATGCGCCATTGCTCGGTGCTGGCGGTGAAGGGTGATTGGGCGAGATCGTGCGCGATCTGGGCCAGGCTGCGCTCGCGGAAGATGAGCCAGCCGAAACAGGTGAGGCCAAAGGTGATGACGACCTTGACCAGCCAGGGCACGCGCCGGACCAGGCCTAACGACTCAAGGAAGCGCTCGACGAAGATGAGCGCGCCCCAGTAGGCGCCCCAGATGACGTAGTTCCACGAGGCGCCGTGCCAGAGGCCGCTGATGGTGAAGGTGGCCATAAGATTAAAGGAAGCGCGCGCGGTGCCGCAACGGCTCCCGCCTAACGGGATGTAGATGAAGTCGCGCAGCCAGGTGGAAAGGGAGATGTGCCAGCGCCGCCAAAAGTCGGAGGGCGAAGTGGCGAGATAGGGATAATTGAAATTCCGCATGAGATCGATCCCGAGGAGGCGGGCGGTACCGCGGGCGATATCGGTGTAGCCGGAAAAGTCGGCGTAGATTTGGACGGTGAAGGCGAAGACGCCCGCCCAGATAATCGGGAAGGAGGCGTCCTGTACGCCGAAGATCTTATTCGCGACGACGGCAGCGTTATCGGCGATGACGACCTTCTTGAAGAAACCCCAGAGGATGAGGAAGAGGGCGACGCGCCAGGTCTCGGCGTCGCATTTCCGCTCGGAACGATATTGCGGGAGCATGTGGCCCGCGCGTTCGATCGGGCCCGCGACTAGCTGGGGGAAAAAGGTGACGTAGAGCGCGTAATCGGGCAGGTCGCGGACGGCTTTGATCTTGCCGCGGTAGACATCGACGACGTAGCCGATGGATTGAAAGGTGTAGAAGGAGAGGCCGGCCGGGAGGGCGAGCCGGAGCAGGTTGCGCAGCGGGTCTTCGCCGAAGCTGGTGAGGATTGCGTTGATGTTCTCGAGCGCGAAACCGTAATACTTAAAGGTGGCAAGGAGCGCGATGCTGGCGCTGATGCTAACGATGAGAAAGAGGCGGCGCCGGCGCGGGAAACGTTCCATTCCGAGGGCGCAGCTGTAGTCGACGATGGTCGAAGCCCAGAGCGGGAGGAGAAACCAGGGGTGCTCCCAGCCGTAAAAGATATAGCTCGCGATGATGAGCATGAAATTCTGGGGGCGGCGCGGGAGCGACCAGTAGAGCGCGAGGACGAGC
>JBKJNW010000034.1:0-3805 GCA_046593335.1 Chthoniobacterales bacterium | reverse complement strand
GCGGGCGCGGCGGCTGAAATTAATCGTCGCCTACGATGGCGCGGGTTTTTCCGGCTGGCAGAGTCAGGCGCGCGGCGACACGATTCAGGATCGGTTGGAAGCGGCTTTTCTCCAAGTTACAGGCGCGGCGCTTCGCGTGCACGGCGCGGGGCGAACCGATGCGGGGGTGCATGCACTTGGCCAAGTCGCCCATGTCGAACTGCCTCCGACCCGGCTCACACCCGCCATTTTGACCGCGGCCTTGAATGCTTCGCTCCCACCGCAGATTCGCGTGCTCCGTTGCCAGTTCGTCGCGGGCACGTTTCACGCTCGCTTCGCGGCGCAGGGCAAAATTTATCGTTACCGGATCGCCACTACGCCTGTCTTCTCTCCCTTTGAACTTGGTCGCGCCTGGCATGTGAGCGGTGATCTCGAGGACAAAACCTTGCGCACCTGTGCCCGCGCCTTTCTCGGTCGCCACGACTTTGCCGGCTTCGCGGCCAATCGCGGACATCCAGTGGAGTCAACCATCCGCACGATCCGCCGGGTGCGGGTGAACCGCAGCGCCAGTGTGACTACGGTCGAGTTTGATGGCGACGGGTTCCTCTACAAAATGGTGCGCCTAATGGTCGGCGCAATCGTCCGCGCCGCCCTCGGCAAAACGACGGTGGCGGAAGTCCGCGCGCGGCTCGCGGATGGGGCACCGGCCGAGCCCCGGTTGGTCGCGCCGGCGGAGGGTCTCACGCTCATCCGGGTCCGCTACTAAATCGTCCGCCACGGCATCATTCCGGTCTGCCTGATGGCAGAAGAATTGCTTTTGGAGAGGGCGAATATGGTTGCTGCGTCGACGCCTTCCCAGCCACGGAGTTTCTCCAGGGACCAGCGTGACAGCGTGAGCCGGACGGTGGAGTGGCTCTTCAGTCCACAGCTATTTCAGCTCAAGCTTCTGGTTGGGACCGCGGTCGGCGTGCTCGTGATCGTTGTCTTCGCCGTGACCTGTGTCGTCTTCACGATGCGCAATCAGCAAAGAGACCAGCTACGCGCCCACACGATCGAGGTCATGCGCTTAAGCAGTGTCGTCGAGCAGGACCTCTCGGCGCTGGAAAATGCGTATCGCGGGCATCTCCTGACCCGAGAGGGAACCTATTTGGAACGCTCATCTCAGTTGCAGCAGCTCTTCCTCAGCCACAGTCAGGATCTCACGACCGTGCTGGCGAGCAATTCTCGGCAGAGAAAACGCATCCTAAAAATGCGTGCGATCGTCCAGAATTGGCTGGCTGGCAATTCTTTGTCGATCTCCCGAAAGGGAACCAAACAGCCGCGACAGACGTCCGAGGGCGCCTTTGACTCTCGCGCCTTGGACGGAGCGCGCGACATCCTGCAAACGATCCAACGTGAGGAACAGATCGAACTGAATCATCGGGTGCGTGAACAAGAGTGGGCGGCGCAATCAACTCAGATCCTGAATTTCATCCCAAAGATGGAGCGCGCTGTCTCCGACATGCAAAAGGAAGTGCGCGGTTTTCTTCTCACCGGCGATCCCGCTCTCGTCGACTCCTACAAAAAGGCGACCTCTGATTTTTACGCCTACCAGGGGTATCTCTCGGTTCTGGTGGCAAATGAGGCGGGCAAAGTGAAACAACTCAACCGCATCCGCGAACACCTCGAAAGCTGGATCATGCAATGCGCGGTGCCCGATATCGAGAGCAAACGTAGAGGGGAAGGTACATTTGGGCCGGAGCGGGCCGGGCGGAGCGATTTGCTCATGAGCGATCTCCGGGGCTCAATGGAGCAGTTCGAGGGCGAACAGATGGATATTTATCGTGTCCGCTTCGCGGCGGCGGCGAAGGAACGCATCCTGACCGCGACCGGGATCAATCTCTTCTGTGCTTTCGCCGCTTCTCTCATGCTCATCTCGAGCATCTACAGTTTCGTCCTCTGCCGGCGCCAGCTCCAAAAACTGCAAAGCGCCGACACCCGCATAAACTCTGTCATCGGCAGCATCCTCGATGGGATGATTACGCTCGACGAAAATGGAGCCGTCTGCGAGATGAACCCGGCCGCGAGGAAGATGTTCGGTTACCAGGAAAACGAGTTCTTCGGCGACGATTTTACCCAGCTCGTCCCGCGCTTTTTCGACCGCGACACGGATGCGGCCCCAGGTAACTGCACCTGGTCGCAACTCGCGAACCGCACCGGGCAGACGGTTCTCGGCCTCGCCTTCACCCGCGGGCGCGCAACCTTTCCGGCCGAAATTTCCCTCAGTAAAACGGTCGTGGAGGGGCGCAAATATTACATCGCCATGGTTCGCGACATTACCGAGCAGAAACGCTTCGAAGACGAGCTGGCCGCGGAAAAGAAGAGCCTCGCCGTAACCCTCAGCTCGATCGGCGATGGCGTCATTACGACCGATCTCAAAGGCCGGATCGTGGTCTGCAATGCCGCGAGCGAAACCATGACCGGCTGGTCCGCGAGCGAAGCGGTCGGCCAACCGCTCAGGAACGTCTTCCGTGTCTTGGGTGAAACCGGCCGGAAAAAGAACGGGCCTCGCGCGAGGGGTTATCGCAGTGAGGCGGAGGCCATTCTCTTTACCACACCCGATCGCTCCACCCTCACCGCGCGCGGCGGGATTGAGCGACTCGTCGAGCAGGTCGCCTCGCCGATTCGCGACGGCAAGAACGAAGTTTGTGGCGTCGTTCTTGTCTTCCGCGACATCACCGAGAGACAGCGCGACGAAGCAGAACGGCGCAAGGCGGACGCTTTGGAGCAGCTCGGGCTGCTCGCCGGCGGCATCGCGCATGATTTCAATAATTTGCTTACGGCCATTATCGGCAACGTCTCCCTCGCCGCTCTCCTCCTCCCGCCTAACGACGAAATGACGCACCGCCTCGAGGATGCCAAGAACGCCTCGCTGCGTGCGCGCGACCTCGCGCAACAGCTCCTCACCTTTGCCCGGGGCGGCGCGCCGATAAAGAAGGCCGCTTCCATCGCCAGCTTGATCGAGGAAACGGTCAGCTTCTCGCTCCGCGGCTCGCACAGTAAGAGCCGACTCAACATCGCGCCCGATCTCTGGACGGCAGAATTTGACCCCGGCCAGATCAGCCAGGTCATGGCCAACCTGGTCGTCAACGCGGAGCAGGCCATGCCCGATGGCGGAACCCTGCACGTCGATTGCGACAACTTCATTTCGACCGCGGAAACGGCCCTTCCGATTCCAGATCTCAGCGTCGGCGAATACATCCGCATCCGCGTCCGCGACGAAGGCGTTGGCATTCCGGAGAGACTCCTGAAGCAGATTTTCGATCCTTATTTTACGACCAAACCCAAGGGCAACGGGCTCGGCCTCGCGACGACTTATTCCATCATCAAGAATCACAGCGGCTTGATCACGGTCGACTCGGAACTGCACTGCGGGTCCACCTTTACCATCTATTTGCCGGCTGGGGCGCGGGCCGAGCAAACGGTCGCGCTCGAGCCGCTGCCGACTTCGGCCGAGTCTGTGCATGGCTCCGGACGCATTCTGATCGTCGACGATGAAGAGGCGATTCGCGCCTTGGTCGAATTTACGCTCAGCCGATTCGGCTACGAAGTCTCCGGCGCGGAATCCGCCGTGCAAGGAATCGAGTTCTATCGCGATGCGCTTCTCCAGGGTAAACGTTTCGATCTCGTGATCCTCGACCTCACTTTGCCCGGAGGAATGGGCGGGAAAGATGCGCTCCGGAAATTGCTCGAGATCGATCCGATGGTGACCGCCATCGTCTCCAGTGGTTACGCCATGGACGCGACCATGAGTCGCTATGAAGATTTTGGGTTCCGCGGCGTGATC
>JBKJNW010000015.1:0-112840 GCA_046593335.1 Chthoniobacterales bacterium | reverse complement strand
CGCCGGAAGCCCTCCTCATACTGCTTCTTCTCTCGCTTCGGTTTCGATTCGTTCATGCTCCTCTTTCAGTTTGCTCCTCCCTTCCCATCCATGTCCACCGAATCGGGACAAGCTCATTCCTTTGGGAACAAGGAACGCCGCAACGATATCGCACCGACACGGGGGCCTGGCGGACTTTCTGTGGCGCGTGTGGCACTTCCCTGAGCTACGAAAATGATTCCCGGCCTAACGAGATCGATCTCACGACCGGCAGTCTCGACCGAGCGGAAGATTTTCCGCCGAACCGTGACGTTTTTCCGGAAGAGAAACTGGGCTGGGTTAATCTAGTCAAGGCATCCGACGGCGATGGGCGACCTTGATTCGTGAATGGCATCCAGATGGCGAAGCTGACATCACCGAAAACGCCAGACGTTTGCCCGGTTTGCGGCGAGGAGGTGCCGCGGGGCGTGGTCGCCTGTCCCGAGTGCGGGGCGGATCACAATTCCGGCTGGCGGGAAGGAGCTGCGAGCGACGATGCGCTCGGAGCACGGGAGGACGATTTTGATTACGAAGAATTCGTCGAGCAGGAGTTTGGATCGCCACCCAAACCGGCGGGCATCAAACCGGTCTGGTGGCTGACCGCGATCATCCTCGTCCTTCTCTTTGCCGCGATCTACTTTTGGGCCTAACGATAAACGGTCGCCGGCTCGGGCCCGGCGAGAAGGGCCTGGAAGCGTGGGTCGTTGCGCAGCGGATCCCATTGCCAGCCGAGGCGGAGACGGGCCAGGGAAATCTCCTCGGCATCGGGCGTAGTAAGAAGCCGGCTGAGTAAAGTGACGGCCTCCTCCACTTCACCGGTCTGCGCGTAGACAAAAGCCAGGCGCGATTGGTAGAGCGGGCCGGCGATGGCGTCTCTGGTCTCCGGGCAAAGCTCCACCGCCCGGCGCGCCTCGCGGATCGCATCCTCTTTCTGCCCGAGCAGGGCGTAGAGCTTGCCTAACAATGAGTGAAAAAGAGGGTCGTCGGGCTGGTCGCGCGCCTTGCTCTCGTAAAGCGGTTTGATCTCCTCGAGCGATGGACGCGCCTCTTCCCGGGCGCCCTGCGCGAGGGCGAGACAGGCCCGGAACCAGGCCGCTGGTTCCACCGCGGGAAATTCCTCCGGCGCTCGATCCGGAATGATCTCGTTTGCGGCCCGGAAATCACGCTCCATCATGGCGTAATCCCATCGCGCACTTGCGACTCCTGGCTTGCTCTTGAGCGTATCTGACAGCCTGTTCAGGGTAGCCCTCGCGGTCTCAGGCTTTCCGCTGCCGCCAAACTGGGCGTCCGCGAGGCCGACCCAACCATCGGCCTGCTGCGGTTCGACCTGCAGTCCCTCTTCGAAGCCTTTTTTGGCAGCACTCCATTGGCGCAGGCTCAGTTCAGTCGCGGGCGCTCCCTCGAAATGAGCCCGGCGGGGATCGAGTTCCTTCGCTCGGGCGAAGAGAGCGAGGGCCTCCTGCCAGCGGCCCTGGCGTCGATAAACATAGCCGGAGAAATCCAGCACTTCGGCATTGTTAGGCAGGGCGGCTCCCGCGAGGGCCAGTTCTTTCAAAGCCGCGGCGTAATCCTTTTCAATCCGGTAATAGCAGAGCCCGAGCGCCAGATGTCCTTCGCCCAACTGCGGGGTGCGGAGAAGCGCTTCCTCGGCCAGGGTGCGGGCTCTCTCTTTGCGCACGGGATCGCGCCCGATCGAATACATCAAGCTGTTGAGCATGGAAGCGCGGGCGCGAGCGAGGGTGAAATCCGGATCGAGTGCAATGGCCTGGACGTAGAGTTTGTCCGCCTGGACCGCTTCTTCTCTCGAAGCCGCGACCCGCAGCAGCTCATTCGCCTGCAGATAAAGCAGGTAGGCTTCCGGATTATCCGTCGGCTTGGTCGTGATCCGCGCCGTCTCTTCCGGCGCCAGTTTGGCCTGGAGCTGCGCGGCGATGGAGCGCGCGATGTCGCTCTGGATGGCGAACACATCGGCCAGGTCGCGATCGTAAGTCTGCGCCCAGAGATGGGCGTCGGTCCGGGCATCGATCAACTGCGCATTGACCCGCACCTTGCCCGCGATGCGCTGCACGCTGCCCTCGAGGAGATTGGCTACGCCGAGTTGTTTCCCGATCTCGCGCAGGTTGCGCGCACTGCCGCTGCGATATTGCATCACGCTTGAGCGACTGATCACTTTCAGGTCGGCGATTTTGGCCAGGTTGGTCAGGATTTCATCCTGCACGCCGTCGGCGAAAAAGGCGTTCGCTTTTTCTTCGCTCAGGTTTTCAAAAGGCAGGACGGCGATGCTTTTTTCCGGCGCCGCCGGCGCGCTCGCGGCGGGCGGTACGGCGGGACCGGGCCTGGTCCAATGGGAGGCGAACCACCAGATCGCTCCGCCTAACGACCAAACGATGACGACCGCGAGCAGCCAGGTGCGCAGGTTGGACCGGCGCGCCGGGGGCGGGACGAGGGGCGCCCGCCTTTTCGTGATGCTCGAGGGGGTCGCTGGATTGCCCACCTCCGGAGTGAACAAATTGACCAGGTGAATGAGCGTGCCGTGTTTCACCTCGGCCTCGCCCAGGTCGTGCAGATGCGGATTCCAGCGTGGGTAAGGCGCGAGATCGTCCGCGGCGTGTTTCGACAGGAGAATGTGCCCGGCACCGCCGCAATCCATCACCCGCTGCGCGAGGTCGATCCCCGCGCCGGCGGCGTTGGCTCGTTCGTTGACATCGAGCACGGGATTGATCGGCCCGCTGTGAATTCCCATCCGCAGAGGCAGCTCGGGATGTTGCCGGAGGGCAGCGCTGATCTCGAGCGCGCATTCCGCCGGTTGCTCGACATTTCCGCGAAAGACGAGCGCCATGCCGTCGCCGGTCGGGAGCCGGATGAGGCCGCCTTCCGGGGCCGCTTGGACGGGGCCGGTCTCGCGCACGATCTGCTTCAGGGTTTCGAGCAGATCGCTCTGCTCATTAATCAGCCGCTTCGAGTAGCCGACGATGTCGATGAAAAGAACGTGGCCGATCTCGTTCCTGAGGTCTCGTTCGTTAGGCATGGGGCTTTTTGGACAAATCAACCGGCTTGGCCGGGCGCCCGCAATCTAGATCGCGACCGACATGGCGACGATCAATTTATGGTGGCGAAAGAGCGGCGGCCGCGGAGCGAAAATTTCTGTTTGTCGCCTTTGCCCGCATCGGGATAAAACGGTCGAGTGAGACCGCGCCTGCTGGAAGCCGGTTGGTCAACGCGATTCCCGGTGGTATGCCTTGGGGCTGGGACCCTTGCGTTCCTTGCTCTCCTCCCGGGCTGCCACAAAACGCCGGAAGACGAAGCCAAAATGGCCGGCCTGTCGCCGCAGGATTTCCCCCAGATCACAGCCGACATTTTCAAGCCGATGGACGGCGCGATTGCGCTTAGCCCGAAGGAGATCATGGGCCGCAACACCTGGAATCTCTGGAGCGGCGGCAACGAGCATTTCTGGATCACGTCGCCCGCGACAGCTTCGGGCTGATGGATCTGCTCAAGATGCTCGACAACCGCAAGTATCCCCGCAGTGAGCGCTTCAAGACCCTCGGGCTGGTCAACGAACCGGGCTTCCGCGCCGCGACTAAGCCGGATGAATACGGCCTCTGGCTCGACGAGCAGGTGGAACCTGAGCCGGCCGGGATCGACGAGAAAGTTTATGGCAAACCTTCCGGGGTCTTGGGCTTCCGGCTCTTTCCCAATCCGGAGTTCAACGAAGAGGCGCGCAAAAAATGGGACGGCGCCCAGTTCATGAACGATCCGCATTATTTCAGCAACAATAAGCTCGTTAGGCCATATCGGGTCGGGGTCGCCTGCGGTTCCTGCCACATCTCACCCAACCCCTCCGACCCGCCGGCTGATCCGGAAAATCCGCGCTGGGAAAATCTCGCCTCCGCCATTGGCAACCAATACATCCGGGAAGGCAAAGTCTTTGCGCCTAACGTGGAAAAGGGCGGTTTCTTTTATGAAGAACTGTAGGCGCAACCGCCCGGCACCTCCGACACCTCGCGGATCGCGACCGATCACATCAACAACCCCAATGCGATCAACGCCATCTTTCTCCTCGGGGAACGCGAACGCATCGCGGCCCAGGAAAAAATAGCCGGTGGCGCTCTCGCTTTGCCCGGCGAGAAAGAAGAAATGGCCGCCCCGCACATCCTGAAGGACGGCGCCGATTCAATCGGCGTCCCGGGCGCGACGATCCGCGTCTACATCAACATCGGGATGTTTTCCGAGTATTGGCTGAGCCGGCACAATCGGCTCATCGGCCTGGTCGACCAGAAACCGTTTGAAATTTCCTATGCCCGCGAGCACTCGGTCTTTTGGCGCGCGACCGAGGAACGCCTCTCCAACATCGCGGCTTTCTTCCGCCGGCTGCAACCCTTCCGCCTCGCCGACGCGCCGGGTGGTCAGGCCAAGATCACGACGGACGAGACGATCCTGAACCGCGGCAAAATGGTCTTCGCCAACAGCTGCGCCGCCTGTCACTCGAGCAAACAGCCGCCCGCGGGGACCGATCCTGACTCGGGCGACGGCAAGGCCTGGTTCCGCGCCGCCGTGATGGAACCGGACTTCCTCAAGAACAATTTCCTCTCCAACGACAAGCGCTATCCGCTCTCGAAAATTCAGACCAATTCCGCGCGCGCCATGGGAACGAACGCGAAAGCCGGTCACGTTTGGGACAATTTTTCGTCGCAGACCTACAAGGAGCTGCCGCCGCCGGGGGAGTTGGAATTCTACAACCCGTTTAACGAGGCGCAGCCGATCAAGTTCTCGCCCAAATCGAAGAACACCGGTCCGGGCTATTACCGTGTGCCTTCACTCGTTAGTGTCTGGAGTTCCGCTCCATTTCTGCATAACAATGCGCTAGGCAAATTCACCGGCGATCCTTCCGTCGAGGGCCGGCTCGAGGCCTATGATGACGCCGTCGCAAAGCTGCTCTGGCCGGAGGATCGACTTGGGAAAGCTTCCATTTGGCGGACGCAGAATGAATGCAACCTGCATTTGCGGAAGGAATTTGTTCCGAAACCGCTGCGGGCATTTGCCGACCACGATGGCTGGTTGAAGCTCGGTCCAGTTCCGAAAGGAACACCGATCAATCTCCTCGCTAATCTCGAGCCCGACTTCGGCCAACTCGCCGCTCTCACCGGGAAATTGAGCAAGGCGCTGGTGGCGATTCACGCTAAAAATCTCTCGCCGGAAGAGGCCCGGGACGAGTTGATCAAAGCCGTTCCACAATTACTCGCGGCCAACAAGTGTCCCGATTTCATTGAGGACGAAGGCCATTATTTCGGCACCGATCTGCCCGACGAAGATAAACGCGCCCTGATCGACTACATGAAAACGTTCTGACCTAACGAAAGGAAATCGATGACCGTTCCAGAAATGCTGAAAATGTCGCAGGCCGACTTGGACGACCTGTTCACCAAAAGCCCAGCGGGCAACATTCCGCAAGGGGAAGCGAAAGGCACGGCGATCGTTGCGCCCGGCACCACTTACAGCGAAAACATCGCCACTTTCGTTAGTCACTTTGCCTGGCAGGGGAAAGTGTTCGACCCGGAGAAAGGCGTGCTCCGGAACAAGATCACGCCTTTCGGCCTGAACGCGATCATCGCCAAGGTCTATAAGGGCGAAAGTTGGATGGACGGGAAGGAATGCATCGTCCTCGATTATTCCGAGACTTCGCTGCTCGCGCACTGGATCCGTGACGAAATCCGCGAGATCGCCCCGCACACTTATCTCGGCAAGGTTTACTGGAGCAAAAAGCGCTTGATCGATTTCGCCCTCGAATTTCCCGCCGCCTGACGAGAATTCCCGGTCATGGCCGATCCAGCTCCAGCGCCGCTGCACCAGCCGATACCCTGGTGGTGGCGCATCCTCCTTCTTCTCGTCATAGGGGCGATCATCGTCGGCGCCTATTCTCTCGCTACGCGTTTCACCCGCGACAAGCCGGTTGCCTATGACCAGATCGAGGAGCACTTCAAATATGGTTCGTTAGGCGGGGAACGCGAGTCGGGCATCCCCTACTGGATCTGGAAGGTCCTGCCGAAATTATTTCCCGAATATCTGCCCGGGAAAAAATATCTCCCCGGGCGGGAATACGCCTCGTTAGGCTTCATCTACGAACCGGGCAAGGATCTTCCGATCGGCGTCTCGAAGCGCAACACGCAGGGCATCGATCGCGTCTTCCTGAACTGCGCCGCCTGTCATGCCGGTTCGGTTCGGGCGACGCCCCAAAGCACGCCTGCGCTTTATACCGGGATGCCCTCAAACACGGTCGATCTGGAAGGATTCCAGCGCTTCATCTTTAATTGCGCGGCCGACCCGCGTTTCAACGCGGACCGCCTGATGTGCGAAATGGCGGCGCTGGGGAGCAAATACGATCTGCTTAACCAGACGGTCATGCGCTACTACGCCATCCCGTTCATGCGCGAACGGCTGCTCATGCTGAAGGATCGCTTCCGCTTCATCGAGTGGGAACCCGATGAGGGACCGGGCCGGACCGACACTTTTAATCCGGCCAAAACGCTGGTGAATTATCCGCTCGAAAAAATGGAGACGCGCGAAATCGTCGGGGTCTGCGACCTGCCTTCGATCTGGCTGCAAGGCCCGCGGCGCGACCGCGAGATGCAGCTGCATTGGGACGGTAACCAGCGCAAGATGGAAGAGCGAAACAAGAACGCTTCGTTTTGGCGCCGGCGCCTTTCCGCCCACGATCGACCTTGCCGCGCTGCAGCGCATCGAAGATTGGCTGATCGACAAGGCGCCGCCGAAATATCCGTTTCCGATCAATGAACCGCTCCGCGCGCAGGGCGAGAAAGTTTACGGCGAATACTGCGCCAATTGTCACGGACGCAGCGGGCGCGATTTCAGCGGGGCGCTGGTCGGAAAAGTGACGCCGATCGCTGAGATCGGGACCGATCGGCATCGGCTCGATTCCTTTACCCCCGAGATCGCCGCCACTCTCAGCACCATCTACGCCGGTTATCCGTGGCGCTTCAGTCATTTCCGCAAGACTTTTGGCTACGCCAACTCACCGCTCGACGGCATTTGGCTGCGCGCGCCTTATCTGCATAACGGTTCCGTCTCGAGCTTGCGCGATCTGCTCAATCCGAGCGCGGAACGGCCGCCGGTTTTCTATCGCGGTTACGATGTTTTCGATCAGAAAAATGTCGGCTTCGTTTCCGATCCGGCCCGCTTCACGGCCGAGGGGCGCACGCTCGATGATCCACAGGACGAGCGGCAGTATTTCCTCTACGACACGCGCGAAAGACCGGGCGGCCGCACCCCGCGTGAACGCAACGAAGGCAACTCCAACGCCGGGCATGAAGGCCCGGGTTACGGCACCGCCCTGCCCGCCGCGGAGAAGGACGCGGTCGTCGAGTACCTCAAGACTTTCTAGATGAAACTCTCGCCCAAAACCCGACGGCTGCTCTGGACCAGCGCAGTGCTGCTCGTCATCCTGCTCGCGCTGGGCGGACTTTTCACCTGGGAGAAGTTTTTCCGGCGGGGAAAACAGGTCTTCGCCAGCGAAGAAGAGCAGTTCAAATACGGATCGTTAGGCGCGGAAGGCGATCGCGGCATTCCTTATTATCTCTGGCTCGTCCTGCCGCGCGTTTTTCCCGATCTCATGCCGGGGCCCAGCGGCTATAAATCGTTCGGAGTGGTCTGGGAAGAAGGTCGCGAAATCCCCGTCGGATTCTCGAAGAAGAGGGTCGGGTTCGACCGAGTCACGAACAATTGCGCTATCTGCCACGCCGCGACCTATCGCGAGCGCGACGAGGAAACACCCCATGTCGTCGTCGCCGCTGGCAGCCCGGTCCAGCTCCAGGAAATCTTGCGCTTTCTCTTCAAGGCTGCGCACGACCCGCGGTTCAACGCCGACACGATCATGAATGAGATTCGGCTCGTCAGCGGCAACGATTACGGCAATGGCGGCCTCTCCTTTATCGATCGCCAGATCTACCGCTATCTCCTCATTCCCCTAACGAGAAAAGCGCTCCTCGAGCAGGAAAAAACCTTCACCTGGATGAATCGCTACGTCAGCAACGGCCAGCCCAAACCAGACTGGGGCCCGGGGCGCGACGACGCCATGAACCTGACGAAATATTTCATGACCGGGTTGCCGGAAGACGACACCGTCGGGCCGACCGATTTCCCCTCGATCTGGAACCTCGGGATCCGGAGCGGAAAAGACAAAGCCGGTAAACAAATGCTGCTCAACTGGACCGGCGACACTCCCGCGGTGCGCTCGGTCCTGATCGACTCCGCCCTCGGGCTCGGAGCCCCGCCGCGTCCGTGGTTTTTGCAGCGGATGGCGGATCTCGATCATTACCTGAGTAATCTTCCGCCGCCGGCCTGGCCTTTTGCCAAGGCCAGCCCGATCAACCCGACGCTCGCCGCCGCGGGTCAGAAGATCTATGCCCGCGATTGCGCCTTCTGCCACGAGCCGCGCGGGGAATTCACCAGCAAAGTGATCCCGCTGGCCCAAATCGGGACCGACCTGGAGCGGACCCGGTCCTGGTCGAAAGCCGCGGCCGAGGAAGCGAACCGCAAAGTGAAAGAAATGGGAATCGAGCGCCCGCCCATGACCGAGCTCGATCCCTACGGTTACCTCTCGCCGCCGCTCGATGGCCTCTGGTTGCGCGCGCCTTACCTGCATAACGGCTCCGTCCCGACCCTGCGCGACCTGCTCAATCCGCCTAACGAACGGCCGCAGACCTTTCATCGCGGTTACGACATTTACGATCCGGTCAAGGTCGGCTTCCAGGAACCGCCCGAGCGTGCCGTCGGGCCCTTCGGCAAAATGGAGCAGCGCTATTTCCTCTTCGACACCCGGCGACGGGGCGAGGGCAACGGCGGCCACCTCTACGGCACCACGCTCCCGCCCGAGCAAAAAGATCAGCTCCTGGAGTATCTCAAAACACTTTAAATGCGCCGGGCCGCGTAATCCTGCTTGGCGCGCGGCATCGCTGATGCTTATGATGGGAACTCGATGATCCAGGCGAATTGTCGAGCGCGGTTCACAGCGGCGGATTTTCAATTCATCGTGCGCACGCTGGCCCGTTCGCCTAACGATCAGGTTTCGCTCGTCGATCTCCTGAGCGATGCCGAAACGCGCGACGCCGTGCTCGATCATCCGCGGCTGGTGGAAGCGATTCTTTCCCATGCCGGGCACCTCTCGATTTCCTCTTCCTTCTACTTTTACGTCCTCGCCCGGCATGTCCTGAAACGGGCCGATATCACCGATCGCAAGCTCTCGGATTACATCGGCTCGCTCCTCGAAACTTTCTCCCGCGCCAACGGCCTCCGCCCGCCGCACGCCGAGGAGGATTCCAGCCGCCAGTATCTTTCCGACATGCTCATCGCGCTCACCCGGGCGAGCTCGGCGGAGACCTTCCTCCTCCGCGCCCACGTCGGGAATTACTCGCTCTTCGTCAGCGGAATTTTTCACGAGAACGCCCAGCATCGCAGCCGGCGCGGCGCACCCGATCTGGAGTTTTATGAGAAAATCGGCCGGACCAATTTCCAGCTCGTCGCCTCGCATTCGGCCGCGCGGCGCTGCGAACTGAACGACGTTTTCGAGAAGCTGGCCGATCGCTTCCACGATGTGCGCCTCGCCCTCAACCGGCTCTCGGACGAGCTGCTCAATCTCGACGACGATCATCGCGCTTCGCTGTTGTTGTGAACGAAACTCTCTTCAGCCAGATCCAGCGTCTCTTTGAGCGCACCTATGCCCAAGTCGGGATTAACCTCGAAGATTGCCTGATCGATCAACGTCGCTGCCGCCAGCTGACGAAACTGGCCGGCGCCTCCGCGCGCGAGCTGAGTGAGCTGGCCCGGACTTTTCTGCGGACGGCAAACGACCAGCTCTACGTTGGCATTTACTACTCGCAGTGGTTGATCGAGCAGCTCGAGCGCCACGATCCGCGGGCCAGCCTAACGAACGAAAACATTCGCTCTCTCATCATGTTCGTGGAGGAAATCAATCATGCGCTCCACGCTGCGCTCCAGTTTCGCAGCGGCGAACGCCGGATCGCGACAGAAGATTTCGCGCGCGATCTCGAGCTCCAGGCGCGGGTCGACACCTACCTTGTGCTCCTTTTGTTCGTCGCTTTCTTTCGCAAAACGCAGCGCGTTTCCCGGGTCGATCGGCGCTGGCTGCGCTTTCATCTTTTCGAAAGCCAGAACCCGGGGGCGTTCCAGGACGGCAACCTGCGCGGGCGCTACCTCGAAACGACCGAGCTGGCCGCGAACTACACGCGTTTTCTCGATACCATCAACGGGATGCGGCGCCTGGAAGAGATCCGGAATTTTCGCGCGCTCGAGTACGGCGCGAAAAAGCAGCGCATTCTTGCGTTGATGGATTCTCCGCCCGTTTTGCCACCGTTATAATGGAGCTAGGGCAGCAGATTATAAACTTCGACCAGACCGACCCCGGTGGTATCGCCGGCTCCCTGTACGATCGCGGTGTAGGCGCCCGGGGCGAGGGTGGCGAGAAGGGCGGACTCCGCGTCGTTCGCCGGAGCCAAACCGTCGTCGCTGATCGTTTGCTGGTCGGGACCGTCTTTCCAGTTGTCATTCTCGGCCACGATCGCGCCATCGATGTTGTGCAACTCAAGGGTTGGGTCTTGCAGCGGGTTGGCCACGCCCGCGTCGCTCAGGCTCGGGCCGATCGCTCGCACCACAATGGTCGACACTGTGCCGCCGCCGCCCCCAATGATGAAGCCCCCAATCATGACTTTGTCGCCCGTCTCGACCAAGCCGCGCGTGCTGATGTTGGCCAAAGTGGAATTGACTGTTTGATCGAGATCATAGACTTCAACCAACCCTACGCCGGTGCCGTCATTTTTCCCGCGCAGAATGGCGGTGTAGGCCCCTGGATCGAGGGTGACGAGGAGGGCTGACTCAAGATCGCTGCCCGGCGCGAAACCAGCCGCGGTAATCTCATCTTGCTGCGTGTCTTTCCAGTTATCGTTGGTTACGACCGTGCCGTCGGGTTTATGCAATTCCAGCACCGGGTCAGCCAGGACGTCGCTGATCCCAAAGTCGCCTAACGACGGGCCGATTCCCCGGACGATCACTTCTTTTGGGTCGGTTCCGTTCACGATCAAGCCGCCGATCAGAACGTTGTCGCCCGTCCCCACTTTGAGCCGCGTGGAAATGTTCCCGAGAGGAGCGGGTGTCTCAAAAGGATCGGGCGCCGGCGCGATGGTCACTCTGAGCGTAGCCGCACCTGAGCCGGCTGCGTTCGTGATGGAGATAGCGACGGGGAAACTGCCGAGCCCCGTCGGGGTCCCGGAGATGACGCCGCTGGTCTGGTCGATACTTAATCCTGCGGGCAGGCCAACCGCGCCGAAAGAGGTGGGCGAGTTCGTGGCTGTGATCTGATAGCTGAAGGCCTGGTCCAAGGTCGCGCCGGCCGACGTCGCGCTCGTGATGATGGGGACGAGTGCAACGGTATCGATGATGAGAAGAACGCCGCCACTACTCACCTGAGAATGCGCGTTTGAATCCGGAGCTGCTGATTATGGCAAAATTCCCGCTGACAGATTGACTCGTGAGAATCTGAAAAATCGCACCCACGGCTGGCCGAAAGCCGTTGACCAGACTGACATTCAAAGTGCCATCGAGCGTCGCACTCCCATCGATGGCCAACTGATCAAAACCGGTCCCACTCGCGTCGCCTCCGAGTTCTACATCCAGCGCCGCGCCGCTCTTCTGAATATAGTTGCCGTTGATGCTCAACTTTCCCGGGCTCCTTCCGGGAGAAACCGTCCCGCCCGAGTTAACTGTCACCGTCCCCGCGATCGTTCCGCTGCCACCGAGAAAACCGCCGCTGTTTACCATCACCGCGCCTGAGCCGGTGCCTGAGCCGCTGGAGTTATCGACGAATAGAATGCTGCCGTCCACCGTCGTGCCACCGGTGTAGGCGTTCGCGCCGGAGAGAGTGAGACTGCCCAGGCCGACTTTGGTCAACGAGCCGTCCGCGCCTTCGATCACTCCCGCGACCGTCGTACTCCTGTCGTTACCTCCGACACTGAGATTCTTCGTGCCGAGAAGATAGGTGCCGGCGCCCTCGATGGAGCCGATGCCCATCCCGGCGGCGCCCAGGCCGGAGATGTCGAAATCGGCTCCCGCCTTCGTCACCGCACGGGCCGTGCCGCCGTCCGAGCTGTCAAAGAATAGCGTGTGTCCCACTCCGGCGCCGGCGACCATCCCACCATTCGTGATGAGGGTGGCGCTGCCGGCCGTCGAGGCGCCGTTAAAGATGGTGAAGCTTCCGGAGAAATCGTTGAGTTCGAATCCTCCGTTGGTCGTAATGGTCGCGCTGCCGGTCGACGAGAGGTTGGAGAATTGCAGGTTCGCGCCGCCGACTCGATCAGCCGCGCGGGTGGTAAGGATCGAGCCCGCGCCCGCGGTGGAACTGCCGGTAAAGACGGTTACGCTTCCGGATCCGTTGTTCGTCAACGTGGCACTCCCTAGCGTGGAATCGTCGTTAAAGGCCGTGTAGGAGTTGTTGACCAAGGTGGCGTTTTCTGCGGTGGAATTGTCGAAGAAAAACGTGGAACCCGGCAGCGCGCCCATCACCTGCCCAGGGTTGTTGATAATGGTGTAGTTGTCCGCCGACGCGAAACCATGAAACTCCATCAACCCGCCCGCACCCCCGCTGATTGTCGCGCCTTCATTCCTTAGCTCAATGGGCCCGTTGGCGGGTGCGCCGAGGGCAACTGCCGGCCCTGCCACATGGGAGTTCATCGTCAGAGGGAAAAAAGTTACGATGAGTAGCCCACCCAACGTTTCTTCCGGGCTTTTGGCGCCTCCCAAGATAATCAGCCCAAGATTTTTGCTCGCATTGCCAAGTAAGACTCCATCCTCAATCGGCCCCAACGTTTGCCGCGA
Source organism: Chthoniobacterales bacterium (assembly GCA_046593335.1). Lineage (GTDB taxonomy): Bacteria > Verrucomicrobiota > Verrucomicrobiia > Chthoniobacterales > UBA10450 > Palsa-1392. The sequence continues at coordinate 99,922 of JBKJNW010000015.1, read as the reverse complement.
GAGGCTGGCTGGATTCGACAAGGTCAAGCCACTCAGGGGCAGCACGGTAATGGTGTAGGCGGGCGCATCGGCGGTGAAGGTGATCGAGCTTAGATCGAAGAAATCGTCCACCGTGGAGTCGGTGCGGGGAGAGGCACCGAAGATTAGGTCGTCTCCTTCGCCCGGCACGCCGGGGTTCCAGTTGCTGGCGTCGGTCCAGTTGGCGCTATTAGCGCCATCCCCCCGTCCAAGTGTCGTCCGCCGCCAGAGCGAGCGCGCCGCGGATGATCCGATACAGCCGACGGCCAGGCAAGCTGGCGCGGCGCAAAGCGCAGTGATTGAAAACGTCGACTCTTGTGATGTTCATTGGTGGGTCTTGGTTGGATTTAGTGTGCGGGCGTGATCATGCAGATGGGCGGCGAGATGAAAAGAACAAACCAGAGTTACCGCGAATAACTCGATCCGATCTCGAGCTCCAAGCGAGAGTCGACACCTACTTAGTGTTGCTTTTGTTTGTCGCCTTCTTTCGCAAGGCGCAGCGCGTGTCGCGGGCCAATCGTCGCTGGCTGCGTTTCCACCTTTTCGAGTCGCAGAATCCGGGGCGTTTCAGGACGAGAACCTGCGTGGACGCTACCTCGAAACGACCGAGCTGGCCGCGAGCTATACCCGTTTCTCGACACCATCAACGGGAGCGCCGTCTGGAAGAGATTCGAAATTTCGCGCGCTCGAGTATGACGCCAAGAAGCAGCGTATCCTCGCCCTGATGGATACCCAGCCGCCGAAGGCGTAAGCCTGCCGCTTACGCGGGGCGGCGGAAACGAACCGCCATTTGCGTCATCAGTCGTGTCGTTAGGCTGGAAGGCAGCGCCCCGGTGAAATGTTCGATCCCGTCGATCAGAGGACGGGGCAATCGGCGCAGGGCAAACTCGGTTTTCACATGCCCGCTGGTCAGCGGATTGGTCGACAGGATCAATTTTTCGAGAACGAGCCCGGCGCGGTCGGCGAGGGGTTTGATCTCGTCGGGGTGGAGCAGAAAAATGTGACCGTCGGCGTCGGGTTTGAACTGGACCGACTCATAAACCGCAGGGTCGGTGGATTCGGAAAACTTGGGCAGCTTGTTCCGGACGTAGGCGCCGTTCGGAGTGGTCATGATGACGTAGCCGCCCGGTCGCACAAGCTGCGCGGCACGGATTAGTAGCTGATCCGGATGGGCCGTGTGTTCGATGACTTCGGTGATGAGGACGCCATCGAAACTCGTGGGGAGATCGATGTTGAAGGCGTTGCCGGGCGCGAAATGAATGGTGCCGAATTCCTGTTTCAGCCGGACGTAGTCGGCGAGCTCGGCGCGCATATCGTTCCAGGTGACTTCGTAACCCATCTCGGCCAGGGCGATGGAGAAATTTCCCTGGGCGGCGGCGACGTCGAGGATGCGGGCGCCCGGCGGCAGCACTTCCGTGACGAGGGAAAAGGTGGCGCGGCGGCGCCGGTCGTAGGCGTAGGCGTAACCGCGGTTTTTGACTTGCCCGTAGACCTCCTCCAGGTCGTAGCGATAGGAAGCCTTCCAAGAGGCTGGCCAACTATCTTCAGGTGCAACGCGCTTCAAGTGAGAGGGTGGGAAAATGATCCGTCAAATCTCTGGCCTGTCCAGAGTGACGGAGGTTGAAGTGCGCATGCTTGACGTTGACTGGCTCCAGCCTAACAGATCGGTCTGTCCTCAGGGAATAAATTTTGGCCCCCAAAATTGCCACAGCCGGGCAGGATCGGTCCGAATCTTTTCTATCCACAGGGCGTTGTTCGTGCTGAGATTCTGAGGGTGCTCTTCCGCCGTGGATAAACCAACCGCACCGGTCCCTGTCTCGGTCATCGTGCCGATCAAAAACGAGGCGGAAAATCTGCCTCGCTGCCTCGCCTCGATTGCCTGGGCGGGCGAAATTTTTGTGGTCGATTCGCAGAGCAGCGACGGCTCGCAAGAGATTGCCCGGGAGCACGGCGCCGAGGTGGTGCAATTTGCTTTCAATGGCACCTGGCCGAAGAAAAAGAACTGGGCCCTCGAGCATCTCCCTTTTCGATACGAGTGGGTCTTTATCCTGGACGCTGATGAAGTCCTCCCACCCGGGGCGGAGGCGGAATTTCGGAACGTCATCGCCGAGGCCGGGACGACGGCCGGTTACTGGATCAACCGGCGTTTCATGTTCATGGGCCGCTGGCTGCGGCACGCCTATTATCCGAACTGGAATCTGCGGCTCTTCCGCCACTCGTTAGGCCGGTATGAGAAGCTGACCGAGGTGGCGACGGCGAGCGGCGACAACGAAGTGCACGAGCACGTCGTGGTGCAGGGCCCGACCGGCCGGCTGCGCTGCGAGATGGACCACTACGCTTTCCCTTCGGTCGAGGTCTTTGTCGAAAAGCACAATCGTTACTCCAACTGGGAAGCGCGCGTCGCGGCGGCGGCCGATCATTCATCGAGCGAACTGCAAAGCGCCCGGGTCGCGCAGCGGCGCCGGCTTAAGCGCCTCTCGCAACGGCTGCCGTTTCGTCCGCTTCTACGATTTCTTTACGTCTACGTCTGGCAGCGCGGATTTCTCGATGGGCGCGAAGGATTTTATTTCGCGCGGCTCCATGCCTTCTACGAATTTCTTTCCGTCGCCAAGACCTACGAGCTGACGAAGCGCCCGGAATTGTAGGGCGAGCGCTCCGCTTGCCCGATGCAAAACCAAGGCAAGCGGAGCGCCTGCCCTACAATTTAAAACTCCGCGCTGCCTGGGGTGCGCGCGAAGGGAATGACGTCGCGGATGTTCGAAACCCCGGTGACGAACATGAGCATGCGCTCAAAACCGAGCCCGAACCCGGCGTGCGGCACGGTCCCGTAGCGGCGCAGGTCGAGATACCATTTGTAGTCGTCGAGGTTCATGTTGTGGCGCCGCAGGTTCGCTTCCAGGACATCGAGCCGCTCCTCGCGCTGACTACCGCCGACGATCTCGCCGATGCCCGGGACGAGCAGATCCATCGCGGTGACGGTATTGCCGTCGTCGTTCAGGCGCATGTAAAAGGGCTTAATTTCCTTCGGGTAATTGAAGACGGTGATCGGCGACTTGAAGTGTTTTTCAGTCAGCCAGCGTTCGTGTTCGGACTGCAGGTTGAGGCCGTAATCGACCGGGAATTCAAATTTCTCCCCGCTCTTCTTAAGCAACTCAACCGCGTCGGTGTAACTGATGCGTTGGAAGGGCCGCTCGACGACGAAATCCAGCCGGGCGAGCAATTCCTTGTCGACGAATTTGGAGAAAAGCTCGATCTCGTCCGGGCAGTTTTCGCGGATGTCGCGCACCAGTGCCTTCACCAGCTCCTCCGCCAGATCCATGTCGCCGTTAAGATCGCAGAAGGCCATTTCCGGCTCGATCATCCAGAACTCGTTCGCATGGCGCGAGGTGTTGGAGTTCTCGGCCCGGAAAGTCGGGCCAAAGGTGTAAACCTTGGAGAGCGCGCAGGCGAACGCTTCCGCCTCCAGTTGTCCGCTGACGGTGAGATAAGTCCGGCGCGCGAAAAAATCCTTGGCGTCATCGATGGCGCCGTTAGGCAAACGGGGCGGCTTCTCGGGGTCGATCGTGCTGACCCGAAATAATTCGCCGGCCCCTTCGCAATCGCTCCCGGTGATGATCGGGGTGTGGACATAAACGAAGCCGCGCTCCTGGAAAAATTGGTGGATGGCGAAGGCGAGCCGGCTCCGCACGCGAAAGACGGAACCGAAAAGATTGGAGCGCGGACGGAGATGCGCGATCTCGCGCAGGAATTCTGGAGTGTGCCCCTTCTTTTGCAGCGGGTAGGTGTCGTCGGAAGCACCGATGATTTCGATCGAATCGGCCACCACTTCCCAGCTTTGCCCTTTGCCCTGCGACGCGACGAGCGCGCCGCGGACCGCGATCGAAGCGCCCGTGATGAGTCGCTGCACGGCGTCGTAATTCGGGAGGGTATTTTTCGCGATCACCTGCAGGTTGCGCAGGCAGGAGCCGTCGTTCACTTCGAGGAAGGAAAAATCCTTTGAATCGCGCCGGGTGCGCACCCATCCCTGCACCAAAACCTCCTCGGCGGGCGCCGATTGGTGCAGTGCATCTTTGACCGACATGGGCGTGGGCATGTCGAAGTGTGGCGAATGATCGCCAACTCACAAGTGTAGACGCTTCGCTCTGCGAAGCGCGCGCAAGAGGTGCTTGTGCGAAAACTTTTCGCCCCGCAGTGCTCACCGCCGCGTCGCCCAGGGGGCGTCATCTACAATCAGCAGGCGGCGCCGAAGCGGCGTTTGTCTTCCAGCATCTCCGCGATGCAATTCACCATGTCCTGAAGCAGAAAGGGATTGGCGACAAAAGTGAAACCGCCAAAAAAACCGACCGAACCGATGTGTCCGCTCGGCGTTAGGCTCGTCAAGCAGAGGACCGGGACGTCCTGGAGCGAGGTGTCAGCGTGAATCTGTTGCGCAATTTGATCCACCTCCAAATGGTCCGGGACGGCGTCGAGCAGGATCAAGTCCGGCTGGAAATGAAGGGCGGAGTGGAGAGCGCGCCGGCTATGGTTTTCCTGCCGGATCAAGTAGCGACCCGTCGCCTGAAGCGCGGTGCCGACGACCGCCGTCAGGTGCGGCGCGTGGTCGATCAGGAGAATGCGCTTGGGAAAGGTCATCGGCTGGACTAACGAATTGCTTGATTAGCAGCCGTTATGCCACGGAGGGTGGCCGCGCGCGTGCCTAAGTCAGCCTTTTTAATTGGGCTGCCTATGCTTAATTGCTCACTTGCCGTTATGTCGAACCAAGTGAAGAAGCCCGCTCCGGAAGCGAACTTCGAACAGGCCATGCAACGGCTGGAGGAGATCGTGGACCAAATGGAGTCCGGCGAGCTCCCGCTCGAGGAGTTAATCGTGCGTTACGAGGAAGGGATGAAGTTGGTTAAAGTGTGCCAGGAACGGCTCGCCTCGGCCGAGCAACGAATCGAGGTCATTACCCGTAACAGTGCCGGGAAACCGGTTGTGAAAAAGTTTGAAGCGGCCCCCGCGGCCCAGAGTGAAACCCAAGGAGAACCAAAAAATGTCGACGTTAGTCTCTTCTGAGACCGCTGAGCCGAAAACCCGTTTGCTGGAGGGAATCCATTCCCCGGCCGACATCAAAGCCTTGCCGGAGGAAAGTCTCCCGCAGCTCGCGCAGGAAGTGCGCGACGAATTGATCAAAGTCCTCTCGCAGACTGGCGGTCACCTCGGGCCCAATCTCGGCGTCGTCGAGCTGACCATCGCGCTCCATCGCGTTTTCAGCACTCCGCACGACAAATTTGTCTTCGACGTCAGCCACCAGGGCTACGTGCACAAGATGTTTACCGGCCGCCTCGATCGCATTCATACCATGCGGCAATACGAAGGCCTCAACGGTTTCCTCCTTCGCAGCGAGAGCGAACATGATTCCTACGGCGCCGGCCACGCTGGCACGGCCTTGTCCGCCGGGCTCGGGATGGCGGTCGGACGCGATTTGTTAGGCGGGGATGAGAACGTCGTCGTTGTGGCGGGCGATGCGGCCCTGACCTGCGGCATTAGTTACGAAGCGCTGAATAACGTCCGCTCGCAGACCAAGCGTTTCATTGTCGTCCTGAACGACAACGAGTGGTCGATTGCGAAGAACGTCGGCGCGATCGCGGCCTACCTGAATAACATCGTGACCAACCCGACCTACGCGCATCTGCACGAAAAGGCCGGTCGTTTCATCAAAGCGATTGCCGGCAAAGGCATGTTGCAGCTTGCGCACAAGTTCGAGGAAGGCTTCAAGAACCTGCTCGTGCCGAGTGTCATTTTCGAAGAGCTCGGTCTCCGTTATTACGGCCCGATCGACGGCCATGACATCCCGCTTCTCACCCGTACTTTCGAGTTCCTGAAGACACAGGAGGAGCCGGTCCTGCTCCATATTCTGACCAAGAAAGGCAAAGGCTACGAACCGGCGATCGCCAAGCCGGACAAGTTTCACGGGCTCGGAAAATTTACCGCCGAGACGGGGGAGACGGCCGCCGCCTCCAGCCCGACTTATTCCGAAATCTTGGGCAAGACGTTAGGCAAATTTGCCGACACCAACCGCAAGATTGTCGCCATCACCGGCGCCATGCCGAGCGGGACTGGGCTGGGTTTTTTCCAGGCGCAGCATCCCGATCGCTACTACGACGTCGGCATCGCGGAGGAACACGCCTCCCTCTTTGCCTGCGGTCTAGCGACCCAGGGGTTGAAGCCGTTTTTGACCATCTATTCCACCTTCATGCAGCGCGCCTACGACATGATTATTCATGACATTGCGCTGCAGAATTTGAACGTCGCGCTCTGCATGGATCGCGCCGGCCTGAGCGGCGACGACGGCCCGACCCATCACGGGCTCTTCGATATCGGATACCTCCGCCATATCCCGAACATCATTCACATGCAGCCGAAGGATGAAGATGAATTCGTCGACATGCTTTGGACGATGGCGAATCACGACACCGGTCCGATCGCGATCCGCTATCCGCGCGGCGCTGGCACCGGCGTGAAACCGAAGGCGACTCCGAAATTGCTCGAGATCGGCAAGGCCGAAGTGCTCCAGCACGGCAAAGACGTGGCGATTTTCGGTCTTGGCAACATGTACGAGATGGCCGAGGAAGCGGCCCGCAAACTGGAAGCTGAAGGGGTCTCGGTCGCGCTCATCAACCCGCGCTGGATCAAGCCGCTCGACACCGGGACGCTGGAATTTTTCGCCCGCAGCGTGCAGGTCGTTTGCACGCTCGAGGATCACGTTCTGCACAACGGATTTGGCTGCGCCGTGATGGAGCATCTCCACACCCAGATGATCAACACCCCGGTTGTGCGGATCGGCTGGCCCGACCAGTTCATCGAGCACGGCACCATCCCGATCCTACGCCAGAAACATGGCCTCACGAGTGACGCGCTGGTTGAAAAAGTGCGGCCGCTTTTGCGCAAACCGAGCGGGCAGCAGCGTTCCAGCGCGGCCTAACTCAGCCTCAAACTGGCCGCTATTGGTCAGTCCGAAAGATAAGCGGAAAGAGCCCGGTCCAGAGAATGCATGAACTCAGCCGGCGCGATCTCGATCACGTCGAGGAGCCGAGTCTTTTTGACCTGCCGCATGCCGGGCAGAACGGCGTAACTGATTTTCTTGCTGGCCAGCTTTAGTGGCAGGCGCAAAGGCCAGAGAGCGGGGGCTTGAGTCGAGAGGGGAATGGCAACGACGGTTTCCAGATGGGCGTTGTGTTCCGAATTTGAAATGAGGATGCCGGGTCTCGTTTTCCCAAATTCCGGTGGTCTGGTGTCTTCCAGATTGATCCACACGATCGTTCCGCGCTTCATTTCCGGCGGGTGCGCGGGGTGGTGGCGAGAGGTGCTGCTTCCCACGCATCCATCGCTTCGCGCTCAGCGGCGTTGGTGCGGAGGAGATTCAGGTATGTTTCCGCCGCATCCCGCATCTGTCGCCGCCGGAGATCACGCTGCAGCGCCTCCCGAACATAGGCGGAGAGGGTTTGCTTGGGCGATTTGACACTTTCGATCGCTCGCAGAAGTTCGCCATCCAGCTTTACAGTAGTTGCCGGCATACCATTTTAGTAGCAAGTGAGGATACAGGAGTCAACTTCCAGATGAGCGCGATCGAAGCCTCCGGCCTGACCAAGGTTTACCGGACTTATCGGAAGGAGAGCGGGCTCTGGGCCTCGGTGAAGGGGCTCGTTAGCCGTCGCTACGAAGAGACCCGCGCTGCGGATGATATTTCCTTCACGATCGAGGAGGGAGAGCTGGTCGGTTTTCTCGGCCCAAACGGCGCCGGCAAAACCACCGTGCTAAAAATGCTTTCCGGTCTGCTCAATCCGACCTCGGGCGAAGCGAAGGTGCTCGGTTTCGTTCCGTGGGAACGGCGCGATGAGATGAAGCGGCAGTTCAGCCTGCTCATGGGACAGAAGAACGCGCTTTGGTGGGACCTGCCGGCGCAGGAATCGCTTGAATTGAACCGCGCCATCTACGGAATCGATCGCGCCCGTTTCAAAAAAGTCGTCGGCGGCCTGAGCGAGCTGCTCGAGGTAGAGGACAAGATGAACGTAATGGTGCGCGAACTGTCGTTAGGCGAACGGATGAAGATGGAACTCATTTCCGCTCTCATCCACGAACCCAAAGTTCTTTTCCTCGACGAGCCGACGATCGGTCTCGATGTCGTGAGCCAGAAACGGGTGCGGGAATTTCTCCGGCTCTACAACCAGGAACACCGCATCGTCACCATGCTGACCAGCCACTACATGCAGGACATCGAGGAGCTCTGTCACCGCGTCATCATCATCGACCACGGAAAAATCTTCTTTGACGGTCCGCTGAGTCAGATCATTGATCGATTTTCCGGGCACAAAGTCATCAGCCTGACCTTCGGGGATAAACAGGAACGCGACTTTTCCGCGCTCGGCGAAGTCGTGGAGCAAACGCCGGTCAGCGTGCAGCTCAAGGTCCCGCGGGCCAAGGTGACGGAAGTTGCGCGGCAACTGCTCAGTGCCTGTTCGGTTTCCGATATCAACGTCCAGGAATTGCCGGTGGAAGATGTGATCCGGCAACTTTTCGGTGAACGCAGCGCGGAGAACCGCGCCGCCGCGCAAATCTCGGCCTGATCGGCTAGACCCAGGAGCGTTTCATCGACTCCCTGAGCTCGTGCACGTAGCTGGGGTTCGCCTCGAACTCCATCGTCGGCATTTCTTCGGTCGAGATCTGTTCGCGATACGGTTTGCTTTCGGCATAACCAGCGGCGAGCAGCGCGTTCAGGACATCGGTCAGATCCTCGGGCGGCATCTGAGTAAGCTCCGCAATCGCCGACCCCGAGACCGCTTCGGCAAAACCGATTGCCTTGAGCACGGCGCGCTCGCGGCCGCTGAGCTTGATCCTTCGCATCGGAGCTCTTGCCAAGCAGGTCTCGGGCTTGTTCGCGGGTAAATTGCGTTCCAGCTCTTTTTCAGCGCGGTCCTTTACGCCTTTTCGAGGTGGCGTAGCTTACCCGCCACTCATGCCGGTCACGGAAGAACAAATCAAAGATGCGCTCAGTACGGTGAAATATCCGGGGTTTAGCCGCGACATCGTTTCGTTTGGGATTGTGAAGGGAATTACCCTGCGTGAAGGCGACGTCACGGTGCAGATGGCGCTGGCCACGAGCGACCCCAACATCCCGCAAACGATCAAAAGCCAGGCGGAAAACGCGGTGCGCAAAGTCGAAGGCGTGCGCGAAGCCAAAGTGCGGATCGATATCCAGGCCCCACCCGCGGGCAGCGGTGCGGCTGGGGTGGGTGCGACCAGGATTGCCGGAATCAAGCACGTCATCGCGATTGCAAGCGGCAAAGGCGGCGTCGGCAAATCAACCGTTGCTGCGAATCTCTCGGTCGCGCTGCAGCAGACCGGGGCGGCCGTTGGCCTCTGCGATTGCGACATTTACGGCCCGAGCATTTCGCTCATGTTCGGTTCGCGTGAGCGGCCGATGGCGACGGAGGACAATCACATCATCCCGATCGAGCAATACGGGCTGCGCCTTATGTCGATGGGTTTCCTCCTCGACGACGCCGCTCCCGCCATCCTACGTGGGCCGATGGTGACGCGGTACACCCAGCAATTTTTGCGACAAGTGGAGTGGGGCGAACTCGATTACCTTGTGCTCGATTTGCCTCCAGGCACCGGCGACATCCAGCTCACGATCGTGCAGACGGTCGCCCTCTCCGGCGCGATTATAGTCACTACGCCGCAGGAAGTTGCATTGATCGATGCGCGCAAAGCCTCGGCCATGTTCGAAAAGGTTAATGTGCCCGTTCTCGGATTAATCGAAAACATGAGCTACTTCCTGTCGCCCTCCGACGGAGTGCGTTACGACATTTTTGGCAGCGGCGGCGGCGAGCGCGAAGCGAAGCGGATTCGCGTTCCGCTCCTTGGCCAGATCCCGATCGATATCGCGACCCGGGAAGCGGGCGATCGCGGGATGCCAGTCACGGCGGAATCGAAGGGCTCGCCCATTAGCCTGGAGTTTGTCCGTATCGCGCAGCGGCTCCAGGAGATGCTGCCTCTCACCTAATGCTTGCCCTTTCCCGCGTGCTTCCGCTAAATAACGGCCGTTTTGGTTCGGCTCATGCTAGAGACGTGAACTGCGAAGTGATTGAGCAGAAAAATTTTTCATGAACACACCCGCTGAAATGGATTCGTCCGATGATGCTGGCGCGCACTTTCTCAAGAACTCGGTCCTGTATAAGGAATTCCTCGCCGAGCGCGAAGAGATCCTGAAACACAAATGGATCGAAAGCGAAAAAGCCGGTTCCGATATTGGCTTTGAAAAAGCGCTCCTCGACTGGATTGTGAAACACCGCTCCAGTTGGCGAGAACGAAGAGTGCGCGAATCGAAGCTGGCGAAAGCACTGGCCTAGAAATCGCGCACTTCCTTTAATGCGATCCTGCGAGGTCGCGAAGGAGATGAACGAAACCAGCCTAACGACCCAAAACGACGCCGTCCGCATCTTCGATGCCGACGAGATGCGACGTGCCTTGCGCCGGATCGGGCACGAAATCGTCGAGCGCAATCGCGATTTAGCCGCCCTCATCCTCGCTGGCATCCCTGCGCGGGGGGTCGATCTGGCGCGGCGAATTGCCGCGGAAATCGAGGCGATCGAAAAAGTGCGGGTCGCGACCGGGGTGATCGATGTCTCGATGCATCGCGATGATCACGGCACGCGATCAGGGGTGCCGGTCGTCCGGGCCTCGCAACTGCCGCTCCCGCTGGAGGGACGGACGGTGATCATCGTGGATGATGTCCTTTTCACCGGCCGCACCTGTCGCGCCGCGATGGACGCTCTCGGTTCCTTCGGTCGCCCGGCCTGCATCCAATTCGCCGCTCTGATCGATCGCGGTCATCGCGAGTTGCCGATCCGGCCAGATTTTGTCGGAAAAAATCTGCCGACGGCGCGCGCCGAACGGGTCCTGGTGCGTTTGGAGAATGTCGATCAGGAACCGGATGGTGTCTGGCTTTTGAAACCCAATGAATAGCGAAACGACGCGCTGGACGCGCAAAGATCTTCTCGGGCTGCGCGAGCTTTCGGCGGAGGAGATCAACCTCGTGCTCGAGACGGCCGACGCGTTTAAGCAAGTCGGAACCCGCGATGTCAAAAAGGTCCCGGCGCTGCAGGGCAAAACTCTGATCAATTTTTTCATTGAGCCGAGCACGCGCACCCGCACCTCGTTCGAGCTGGCCGCGAAACGGCTCAGCGCCGACATCGTCAACATCTCAGCCTCGGCTTCCAGCCTAACGAAAGGAGAAACGCTGAAAGACACGGCCAGAGTCCTGGAAGCGAATCACGCCGACATCATCGTCCTGCGCCACAGCTCGGCCGGCGCGCCGCAGTTTCTCGCCAGCCGGATCAGCGCGAGCGTGATCAACGCCGGCGACGGCGCACACGAGCACCCGACCCAGGGTTTGCTCGATCTCTACACCATTCGGGAAAAGCGAGGTTCGGTCGCCGGGCTCCACGTCGCGATTGTCGGCGACATTCTTTTTAGCCGGGTGGCGCGCTCGAATATTTTTGCGCTTCTGAAAATGGGCGCGCGCGTCACACTGGTTGGGCCGAGCACGCTGATGCCGCGCGATTTTGAGAAACTCGGCGTGACCGTCTCGCACAACCTGGAAGAGGTGCTGCCGACGGTCGACGTGGTGAACCTGCTCCGCATCCAGCACGAGCGGCAGCGGAAGGAATATTTCCCGGGAATCGGCGAATATATCCGTCTCTTTGGCCTAACGAAAGCGCGGGCCAGGCTTTTGAAATCGGATTGTCTGATCATGCACCCCGGTCCGGTCAATCGCGGAGTCGAGATCGACAGCGAACTGGCCGACGGTCCGCAAAGCGTGATCCTCGACCAGGTGACCAACGGGCTCGCGGTGCGGATGGCGGTTCTTTATTTGTGCGGAGGCGTCGCCCGATCGTGAAAATTTTGATTCGCAACGGCCGGGTCATCGATCCCGCCAACGGGCGCGACGAGATCGGCGATCTTTACCTCGCGGACGGCCGCATTAGCGAAGCGCCGGGAGACCGGAACGCGAAAATTGAAACGATCGATGCCAGTGGATTGATCGTTAGTCCCGGGCTGATCGATCTCCACGTGCATTTTCGTGAGCCGGGTTTTGCTTGGAAGGAAACGATCGAGTCGGGCGCACGGGCGGCGGCGGCCGGTGGCTTCACCACGGTTGTTTGCATGCCCAACACTTCCCCAGTGGCGGACAGCCCGAGCACGATCGCGTGGATCAAAGACCGCGCTGCGGAATCGGCCTGCGTTCGTGTCCTGCCGACAGGCGCAATTTCTAAAAATCTCGCGGGTGAAGAACTGGCGCCGATTGGTTCCCTGGCGCAGGCGGGCGTGGTCGCGATCACGGATGACGGTCATTGCATTCAGAATAACGAGTTGATGCGCCGCGCGGTCGAGTATGCGCGAATGGTCGGCGTCCCGGTGCTCGATCATTGCCAGGACTACAACCTGGTCGGCAACGGGCTCGTGCACGAAGGGTACTGGAGCACGCTGCTCGGGCTGCCGGGCTGGCCGGCCGTGGGCGAGGAGACGATTGTGGCGCGCAACGTCTTGCTCGCGGAATGCTGCGACCACCGGATCCATTGCCAGCACATCAGTGCGGCAGGGAGCGTGCGGCTGCTGCGCGAAGCACGCGCGCGCAGCGTTAAGGTGAGCGGGGAAGTTTGTCCGCACCACATCGCCCTGACGGATGAGTCGATTCAGAATTTCGATACTGATTTCAAGATGAACCCGCCGCTGCGCACGCAGCGCGATATCGAAGCGCTGCTGGAAGGAATTGCCGACGGCACGCTTGAGATCCTGGCGAGCGATCACGCGCCGCACGCCAAATTTGAAAAGGAAGTCGAGTTCGATCGCGCTCCTTTTGGAATCGTCGGGCTGGAGACGGAGCTGGGGTTGTTTATCGATCTGCTGGTGCATCGGCACCAGACGATTGGCCTGCCCCGCCTGATCGAGATGCTGACGGTGAACCCGGCGCGATTTTTAGGCCTGGAGGCCGGCACGTTGTCGTTAGGCAAACCGGCTGACGTTACCCTGATCGATCCCGAGCTGGAATGGACGGTCGACGCGGAGAGATTCCAATCGGCCTCGCGCAACACGCCGTTCCACGGTTGGAAGCTGAAGGGACGCGCGGTGCGGACGATCGTCGCGGGAAAAACCGTCTGGCAGCTTTAGGACGGGTAGCCGCCCGAGATGTAATCGCGCATTTGCTCGAGGGTCGCGTTCTGCGACTCGATGACCTGTTTGACCAGGTCGCCGATGGAGATGACGCCGCGGATGTTGCCGTCGGCGATCACCGGCAGGTGCCGGATGCGTTTTTCCGTCATGAAACGAAGGCAATCTTCCACCGTTTCGCGTGGGTGCGCCGTCGTCAGCTCGGTCGTCATGATCTCGCCGACTGTGCTGGTGCGCGAGGTCTTCCCGCGCAGCATGACTTTGCGCGAGTAGTCGCGTTCGGAAACGATCCCGACCAGTTGCCCGTTTTCCTTTACGAGCAGGGCGCCGACATTTTTCTCCGCCATCATCGCGATCGCATCGTAAACCGTGGCGTCGGGAGAAATGGACCAGATCTCACCGCTTTTCTGGCAAAGGATCTTTTCGATCGTTCCGCTGACGTCCATGCGAAAGCGAGATTACCCGCCGGCGGAAAATGACGCAAACAATTAACTCGTCCGGCGAGCGAACTTTTCCGCGATCAATTCTTCGAGTTTCGCGACCAGCACGGGGTCGGGCAGGCGCTCAAGGACTTCGTTGAGAAATCCGCCAACGAGAAGCTGGCGCGCCACCGAGGCCGGAATGCCGCGCGCGAGCAGATAAAACATCTCGTCTTCATCCATCTGCCCGGAGGTTGCACCGTGACTGCACTTCACGTTATCGGCCATGATCTCGAGGCCCGGCATTGAGTTCGCCTCGGCATCGTCGCTCAGGAGGAGGTTGCGCACTTTTTGGTAGGCATCAGTGAAATGGGCGTGCGGCTCGACCCGGATGAGGCCGCCAAAAGTGATGCGGGCGCGGCCGTTGAGCGCGTTTTTGAAAAGGAGATCGCTGTTGGTGTGAGGCGAGACGTGATCCTGCAAGGTGCGGGCGTCGAATTCCTGCGCGTCATCCCCGATTGCGACCGCGAGCATATCGCTGTGCGCGCCTTCGCCGGTCAGACGACTTAGACTTTCGAGGCGCGAATATTTTCCGCCGAGCCCGAGATGCAGATTCAGGGCGGTCGCGTCCCGGCCGACGGTGGTGTCGTTGATCTGGATACTGAGCGTCTTGTCGCTCCAGTCCTGCGCACAGATGTAGGTCACTTTCGCCCCGGCGCCGACGATGAGATCGTTCACGCCGCAGGAGAAACCGGGTCGTTGACGGCTGGTAGAGCGAAAATGTTCAACCAGCGTGACCTTCGCTAGTTCCTCCGCCACGACGAGGGTGTGAGGAAAAATCGCGGCATTCTCGGAGTGCAGCCAATGGAAGGTTTCGAGCGGCAGCTCCACCTCCACGCCTCGCGGCACGTAAAGAAAAGTGCCTGACCTGACAAATGCCTCATGGAGCGCGGCGAATTTGGCCGAGCCGAGGGTGGCGGGCTGGCTCATGAAATGACGGCGGAACAAATCTTCGTGCTCGATCATGGCCCGTTCCAAGGGCTGAAAGATGACGCCGGCACGACGAAGTTTTTCGGAAAGGACATCGCGCTCGAGGAACTGATCGTCCGCAAAAACCAGCCGGCCGGAAGTTTCCTCGAGACCGACTGAGCGCTCCAGGATTTCACGGCTGTCGGATTCTTTCAGCGACGGGGGCGTGATGTAAGGCGCGAGATCGAGGACGCCGACACTCGAAAAACGCCAGGCTTGGTCGGTCCGGATCGGCATGGGCAAGCTCTGGAATTGTGTCCAGGCGACCCGCTGCTGTTCGCCGAACCAGGAGGGCAGCTTGTCCTCGGCGCGACTCTGGATTCCCGCAAGAATGGTGGCGGTTTCCGGCTCGACGGCGGGCTTTTCTTCGAGAACAGCTGACGGGTTGCTCATAGCGGGCAGAGACGCGAACGGCGGTCCCGAGACCGCCGTCCAACTGCGTCCGTTTCTGCGGGCGAACTTAGCCGACGGAGCCTTCCATCTCAAGTTCGATCAGGCGCTTGAGCTCGACCGAGTATTCCATCGGAAATTGACGGACGAGATCGTTGACGAATCCGTTCACGCTCAGGCTCATCGCTTGGGCTTCGGTCAGGCCGCGCTGCTGCATGTAGAAGATTTGCTCGGCACTAACCTGGCTGACGCTGGCTTCATGCTGCACGGCGTTGCCGGTGCCACGAACGGTGATGGCCGGGTAAGTGTCGGTGCGGCTGTTCGAATTGATCAGGAGCGCGTCGCACTCGGTGTTGTTCTTGCAGTTCTTGAGATGCTTCGGCACATGGACGAGGCCGCGATAAGTGGCGCGGCCGGTTCCGATCGAGATGCTCTTGGAAATGATGTTGCTCGTCGTTTCATCAGCGGCGTGAACCATCTTCGCGCCGGTGTCCTGATGCTGGCCGTCGCCAGCGAGCGCGATCGAGATCACTTCGCCGCGCGCCTTGCGGCCTTTCATAACCACGCCCGGATATTTCATCGTCAGGCGGGAGCCGATGTTGCAGTCGATCCATTTCACTTCCGCTTCCTCGTGCGCGAGGCCGCGCTTGGTGACGAGGTTGAAGACGTTGTTCGACCAGTTTTGCACGGTGATGTACTGGATCTTGGCGCCTTTGAGTGCGACCAGCTCGACGACCGCGCTGTGCAGGGTGGCGGTGTTGAATTTCGGCGCGGTGCAGCCTTCCATGTAGGTAAGCTCGGAGCCTTCATCGCAGATGATAAGGGTGCGTTCGAACTGGCCAAAGTTCTCGGCGTTGATTCTGAAGTAAGCCTGGAGCGGGTGTTTTACCTTCACGCCCGGCGGGACGTAAATGAACGAGCCACCGCTGAAGACCGCGCTGTTGAGCGCGCTGAATTTGTTGTCGCCGGTCGGGATGACTTTGCCGAACCATTTCCGGAAAATTTCCGGATGTTCCTTCAGCCCGTCCGCGCTGCCGACAAAGATGACACCCTGTTCGCCGACTGCTTTTTTGATGTTGGAATAAACCGCTTCGCTGTCGAACTGCGCTTCGACACCGGCGAGGAATTTGCGCTCCTGCTCCGGAATACCAAGCCGCTCAAATGTCCGCTTCACATCATCGGGCACTTCTTCCCAGGTGCGTTTCGGCTGGGTGCCGCCGCTCAGGTAGTAGCGAATATTTTCGAAGACGATCGCTTCCAGATCCTTACTCGCCCAATGCGTCGGCATCGGCTTGCTCAGGAAAGTCTTGTAGGCGTTCAGCCGAAACTCGCGGACCCAGTCGGGATCCTGTTTCACATCCGAGATGTAATGGATGGTTTTTTCGCTCAGCCCGGTGCCGGCGTCGTGCGTATGCGTTTCCGGGTAGGCGAAATTGCCGAGGTTCCGTTCGATATCGAGAGTTGTATTTTGCTTTACCATTGCAGTCTCCTTATGAGGCGAGGACGGGTTCGACGATGTCTTCGCGCACCCAATCGTAGCCCTTTTCTTCCAGTTGCAGGGCCAAATCTTTGCCGCCGCTGAGTTCGATCCGCCCCTTTACCATCACGTGCACGTAATCGGGCACGATGTAATTCAAAAGCCGCTGATAGTGAGTGATCAAAAGAACGCCGAGCGCCGGACCGCGGAGCGAGTTCACTCCCTGGGCGACGATTTTCAGGGCATCGATGTCGAGCCCGCTATCGGTTTCGTCCAGCACGGCATACTTCGGCTCGAGCATCGCCATTTGCAGGATCTCGTTCCGCTTTTTCTCTCCGCCGGAAAATCCTTCATTGACCGAGCGGGAGGTGAAGGAGCGATCCATCCCGAGAAGATCCATCTTTTTGTAAAGCTGCGCGTAGTAGTCAGTCGCTTCCAATTCCTCGCCTTCCCGCATGCGAGCCTGGACGGCGGCGCGAAGGAAATTAGCGATCGTGACGCCGGGGATTTCGCTCGGGTATTGGAAAGCGAGGAAAAGACCTTTGCGGGCGCGTTCATCGGGCTCCGTCTCGAGAATGTTTTCCCCGTCCATTGTGACGGAGCCGGAGGTGACGGTGTAATCGGGGTGGCCCGCGAGCACCTTGGCGAGCGTGCTTTTGCCGGAGCCGTTCGGGCCCATGATGGCGTGTACTTCCCCCTTCGGCACGGTGAGGCTGAGACCGCGGATGATCTCCTGCTCGTCGATCGAAACGTGTAAATCCTGAATGACCAATTGATCCATAATTGCGAAGTCGAAGATAAGCCGGTTTCGCCGCTTTTGCGAACGCGGATCTCTCCCTTCTCCGATAGTTGATACGGGCGGGCGGGAAGGGTGGTTGTCGAAAAATTTCCGTCCGCTAGCTTCGAGGCCGGGTCATGAAGGAAATTGAAAAATTGGCGGATTCAGGAGATGCGTTACGGGCCTTCGTTCTTTGCGGCGGTCTTGGCACCCGGCTCCGGTCCGTCCTGAGCGATCGTCCGAAATCGATGGCGCTGATCGGCGATGCGCCATTTCTCCAGCTTCTTCTGCAAAAACTGAAGGGTGAGGGGATTGGGGAAGTGATCCTTGGCACCGGGTACCGCGCGGACCAGATCGAAGATTTCTTCGGGACCGGTGAGAAGGTCGGCGTTCCCATCCATTATTCCCACGAGGAAGAGCCACTGGGGACGGGCGGCGCCTTGAAGCTGGCGGAGAAGCTGTTGAGCGATCCGGTCGTCGTCTTAAATGGCGACAGCTACGTCGAATGGAATCTGGCGGATATGGAAGATTTTTTCCGGCTAAAAGACGCTGATATCGTCATGGTCCTGCAGGAAGTTCCCGACGTTAGCCGCTACGGCAGCGTCGCGCTCGACCCGGAACAGCGCGTCGCCGAATTTGTCGAAAAGGGCTCCCGGACCGGGCCGGGTTTGATCAACGCCGGCATCTATCTTTTGCGGAAAGAGATCGTGCGCGGCCTGGCGCCGGGTACCGCGATCTCGCTGGAGCGGGATGTTTTCCCGAGATTTTTGGGCAGGAAATTCTACGGCGCGATCGCGCGCGGCGTTTTCATCGACATCGGCATCCCGGCCGATCTGGAACGCGCGCAAACCGTGCTGCGATCGCTCTGAGCGACTCTTATTTTTGGACGGGTGTCAGCTCCCCAACGAGCCGGCGGCGATCGATTTTGCCGTTGTCCGTTCGGGGGAGCGAATCCCGGAATTCGATTTTCTCCGGCACCATGTAGGCCGGCAGCTTTTCCGCGCAATGCTGCTTGAGTTGCATGGAGTCGAGCGTTGCGCCGTCGGCCAGCGTCACCACCGCATTGATCGTGTTGCCGATTGCTTCGTCCGGGATCGGGAGCGCGACCGCTTCATCGACCGCCGGGTGTGCCACCATTACCACCTCGATCTCACCCAGCTCGACCCGGTAGCCCCGCGTTTTGATCATGTGATCCTTTCGTCCGATGAAAAGGTAGTTTCCCTGTTCATCGAGCGTCACCCAGTCGCCTGTGCAATAAAGCTTTTCCTCGCGGCCGACGGCAAATGGGTTCGGAATGAAGCTGGCCGCCGTATTCTCCGGGCGACCGTAATAGCCCTGCATGACGGTCGAGCCGCGCGCGTAGAGCAGGCCTTCCTCTCCCGGCGTGGTGACGCGGTTTCCCTCTGCGCTGATCGCGATCAACTCCGTATTCGCGCAAGCTTTACCGATCGGAATCGCAGCAGTTTGTTCCGGAGAAAGCGGCTCGACCTCATAGTAGGCGCAGACGTTGGTCTCCGTCGGGCCGTAGAGGTTCGCGTAGCGCGGGTGCGGCAATTTTTCCATCAGGGCCCGGAGGTGCTTGGTCGGGAAAACTTCGCCGGCGAAAAGGACGATGCGCAGCGCGCTCATATCTCGCTCTTCGAGTTTTCCGCGTGCCTGGAGCTGCGTGAGAACCATCGGCACGGAGTACCAGACGGTAATTTTCTGATCCTGGATGAAGGCTGAGAGCTGAAGCGCGAAGACAGCCAACCCTTCGGGTATCAGAACAATGGCTGCCCCGGCTTTTATCGCGACGAAGATGTCGAAAACCGAGAGATCGAAATTGAAGGGAGCATGATTCGAAAGTCGATCACTGGAGGTGATGCCGAACGTCGCGACGCACCAGTTGACGAAGGTGAGTGCGTTTAGATGCGAGAGCATGACCCCTTTCGGCGTGCCGGTGGAGCCGGAGGTGAAGAGGATGTACGCGAGGTCGTGATCGATCACTTCGACTTCTGGTTCTTCGCTTGGAAAGGCAGTCAGATCCTGAGCGAAGACCAAGGCCGGAATCGGCGGCGCGGTTTC
The DNA here is from genome assembly GCA_046593335.1 of Chthoniobacterales bacterium. GTDB lineage: Bacteria > Verrucomicrobiota > Verrucomicrobiia > Chthoniobacterales > UBA10450 > Palsa-1392. Next base: position 80,535 of record JBKJNW010000015.1, on the reverse strand, counting down.
GGGCGCGCGGTCGACGAACAGAATTGCGTTCATCGGACACTCGTTGTGAAAGGAGGAATCCAGTTTTTTATAAAGGCCCTGGCTGATAACCAGCGCGCGAAACTGGCACTGGCGACCGATTTCGAGCAGACGCATGCCGGGAGCGTTCGCATCGACCGGGACGTAACAGGCGCCGGTCTTCATGATGCCAAAGATGCTCGCAATGGCCGCGGGCGATTTCTGCAGGTAAATGCCGACGCGATCCCCCGGCTTCACTCCATGAGCGATGAGCGCATGAGCGATTTGATTACTAAGACGGTTGAGCTCGCCGTAGCTCAGTTTTTCGTCGCGTAGCCGGACGGCCTCGGCATCCGGGTCCCGCCCGGCGTTGTCGATGAGAAGTTTGTGTAGGACGTAGGCCATTGGTCGTTTCTATTCGAAATGAAGATCCATACTGCGGTTTGGTAGAGGAGCGCCCGGAACCATTCAATTCGCCCGCTCTCCCCGGGCCTCGAAGCGGCCCGGCACCGAATTGAGTCTCCCGTTTTATCTTATTTGGAGTGCGCGGTCAACCGGAGGATCGGCCGGGTAGCGGCTGCATTTCGGCTCGGTATTTTCTTTTTTCATCAGCCGCCTGGTGCTATCCGGAAAGGGCCGTTATGGGCAATGAGTATTTGTGCGGATGGACGATTCCCCACTCTGGCAGCAGTTCGGAGTGGATGTGGAGATCGCAAAAACCAGAATTTTCGAGCATTTTCAATACGCCGGCCCGTGAGAATATTCGCATCTCCAGCGTTGTCCCTTTACCGCCATGAAATACCAGGTTGTGAAATGTTTGTCTTCGGCCTTCTCGCGTGGTGTTTACCAAGTAGGGTTCTTTATCAGTCCCAAGAATCTCAAATCGGTGTAACTCTGGAAAATGCTCCAAGGTCGCGCACTCGTCAGTGTAAGGGACGCTAAAAATAAGCAGCCCGCGTGGCCGAAGCAATGAACAGAGGTTTCTGAAAGCGCCATCAATTGGCGGCGGAACATGCTCCATCACCTCGGCGCAAATAACGAAGTCGAACTGGCCTCGCAAATCCGCCGGAGGATCCTTAATGTCAAGATACGGTTCATCGTGGAAAAAGGTGTTGGTATAGCTGAATTTGTCTTCCAATATCTTGCTATAGAGCTCTTCATCACTCATGCCGAGCCCGTGCAAATCTTTCCTGCTTTGGAGCTGAACAAGCGGCTTTATCTCGCCGAGAAGCCGCTGCTGCAGTGCAGCCAATAGAGTGCGGAAACGGATACTGGATCGACATTTGGGACAAGTCGGCAGTTCGCGGTCGAGGATGTGTCTTAAATCTGCGGAAGTAACAGCGCCGCAGATATTGCAAGCGAAAGCCAGATGTCCCGGCGGGGTGTGTCGCGTGGCCGGCACAGAAGTCCGGAGGAAGTTTCCGAGAAATCGAGGAAGCTTCACAATGGAGCCTGTCGTACGCGTGCTGCCCTACCCGCAAGGGCCATGCATGTCAAGACTAGGAGAGGAAAAGCGCCTTCGGGTCTCGATTTATTTCGCGTTTCCAACCCGCAACGCAGCAGATGGTCCTGTAAGAAAGTAAACGACTGAAAGCGATTCGGTACGGCTGAAAGTCGGCCGGCCTTTTCAAGGGTGCGCGCCCGCTGGAGTTATTTCAACGGGCGCTTTCATTTTCGGGAACCACGCTCAAGCCTTAAGAGGACATTGGGGCTTTGCGGCCGATGCGGGCCGCTGACGGTAAAGTGGGATCGCGCATTTGAAGAGGGGGGCTTGAATGGACGGGACGGAGCGGGAGAATTTCGCGGCGAACTCGAGCCGGTGCAGGAGAAATTACGAAGATTTGCGACGGAACTGCATGAAACGGCGTATGGGACGCCTCGCGAAGATGCTCTGACTCCTGAGGTGATGGGGAAAGCTGATATCGACGCGCTATTTGAACCGCCACTCCCTTTTGGATTTACTCCGCATACCCAGGATTTGCGAACCGTCGCGGTTACGATAGCAAAGCACCAGTACGACGCGGTTGCGATTGCAAATGACGAGCGCGGAGCATTCGCAATCAGACGCGAGAAGAAGAAAATCGAGATTCCGACGGGCCACAACGCCATCGGCCTTGCGCTATCGGGCGGTGGCATCCGTTCGGCGACATTCAGCCTGGGAGTGGTGCAGGGGTTGGCTGAGAAAGGATTCGTTGAGGAGGAGACTTTCTCTCGACCGTGTCCGGCGGCGACTACACGGGCACTTTCCTTGCTTATCGACTGGACAATGGCGAGGCGCAATCCACGGTGGGGGCGCCGCGCGGGACGGACCCAAAGCCAGTGCGCTACGTCCGGCAGCACGCCAAGTTCCTCTCGCCGAGCGATCTAAAGGAGAAATGGTCCATGGTTTACCGCAACCCTCGCCGGGACGTTACTAAACGGGAAGGTGCCGCTGGTCGTGATTTTATTTTCGCGCTCGCGCCGACAGAAGCCCGTCCCTTTTTTCGAGAAGGCTTGCCCGATCGATTTCTACACATCGAGCGTTTTTATCGTCGCGGCGATGGTCGTTTCCGGCGTGGGGACGCGGTTGGGGCCACAGATCAGCCTAATAGCGGGCCGGGCACTCCGTCTTTTCCTGGCTATTACAGAATTCATCGGCGCTAGGTGGATGCTCGATCACGGCTATACAAACCACCATAGGCCGTTTGGCGCGGGCGTTGCTACCTGAGCAAAGGAGAGGGTTGACGGTATCGAGTGAAATTAGATATGCTTATCGGACCATTAGCTGCTCTATGAATACGGCGCGAGGGAAAGTAATGGAACCGTAATTACCAAAAAACGCGGACTTGACCATAATGGGAGCGTCCAACCACCGCCGAGAGGCGAAAGGGCATGGTAGCCGCGATCCGGTGATCAATGAGGATTCCGGAAGCGCGCAGGGTAGAACGATTTAAATTTATGAACAAACGACAGGTGATCATTATCGGCGGCGGCCCCGGAGGCGCGGCCACCGCGCTTCATCTTATCCAATCGGGCATCAAGCCACTTATTGTTGAGCGGCAGAGCTTTCCTCGCTTTCACATCGGCGAATCGCTCACCGGGGAATGCGGCAACGCCATCCGCAAACTCGATCTCGAGGCGGAGCTGCGGGCGCAGGATTACCCGGTCAAATACGGGGTCAACGTCTTCAATCCCAATGGCACGCCCTTCTGGGTTGAAGTGAAAAAGCGCTGCCCGGAAACTAACGCGATGCTTCCGAATTCCACCTGGTCAGTTACTCGAAGCAGCTTCGATAAGATCCTGCTCGATGCCGCGCTTGCGCGGGGAGCCGAGTATATGCAGTGCGAGGCAGTCGCGCCGATCCAGGAAAACGGACGGGTTGTCGGTCTGCAAATCCGCACCGAAAGCGGAGCGCTCGAGGACTTGCATTGTGAGGTCCTGGTCGATTGCTCGGGCCAGGCGACCTTCCTTGCCAACCGCGGCGTGACCGGCCCGAAGGTCAAAGGAGGCTACGCCAATCAGATTGGCGTCTATTCCCAGATTGAAGACATGACCCTCGATCTCGGTTCGGAACCCTCGAAAAGTTTCGGCAACACACTCATCTTTTACAAGGAACGCGACCATTGGAGCTGGACCATCCCTCTCTCACGTGACCTTGTTAGTGTGGGGGTGGTCGCCCCGGCGGCCTATTTCAAGGCCCAGGGTCTTGATAAGACAGAGTATCTCCGAAAAGAAATGACGAATCTCAACCCGGAACTGACCCGGCGCATTACCAAAACCTCGTTTGTCGAGGAGGTGCGCACGGTGACGAGTTACTCGTATTCGGCGAATAATTATTCCGGGAAAGGCTTCATCTGTGTGGGCGACGCACATCAGTTCACTGATCCGATTTTCTCTTTCGGCGTGTTCCTCGCGATGAAGGAGGGTGAACTCGCGGCCGAGGCAATCACCAAACACCTCGGAGAAGAGGGCGGAACAAATGGTAATCCCTTTGCCGAGTATGAAGCCACGACGGGTGAGGGTCAGGATGCGATCCGGGATCTCATTGACACTTTTTGGGAATATCCGCTCGTCTTCACTCGCATGGCTTCGGGAGAAGCGCAGGATGACATCACGGATCTGTTCGCGGGACGAGTATATGGCGACCTGATGCGGAACAACAAAACCCGGAACGCCATGCGACGCCTCTTGGAGAAGCGTCGCGGCGAGGCGCTGGTGGGGGCCTAAAAGCAGAACCGATTTGGTTGCGGACTGCTCTCGGTAGGCGGTTGCCGGCAGCCTCGCAGGTGGCCTTCATTCCGTGAATCCCGGGAACGCGTCCGCACGCAACAGTTGCCCGAGGAAAGCTCGGCCGCTATGATGAAAAAGATGGAGCAGCAGCAGGCACTTATCTTTCTTCACATCCCCAAGACCGCCGGGACGACTCTCAACCGCATTATCGAGTGGCAATATAACCCGCTCTCCATTTTCACGATGGATCCTTATCGGATCAGGGCGACGCCGGAGCGGTTGAAGCACTTACCGGAAGCGCGCCGTCGCCGTCTCCGGATGGTGCGCGGGCATTTCTATTACGGGGTTCACGAGTATCTACCCCAGGGTTCGACCTATATCACCATGCTGCGGGAACCGGTCGCTCGTTTTCTCTCCTCCTACTATTTCCTGCAGCGTCGGCCGCTTCATCCGATGCATCGCAAAGTGACGACGGAGAGGATTGGGGTAGAGGATTTTATCCGTTTGACCCCGCAGCGTCAGAACCTGCAAACCAGTCTCATTGCCGGAATCAAGAGCAACGGGAAGTGCGAGGAGAGCACGCTTGAGATCGCCAAGGAGAACCTCGTCAAATCGTTCAGTATTGTCGGACTAAGCGAGCGTTTTGAGGAAAGTCTCATGCTGATTGCGAAGACGTTCGATTGGCAGATTCCGTTCTACGAAAACCGCAAAGTCTCCAAGACGCGCCCAAAGATCGACTCGAGTGCAGTTGAGATGATTAAGGAGCATAATCGACTCGACTTGGAGCTTTACGAGTTCGGAAAGGGTTTGTTTGAATCCAGCCTGGCGAAGAAGAAAAGCGAAGTTACGTCAGGACTGGCGGAGTTGCGGACGATCCCGAAACCGAGTTCTATCGAGAGCCTCTATCGGTCAACCGTTGGAGCCGGCCGCTTCTTGATGACAAAGATAGCATCCGCCGTCTGAGAAGAGGGAGAACGGAATCCGGTCTCTCTGGGCAGGCCTTGGGCCAGGAGAGCTATTTATCGGGAAGCTGGTAGCTATCGGAGCCGACGCGACTCCCAGAGATAGGACAGGGAACGGAAGAGGAGACCACAGTTTGCAGACGACATTACGAACTTCATCGACAGACCTTTCGGGACCGACGGGACGAATCAGGTGCCGGGGTTTGTCGAAAATGCGCTTGCCTTCCGGCTCATCTGCCCGCCGGATTGCCCTTGCCGTTGCGGCGCTTGCCGTATTTACGGTGCCCCAGCTTTGCGCGCTCAGCGGGCCTTCTTTACGGACGGGACTCTGGGTCACGCAAAAGCTTCCCGCCGATAGTGCGACCTTCGAGGAATTCTCCGCCCAAGTACGGGCCAATCCCAACTTGCAGGGCATCTGTCTGCATATCCCATGGGAGGGAATCGAAAAGCAGCCAGGCAAGGCAGACTTTGACGCGATCGACAAGACGTTGGCTGTGTTGCGTGGCATCGGCATGAAGTATCAACTCTGTCTAAAGCCCGGAGTTTATACGCCGTCGTTTGTCTATGCCGAGGGAGCCCAATCGTTTGACACCAAAGTGACCAATCCCCACCGCGCCAATGTCGGCGAAGCGATTAAGCTCCCCGTTCCATGGGACCCTATCTATGAGCGCAATTTCGCGCGCATCGTGCAGCAGCTCGGAGAACGTTATTCCAGCGACCCCCTCTGTGTCAGTGTCGTCCTTACCTGTGCCAATTTTTTAAGCGCAGAAATGCATCTGCCAAAGACGCGCCAGGATCTCACCCACTGGCAGGCCCTGGGCGATTACGAAAAGGAGCTCTTCGAGGTTTACGTGAAATTTATCGATGTCTGGGGCAAAGCGTTTCCAAAGCAGGATATTTCCCTGCATATCTCAAAGGTTTTGGATCTGCCGCCGTCCTTTATCGAACGCATCGTCGACGTCGGTCTGGCGAAATACCCTGAGCGCTTCAGTATTCAAAATTGCCAACTCACCGGACGAAAAGAGGACACGGGGATGATGTCTTATGACCTGGTGCAGAAATACCGCGGCCGGGCGCATCATGGCTTTCAAAGCCTAGCCGGTCTCTCACGCCCGAATGACAGGATGGGTTCCATGGAAATGGCATGCCTCAACATTGTGCACGCCGGCGGCGAATACTGGGAATTGTGGCATGACGATGGCTTCAGCATTGAAACATCCGGTGCCGTCTTAAAGATGTGGCAGGAAGCAAGGCAATTAGGCTATGATGCGTACAAGAAAAGATTGATCTCCGAAGGGAAATACCGTCAGCAACGATGAGCGTTCAACCAACACCGCCCGTAATCGACCAGCCTGCTCAAAGCGGACGCCTTGCGCCCAATCGCGGAACTGAAGAAGCTGTGATCTTTCTTCACCTGCCTAAGACCGCCGGAACAACCGTCAATCGTTTGATCGAATGGGAGTATCCACTCAAGGAGATGTATTCAGTCGACCCGGTCCTTTTCCAATGGTCAGCGGCGCATCTGCGAAGGCTTCCACCCGAGCGCCTCCGGAAAATCCGGATGTTCAAGGGCCACATGCTATATGGCCTGCACAAAGTCCTGCCCCAGCCGGCGACCTATATTACGGTCTTGCGAGACCCTGTTGACCGGGTGATCTCCGCTTTCTATTTCATGCGGAGCTACAAGATGCATCCGCTTTACTGGAAGATGCGACGTCAGAAATGGAGTTTGGAGGACTTTGTACGTAATGCGCAACGCGACAACGTGCAGTCTAAGATCGTCGCTGGCGCGGTCTACGAAGAGCCCTGCACGCGGGAGATCGTCGAAAGGGCCAAGGACAACCTCCGAAACCGCTTCAGCGTGGTGGGGTTGTCGGCGCGGTTGGAGGAAAGTCTCGCTTTAATGAAGCTGCGTTTTGGATGGAAATTAGGTTCGTATTCGAGTTTCAACGTCACCCGCTCCCGGCCGCAAAAGCGTGACCTTCCTCAAACGACGCTGGATTTGATCCACCAGAAGAATGCCTTCGACATCGAACTATATGAATGTGCCGAGGAGATTTTCGAGAGCGCGGTCCGAGCGAATGCCGACGACGTGAAGCGGATCGCAGGCGAGTTGGAAGCCGCTCGATCGCGTGTTCAAGGTTCGCTGGGGGCGATGCTCTTCAACGCGCGCTCGGCGGCGCGCAAAGCGGTTAACCGTGTTTATTCGGCAGTTTGAAATGCCTCTACGCCGGTAAACGCCGTATAAGTAAGTCCCAGATAATTTAGCTCAGCGGTGGTTGAGATAAGCCGCCGTCGCTGTGAGGGTCGCAATTATCAAACCGCCTTGGACTGCCGCCCGCGGACGACTGATACCGACTAAAGCAAAATCGCGGCGGTGAACTCTTAAACTCCTTGGCGTTTGCGTCTGCGCCCGGTATAACGTTTGGGTGGCTTCTGGTGTCCTTGTCTCGCTCGCGCTCCCCTCACCGGGCAACGTCGGAAAACATTGTCGAGCGCCTTCGCTCCTGGCGAGCCTCCAAGCTGGTCACCCCTAACGTCCATTTCGATGACATGAAAACCGTCAAGCTCCTCATCATCGGCCTGGATGCTGCCACCTTTGACCTGATTAACCCCTGGATTGCGGAAGGTAAACTCCCGAATCTCGCGCAACTGATAAACTCTGGTGCATCGGGACCGCTTGCCTCGATCCTGCCACCGGTCACCCCGCCGGCCTGGACCTCTTTCATGACCGGGAAAAACCCTGGGAAGCACGGCATTTTCGAATTCACGGAAATGCCGTCGGGGACATACTCGCTCCGTTACCTGGATGCCAGCTCCCGCCGCACCAAAACAGTTTGGCGAATGCTGAACGAGGCCGGCTTTACCGTGGGAACCATGAACATTCCCTTCACCTACCCGCCCGAACACCTTGATGGCTTTCAAATCTCGGGCATGTCTACCCCTTCCGAGAAAAGTCCCTTTGTTTATCCGCCGGAGCTCCGCCGCGAGCTGGAAGATCGCCTTGGAAAAATTCGCCTCGACCCCCGCTTCCTCGGCTTCATGTCCACTCCTCTCCGCCGGCATCAGGTCCTGGATGAGTTGAAGAACCTGGACGATCAGTGGCTTCGGAACAGCCTCTACCTGATCGACAAACATCCGGCCGACGTGATGATGTTCACCTTTATGTCAATCGACACGGTCCAGCATCATTTCTGGCAGTACATGGATCAAACCCATCACTACCATGATGCAACCGCTGTCAAGGATTTTGGCGACGCTGTCTTGCACGTCTATGAACGGCTGGACAGCGCGGTCGCCCGCATCCTCGAGGCGGTTTCGCCCGATACTTCCGTCCTGGTCGTTTCCGATCATGGCGGCGGCGCGACTTCCGATCGCGTCCTCTATCTCAATCGCTTTCTCGCCCAACTCGGACTTCTCCACTACATCGAGACGAAGAACTCTCCGCTCCGAAAAATGGCGCACAATTTCCTCCGCCGGTCTTACGACCTTCTGCGCGGCTCCCTTAGCTCCGGGCAGAAAATCAGGCTCGCAGACGCCTTTCCCGCTTTACGGAAAAGCTTCGAAAGCGCTGCCACCTCGTACACAAACATCGACTGGTCGCGGACAAAGGCTTTCTGCAGCGAAGTGCTCGCCTCACCGCAGGGCATCTGGATCAATCGCAAGGGTGTGATGCCGGCAGGCATCGTGGATGAGGGCGAGTATGACTCATTGCTGACGTTGATCACGCATAAGTTGGGCGAGCTGAGAGATCCACGAACGGGCGAAGCGATCGTGAAGCGCGTCTTCCGCAGGGAAGAAATCTATCATGGTTCTTATCGCGACGAAGCTCCCGATCTGACTCCGGATTGGTGGGACACCAGCCTCTTTTCCACCAGCCCAAGTAATCCCGAACATACAGGTAAACCGCCAGTCGAGATCATCGAGCGCAAACCTGCCAGGACCGCGCAATGGGGTGGAACGCATCGCCGTGATGGTATCCTGGTTGCCCACGGCAAGGTTTTTCGAAAGGGAATCAAGGTCGAAGGCGCCCGGCTAATCGATATGGCACCGACGATCCTGCGCCTCCTGGGCCAACCTGTGCCGGACGATATGGACGGCCGTGTCCTGGAGGAACTCTTCGAGCCTGAGTGCCTTGCCCGGCAGCCCATCCAGACGCAGAGTGAATGATCCGACGATGCAGCACGCTCGAGAATGCGCCAGCACTTACCACCTCAAGCGGGACCTTTCACCAAGGACATTTGCGTTGACAAAGCTCAACCCGACCGGGTTCAATCACCTATTCTGTCGAGACGTTCTAAATTGCACCTAGGAGGAGAGTCATGCCTGTACCGCACACTTATACCATAAAGGCTGGGACAAAGTCCAAGCTGTTACTTATCTATGCCACCGGGGCAGAGAGCACGTCCGGTAAGACAGGACTGGCTAAAAATATTTCCGCCGCCAGTGCGGCCTATATTCGAGAGGGCGAATCGGCGGCGCGCCAGGTCGCGATCGTAGAAGGTCGCGTCGGCGAATGGGGAGCGGGCGCATTGGCTGAAGTCGATCCCAAGTTGCTACCTGGCTTATACCAATTCGGCGCGCCAGATGAAATGCTGGCGGAAGATTCCGCGCGGGCTGTTCTGCTGATTCGCTTTCCTGACGCGGTGATCAAACCAGTCGAAATTCACCTCGTTGCTTACGACCCCCAAGACGCGGAACGTATGGGCGTCTGGAGCCTGGCCGGTCACAAGCGACATCAATTCCTTCGGCAAGCCTTGCCTCGATTTACGGAAAAGGAACTGGCATTGGGTGAGCAAGCCGAGAAGGAACTGGCCGAAAAAATAAAGAAAGGATCGTAAAATATGTCCTATGCACTGAAAAAAGGAACCAGGTCCAAGATACTGCTCGTCAACGCTCTCGACGCGACCGACATGCGTTCGGGTAAGACGGGTTTGAGCTCACGGACTCCAGAGGCCAGCGCCGCCTACATTCGCGAAGGAGAAGCCATGGTGCGGCGGACGCCTCTCGTCGAAGGAAAACTGGGCGAACATCGCGCCGGAAGTTTTGTGGAAGTCGACAGCAAACTCCTGCCGGGCGTCTACCAATTTGGCGTTCCCGACGAGATGCTTGCCGCCGGCGCGGAGACCGTGACCTTAATGTTGAAATTTTCCGGAACGGTCATCGAGCCGATTTCGGTTCATCTCGTAGCATATGACCCGCAGGACGCGGAGCGCCTTGGCATGACCGCGCTCGGACCGGAAGGGCGAATCAATGCTCTTCGAGGCGCTTTCCCACGGCTGACCGAGAATGAATTCCGCGATGCTCGATGAGCAAGTGGGCAACACGACGCAGGCAGACGCAGGATCGGAACAGCCATATCGCCGGCATATCGTCGGCCTGCCGTTGCAACGTTCGCTCTTTGGTCAGATAGCCCGAGCCGCGACGACGATCGGTTTGCCCGGTCTATCGTCCGAGCTGGATTTTCCGGCGCGGCTGGATGAAAATGGCGACCTCTTTTTGAATCGATCGCAGGTCACTGCGCTGACTAACGCCTTACCCTCCTGGTTCACTCCGGAAACTCTCGAACTCATGCGCACAACGCACGTCGCGGCCTGCGATGCCCTAGTAAATGCGAGCGAGAATTCTGCTCGTGTAGCTGCTTCGCTTGACGACGCCTCGGCCAGGAAAGCAACCGAAGATCTCGCAGATAAGATGGCCCTGGTCTTGGCCTACGGAATTCTGAGCAAGTTTGTTCCAGATGTCCTCCTGCGCGCTCTCGCGGATGCCGGAGACAGCGAGCCACTGCCTTTTCCTGAGATAAGTGCTGGTGCCGTTCTTTTACAAAACTCCTTCGCGCTGTATCAGGCGTGCGGCATTCTCGACTATTCCCCGCAACGATTGCAACGCGACTGGCCCCGCGTCTCGCCGGAAGTCTTTCAGCTCGTTACCGAGTTCTGCCATCGTCAAACAGGTTTTGGTCCGCTGGCATGGGACTCGCCCGGATACGAGGAACCTAACTATGTGATCCGATTACTTCACTCAGCCTTCCATGAAGTCGATGCGGAACAACTTGGCCGGCGCTTGTCTTTGGCCAGGAAGCCCAAAGTCGCGACGTTCTCTGGCGGTGGAGCATCGAAAGTCGCTGCCCTCAGGCGTGTTCTTGGCTTCTGGCTGGATTTTCTGGAGCGCGAGACCTGGTATGCGCGTCGCGCGTTTTATGTTGGGATGATCCCGCTCCTGCGGCAACTGGCGTCGGGCTATCACCAGAAACTCCCCCAGCTCCAACTGACGGATCTGTTATTCCTCGACATCCGCGAACTGGTCGCTGGACTCGCCGATCCCGCAGAGCTTCATACGCGTCGACGGCGTTACATTGAGAATACCGAGTATTTGTCGTTGCACGGCGTTGCGGCAGGCAGGCTCGCAGGGATGTTGGGAAACTCATGAGCGCGGGAAACTCCACAAAAGTGTACTCGGGCGTGGCCGCCGCGCCGGGGCGCGCCAGCGGCAAGGCGTATGTGATCCGCAATGTCGAAGACATCATGGCCGTTCCGGCAGGTTCGATTCTAGTCATTCGCATCCTCCATCCTCATCTCGCGCCGTTGCTCCCGCGAGTCGCGGGGCTCGTCGTCGAAGAGGGCGCCATTCTTCAGCACGCCACCACCCTCGCTCGCGAATGCGGCATCCCGGCCGCCGTAGGTATTCGAGATGCCCGCAGCCTTTTTCACGACGGTGAATTGCTGGAGGTAGACGGTTACACCGGCAAAGTGACCGCGAAACAGGTCGATTGATCGGTGACTGCCCTAACCGATCTTGGTTCCGCCCAGTATCAAAGCTTTGCCGGCGGTCTTTACCCTGACGGAGAAAACTCCCGCCCGTCCGTTTACGAAGACGCCGGAGTGACTCTGGGGATGACGGTGCAAGCGCTCGACGAAGACGGTATATCGTCACCCAGCGGAAAAATTGGGATGATTTCCATCGGCATGTCGAACGCGTCGCGCGAGTTTTTGCAGTTCATTCGGCTGGCCAATGCTGACGCGCGCAAAAACCCCCGCCTCTTGATGATTGATGCTGCTCAAAATGGAGCCGACGCGACCAAAATCGCGGTCCCATCAGGCAATTATTGGAAACATGTCGGACGCCAGCTGCGGTCCGGAGGGATCACCGTAGCTCAGGTTCAAGTCGTTTGGCTGAAGACTGCCCTCGCGCACGAAGCGCGAAGTTTTCCAGAGAATGCGCGGGTTCTGCAGGAGTCATTGTGGGTGATAGTCGAAATTCTCAGGGCGAAGTTCCCGCAGCTGAAACTCGTCTATCTCTCCAGCCGGACTTATGGCGGATATTCGGATACGGACTTGAGCCCGGAGCCAATCGCTTATGAATCGGGCTTTGCGGTCAAATGGTTGATTGAAGAGTGTATCAAGAGTCAGAGTCCCGACAGGTCGCGACCCTGGCTTTCATGGGGTCCCTATTTATGGGCAAATGGTGCGACACCGCGTAGCGACGGCCTTATCTGGGAGCGGAGTGATGTTGAAGCGGACGGCGTCCACCCGTCCGCCAAAGGCGCGTTGAAAGTCGCAGCTATGCTCCTTGAATTTTTCGGAAATGATCCCACCACGCTGCCCTGGTTTTTTAGCCGTTCGTCGGTCGCGCTCAAATAGCTCCCCGGTAATTCCATCCCCCTTGAATTTTCGGTTTTGCGCCGCTACCAATGGAGCTTTGGCGCTAGCAACGACCAAGCGGACTCGCACATCTCAGCGGAGGAGAGGTTTGTGGTATCCAATTCCACCACCGGGCCCAGGCGCGTCGCCAAGCGGCGACAAGTCTCTTCCCGCTTCTGAAAAAATTCTTCCGATTCGATCATTCTTCGCGCGATCGGCGTAAGCGTGCCTGACTTAGCAGAACGGGACTGAATTCGTGTCCTGACCGCGTCGTGCCTTGCGGTCAGGAGTAGGGTGAGATCGGGCGTGCGCAGGTATGGCTCGAACGGTTTCGTGAGGCGAAAAGCTTCCGCCTCTGCAATCGCCGAATCGCTGATCATGAGGGACAGAGGACTCGCCAGATAGCGATCGCAGATGACATGGCTTTTTCTAAGTTGAGCGCACACGAGGTCGGAAAGGTGCAATGTCGCTGCGAGATAATAAACGAGGCGGGGAAGCGGCTCCAAACACTCGTCCATTCGCACGTCACGACGAAAGCTGACGAACTCGGGCGGGTAGTGAAACGACGACGCGCCGGTGCGGGCGCACAGATATTGCACGAGGGTGCTTTTGCCGACGCCGTTACAACCTTCAATGACAAGGAAATTGGATGGCAACGGCATTAGAAATAGTCATCTTCTGGTAGCGCCGGCTCAGTATCCGCCCCAGCCAGCCGCGCTTCGATGAGATAGCCTTTGCGGCGGTTTTTCACTTTTGCGACGAGCTCCGGCGGTAACGGAGCCGGCAGGTTTCTCGCCGCCTCGATCAGCTCCGGGGCCTGGAGGAAGAAGACGTCGCCTTTCTCGAGGCTGCCGGCCGCGATCAAGCGGCGCTCGATTTCGACCGCGAGCTGCCTCATCGGATAGGAATACTTCAGCCAGAGAACGTGGTGATTTTCCCGTTCGACATTCAGGTCGTGGATGAAGCGTGCGGCGTGATTGAGCCCAAGCGCGCGGCCGCTGCGGTGGGCGAGATCGAAATGGAAACTCAGGGCGAGGAGATTGCGCTGCAGGTTGTGTTCGTAGGGCATGACCGCGTGCGGGTCGGTCTTGAGCGCCGTCTCGATGACGCGGCTACGGGTATCCCACGGTGCGAAGAGCAGGTCGCGGTCGCGCATCCAATGCCATTTCCGAAGGTGCTCGGCCAGGTTCTTCGCAATCGCGGGATGTTGCCCGGCATCCAACGCGGACTCGGTCTCTTCCCGCGTTCTAAGCCCGGCCCCAAGCAGCGCTTCACGCAAATGCGCGACGTCGGCCATGTAGGCGCCGCTGAGAACGGGAGTGGTCGGCGAGATGAAATCAGCGGGACCGGGCCACTCTTTCTCGGCGGGAGGTTCGCCCACAGTACTCAGATTGTGATTCACCGTTTCGCTAATGAAAGGGAACAGGATGTCGTCGCCTTGAGCCTGAATAAACCAGCAGAGCGCGAAGAACTCGACCCAGCGCGGCCACCAAGAGGTGATCAATGCCACCATTCGATCGGCGGAGATTGCGTTCACTTCCGCGTCCGTCTTGGGAAAAAGGATGATAACGTTGGCCAGCCGATCGTAGGAAGCACGGACCTGCCGCATCAAATCCGCCATGAAAGCTTCGTCCCATGACGCGCGGACAATGGACCGCCACACCAAAGCAAAAGTGTCGGAGCGAAAGTGGTAGCGGCATTTAACCCACTTGATGTGAAGCGGGGGAACGCCGCGAAATCCGAGCACACGCGGCACCATCTCGAAGCCGGGCTGAACCAGAGATTTCAGAAGCGCAGAGATGACCAGCTCCGGACGCACTTCCAACCATTCGAAATCGCCCGTCGTCGCCGCCGTTCCATATTCCTGGTGGAAGTGCGCGTATTCCGGAAGCAAAGCCCACCACGCCGCGCGCGACTTGGGCGAGGGCATCGTTGTGATCTTGCTCCCCGGCTTGTGGCCGAAGAATTTAATCGTATCGAGGGCCGCGGCTTCCGCTTCGTCCATGCCGCCGATTTTTTGCGGCGCGCTTGCGGCGCCAGTGCGCAGTGCGCTCGCGCAGCCGAGGGGAAGCGCAGCGGCACCCTCCGGCCAGGTTGCTCCCGGGTCGAAGACGAGGGGAAAACCAGAGCGGTCCTGGTCGTAGAGGGCAATAGCCGGGTTCGCGATTCGCGCGACCGCCTCGCCGAGTTCGTGACGAGGGAGATTGCCTAACGGGAATAGGTATAACTTCAAAGTCGCACGTTCCGAGACGATCCCGGCAGCCCTCGTGAGGTAGCGGTCGAGCGCGGCTGCGCGAGCGTCAGCTGGTTGCGCTTCGAGGTCGTTCCAGAGGCCATGGCCGTCTGTTCTTAGATCCAGGTCCGGCACGAGGACGACGCTCGGAATGGTAGGAGGCATCGCCTGGAACGCCTCCACACTGGAGACGATCGGCACGAGGTCAGGTCGCTCCTTCGTCGCCTCCGTCCATGCGGACCAGATATCCGGCCACTGCACCTGTTCCAACTTCGCCCCGTCTTCCGCTTCGATTCGGCCTCGATAAATGTGGCCAGTCGATCCGTTTACTGTGATGGCCTCTTCGGCCACCAGCGTCGTGGTCGCCGTCTCGGTCCCAACGACACAAGGTAGCCCGAGTTCGCGCGAGACGATTGCGGCGTGGCAAATTATTCCGCCGACGTCCGTGACGATGGCGGCCGAGTTTCGCATCGCCACCACCATGTCGGGGTTGGTCATCGGCGTGACCAGGACCGCGCCGGACTCCAGCTGAAGCGCTTGTTCGATATTAAAGACGAGATGGACAGGCCCGGATCCAGCGCCGGAGCTGGCGGGCACCCCGGTGAGGATCGCATCGGCATTAAAGGATGCGGCCGGCCCGGTATTGGCGTCGCTTAGGAAGGCAGCCGTGATCGGTCGTGATTGAACGATGTGGAGCGCATCGCCGTGGATGACCCACTCGACATCCTGCGGCGCTCCAAAACTTTCCTCCAATTGTTTGGCGACCCGAGCCAGCGCACGGGCATGAACCGGTCGAAGCGGTCCTTCGAGCGAATCCGGCACCTCGTCGGCCTCGTTCAGCCACAGTCTCTCCGGCGTCACTTCTCCTTTCACCAGCTTTTCGCAATCTCCCTCGACGTGCTCAACGAGAATGCTCTGCCGTCCATCGGGCCCGGCGAAGCGGGTGAACATGACTCCGGACCGCTCGGCCCGGAGAAAACGCTGGACGACGACCGCCATCGCCGGTACTTCCCGGACCCCAATCTCCCGAAAGTAGGAGAGGGCGCGCGGAGAAAAAACAGCTGTCCAAATCTCCCGCACCGTCGGTTCAAATTCTTCCGGGGTGTTGATTGGGATCGATTCGAAAATGCCGGCAAAGGAATGGGCGCTGCCGTCCTCGATCGTGGCAGAAGACCGGACGATCACCCCTTCGCAGGGCTCCTCCCAGAGCCGAAGGGCCTCAACCGTTTGCATGATCGGTTCGAGAATCTGCGCGGGAATCGGGCGGGAAAGGATGCTCTGACAAATTTCCTTTGCAGCTGCCGTCGTGTCCTTGGAATCGGCGAGAAGGCCATCGAGCGTCTCGAGCGAGGGACCAAGACCCATGTCTTGCAAAGCGCTTTGAAAAGCGTCGCGGGTGATGACAAACCCGGGGGGAACGCGATGTCCAAGATTAACCAGGCGGCAAAGTGACGCGCCTTTGCCCCCCATCAGCCCCGGATCGGGACTGGCGACGGCTGCGCCGAGCGACTCAATGTAGCGGGTGCGACTAGGAGGTCTTGCCATGGCCGATTTTGGATCGCGACTATGCGGGGGCCCGGGACGAAGCGCAACCCCCAATCCCGGGAGTCGCACCGCAAGGACGAACGACTACCCGCCAAACACGTTGCTCTGCCGCCCCGTGACCGCCGCCCGGCCAGCTAATCCTAAATTTCTACGCTCCTGGCCGCACCGTAGATCCTGTTACAAGGCTGGCGCCCCGTTCCTCAATGTCTCGAGCAATGGGAGGGCAGAATTCACCGGTACGACAGGTTTGCTGGTATAAGGCCCACTGGCACCGGTGAGATTTACCTTTGCCCAGATTCCGTGGGCGATTCCGGTCGCGTCAACATAATACCCACTGACGTATCCGTCCTTATTAATTCCATTAAGGGAGGTGAAGATCGCGCCCGGGTAATCATAGGTTTGAATGGCGGCGGTTGTGATGTAAAAAAGCCCATGAGTCGCGCCTGAAGCATCCGTGTATCTACCCACCCCCCAATTCGAATCGTTATTTCCAAGCAGAAGGGTGCCAGTCGAGCCGGGCATGTCGATCGGGAAGACCATACTGCCACGATGATCGCGAGTAAATCCATGAGCGGCCCCGTTTAAATCGTTATAGTAACCTATGATTTGGTTTCCTTTATTGAGCTGATAAGCATAGGTCGCAGTCGCGCCAGGCACTTGGAAGGTGGTGGCGACTCCGCCCAAATCCAGGAAAGCCACCTGCGTGCCGTCCCCCAAAGTAGCCGCACCGACAAAGTCTCCGACATTGTTAATTCCCAGCGGGGTGGTGGCTTGGCTGCCGCTGACGTCGAAGGTAATATAAAGAGGGTGCTCCAGCAGATAACCGTGGTAGGTGCCATCGCTGGGATTCAGGTATTCGCCGACGGCATAGCGATTGTTGTTAATCCCTCGGCCTTGAGTCAAGTTCCCAGTGTCGTTAGGCGCAGTGAACGGCCGGTCGCTGAACCTCTGGATGCGCGGCTTATAAAAGAACCCCCCCACGTCCCCGTTGCCCTGGTACACGGTGCCAACGATCACTCCCTGATCGCTGATCTTCTGTGGCAGAGTTGAGTTTCCGATTCCGGGATAATCGAAAATCTGCAGCACATCGATGGATGCGGCCGGGGCAATAGTTGCAGTAAGGGGCAGTGTCAGCACTGCGATAGCGTAGACCAACGTATTTTTTATTTTCACAAGGTTATCTTTCTATTGAATCGAATTTCTCGACGGCTTCGGATGCTCGTGGTGCGGGCGCCCGAAAAGCCTGAGCGAGGAGCTTTGCGGCGGGAGATTTAGCAGAGGAAACATAAGTGATTTCTCACTCTATCAACAAACGTGACAAATCGTAAAGAAGTCTTTTTACGGATATTGCGGCCACGGCTAGCTGTGAACAAAGTTTCTCCCATCCAGATGCCTGGGAAGCCAAAAACCTTTTATTCAAGCGAGGAAGCGCCAGAGTTGTATTTGCGTGTGGTATCCTCGCAACGTAATCGCAAGTACTTCGGCTGTGAGTGTTTGCGAAAGCCCGGCGCCTCCCATGCAGCTTTGGAGCAGCGGCGGCAACCCAGTGGAGAGCGCAAGGAGTAACGGTTTCTCCTTGTGTCGGTGCCCGATCTTATGAGATAAGGTTATTTAATGGGCACTTTGATACAGGGAGCAAGTTCACGTTTTGGCAGCCCCGCTGCCACGGGCGGGATGGCTGCCACTGCAGCGGATTCGTAGGTCCTGCATACCCCACCCCTTGCGATGTTAACAGCAGCTGCCAATCAGGCCACGACCATACCCGCGCAGTTCGGGAGGACCTTGGCGATTTTACCGGATAAGGAGGCCCTCTTCGGCGGAGGCGCATCGTTAACGTTCCGTCAACTCCATGCCGAAGCGGTGGCGGCCTCTCAAGCGCTCGCCCAGCTGGGGGTTCGAGCGGGCGACCGGGTTGGCGTTTGCATGCAGAAGACGCTGGACCAAGTAATCGCGATTCTGGGTGTGCTTTGGGCCAACGCTATTTTTGTTCCGATCCATCCCGTGCTTCGAGCCGAGCAGATCGGACACATCGTCACCGACTGCGAAATGAAACTTCTGATTACGGAATCGGCCCGTGTTGCAGAATTTCGTAGCATGGTGCCGGGACGGATGGTGCTCGGACACGGCCCGGAAGAAGAAGGGATCGCCTCGTTGGTCCAGCTGCGCCAGGAATGCCGGGGCAGTGAAACTTTTTTTCAGGCCAAACCCGACGACGCGGCCGCAATCATCTACTCGTCGGGCTCCACCGGCAGGCCCAAGGGCATCGTCATCTCACACCGCAACCTCGCGGATGGCGCCCGGATCGTAGCAAGTTACCTCGGAACTGAAGCCGAGGATCGAATTGCAGGTGTGCTCGCGCTGAATTTCGACCACGGCCTGAACCAGCTTTGGCAGACTCTCCATGTCGGATCGTCGCTTTATCTGCATGATTTGATTTTTCCTCGGGACTTGTTTCGGCTAATCGCCCGCGAGCGGCTAACCGCCCTCCCCGTTATGCCTGTCATCATCAGCCGGATGTTTGATCCTCAGTTCCCGGGCCCGGATGCTGATCTGGACTTCTCTGCGTTGCGCTATGTGAGCACCACTGGCGGACCTATAACTACGAGAATGCTTGACCAACTCAGAAAAACGTTCCCGGGCACCGATGTCGTGCTCATGTATGGACTGACCGAGGCCTTTCGGTCCTCCTGGTTACCGCCCGATCAGGTTACCGTCCGGCCAACTTCGATCGGCAAAGCGATCCCCGAAGTTGAGCTATACGTCTTTGATGAGCTGGGGCAGGAATGTGCGCCCGGTGTTGCTGGACAGCTTGTCCACCGCGGGGGCTGCGTCGCCAAAGGATATTGGAAAGCGCCCGAAGCCACCGCGGAACGCTTTCGGCAGATTGACCGCTTCCCTGGTGAGACGGTGGTGTTTTCGGGCGACCTCGTGCGGCAAGATGAAGAGGGTTACTTCTACTTCCTTGGCCGGATGGACTCGATGATCAAGACTTATGGCTTTCGGGTCAGCCCGACGGAAATTGAAGAGCACGCGCGCCGCTTCGAGCGCGTTCTCGATGCCGTGGCGTTCGGCATCGATAATCCGGAAATCGGGCAGGACATCGCGCTAGTCTACACCACCACGGACCGAACGCCGCTCGCATGCGACGCACTGACCGATCACTTTCGCGTCGGGATGCCTCACCATATGGTGCCTCGTTCGTTCGTTCACCTGGAGGAATTCCCCTCGACCGGCAGTGGAGGAAAGGTGGATCGCGTTTTGGCCCGCCGATTGTCTCTGGAGAACCTAGCCGCCTTATCTAAAATTGGAGAACCCATATGATTTCACATAGTTTTGGTCAGGAACTGCTCGAGCGATACGGCTCGCCCCTCTACGTCTACGACCTCGACGAAGCCGAGCGTCAGGCAAAAGCGCTTTTCGAGCTGCTTCCGAAGTCCGCGCAAGTGCTCTATTCGGTGAAGGCGAACCCGATCCCAGAGTTGTGCGCGGCTTTGAAAACCGCCGGGTGTCGCGTCGAAATCGCCGCGCCGTCGGAACTGGAAGTGGTGCTCGAAGCCGGTTTCACGCCCGATCGAATCCTTTGCTCTGGGCCGGGCAAGAGCGTCTCGGTTGTGCGCGAGATGTTACACGCCGGGGTGACTCACTTCTCGTGCGACTCGTGGTATGACCTGGAGCGGCTGTCCGCGGTGGCCTTGGAAGAAAAAGTGACCGCTCAGGCTCTGTTGCGACTTCAGGTCTCGGGCGCGCCGACGGGAAGCGTCGGCGTCGGTGCAATGCAAAGCCACTTCGGTGCGGATCCAGCGGAATTACTCAATGGCGGGGCCGCGCGGGCCAGCGCGCTGCGGGGTGCTGAATTAGCCGGGATTCATATCTATTCGGGGGGGCAAATCCAGAGCGCCGAGAAGCTGGCCAAGACATTCGAACACGCAATCCACCTCGCTGAAGAAATCGTCCAGGCCGGCCTGCCTTTACGTGTGCTCGATCTTGGCGGCGGGTTTCCTTGGCCGTTTGGAACGTCGGATGCTCCCGTGGATATCTCTGGTTTGAAAGAAAAACTACAGCATGTCGATACGCTCCGCAGGTTGACCGCTGAGGCGGAGCTTTGGTTCGAGTCCGGACGATATCTCGCCGCGTCTTGCGGCACTCTCCTCTCGACAGTTCTCGACGTGAAGGTGGCCATCGACGGAAAGACCCACATCATTCTCGATACTGGAATGGTTCATTTGGGTGGAATGGCTGGCCTCGGCCGGATTTATCGCGCCGTGGCCTCGGTCGAACCATTTGGGGAGCCGCGTGCCGGCACACCACAACGGGCCGACGTCATGGGCCCGACGGATTATGCACTCGATTACGTCGCGCGCGAGACAACAGTCCCACCTTTGCAAGCGGGCGATAGGGTAGCGATCCCGAACGTCGGCGCCTATGGTCTTACCGCCAGTCTGGTCGCTTTTGCAGGCTTGGAACTCCCGGTGGAGGTTTGTTGCCGCGGCACCTCGATCGTGGCGGCGCATCGACTGCGCACAGGGCACGAGCGTCTTTCGACTGACCTGTGAAGTGCCACTTTGGGATAAATTAACGATGAACATATGGACGACATAACCACTGAGTTTGAGGAGTGCCTGCGCCGGCACCTCCGCCTGGCGAAGCTTGCCTCCATCAACTACGAGGTCGAGCTCGCTCAACTTGGCCTGGATTCAATGACCGCGGTCGCTGTCCTCCTCGACATGGAGAGAACGTTCGGCATTCGTTTTCCCGATGACATGCTGGCGGAAGGAACCTTCCGGACTGCTGGAAAACTGAAAGACGCAGTCCAGCTTCTGCGAGAACGCAAAGACTCATGACCAGACCATTGCCCGACCGATCATTGGGACCCGAGTGGACCATCCTGGAGCTGCTCGCCCGCAGCATCGCCGATGACTCGGAGCAGCAGATGGTTCGCGATTTGCTCTTGGCGGATACCATCGATTGGGGCGAGCTGCTGGAGCAGGCGCTGCGGCACAAGATGCTCCCCATGCTGGCCCACCACATCATTTCGGCCGGCCTTAAGTTCGACGTGCCGATGAGTATCTATCAACACTTGGAGTCAGCCTTGGAGTGGAATCGCTGCCAGATCGAGGTTTTTCGACGCGAGACGGCCCGAGTCGCCCAGGCTCTCGCCGGCCGCGGTCTTCCCTTTGTCGTCACCAAAGGTATGGCATTCGAATCGACGCTTTACGGCAGTCTTGGCACGAGGCACATGAATGACATCGACTTCATGATCGCGCCGAAGGATCGCGAAGCGGTCATGAGTGTGATGGAGGAGCTCGGTTTCCGCCCATTCTTTGATTGGGCGAAGGATGCCCGTCGCGAAGAAATCAGCAGCCGTCTTAACCGCGACCATTTACCCAAACTCGCGCGCACCATCGATCAGCCCGGCACTCGGTTAATCAATGTCGATGTCGCAAACAGCCTGACCTGGACAAAGAGTCCCTTTGACGTGCCGGTCGAGAAAGCTCTGCAGGACCCAGTTGAGCAGTCAGTTCCCGGCCTGACCGGAGTGAGTGTGCCCTGTTTCCGCCCCCTTTATCAATTCCTCTTTACGGTGCTCCATTTGTTTCGCGAGGCGTGGCTGCAGAAGTTTGTCGACTTCGGGAATGACGTCGGTCTAATGAAATTCGGGGATGTGATTCGCCTGATTGGTCAATATCGCGACGAATTGTCTGACGGTGAGCTGCTCCGAACGATGGAGGCTCACAGTGTCACCGATGCCGTCGCCTGGGTGCTCCGTCGCCTGGACGAGACCTTCCAGACGCACAC
The DNA here is from genome assembly GCA_046593335.1 of Chthoniobacterales bacterium. GTDB lineage: Bacteria > Verrucomicrobiota > Verrucomicrobiia > Chthoniobacterales > UBA10450 > Palsa-1392. The sequence continues at coordinate 58,153 of JBKJNW010000015.1, read as the reverse complement.
GCTGGAGCTGCTTGCGCTTGAAAAGTATGGTGACGAAGAGCGCCTCGCCGGTCAGATGCAATCCAGCGGTTACGTGGGCGCCTGGGGCCAATCGATGCGCGAGCGTCTGCAAAGCAAGAACCGCGGCGCCTCCCGACCGGTCGCGCCGGCGCAGCCGGTCGCCTGAGATGACTGCCCTTAGCAAACTCCTGTTCCGTCGCGGCGACATGAACGGGATCGATGTCTACTTCCCTCCCAAAAAGAGGGACTTCAAAAGCCTTCTTTTCCAGCTCGTGCCGACGCGGTATCGTGCGCAGAAGTACAACCGGCAACTGCGTCGGGAGATAGAGGAGCGTCCCGATGGCGCCCTCGTCCTGTGGGCACGAGAGACTTCGAGCCGGCTCTACTACGTCTTCCACGGGATGGCGGGAGGGTTGGGGATACAGCCTTTGACCGTCCTGCGCGAGACCGGATTGATCCACAACAATCTGGTTCTGCTGAAGGATTATTACCGCTTTTTTTACCAGGCAGGTTTGAACCCGGAGATCACGGACGTCGACGCCATCGTCGCCCGCCTTCAGAGCTGCCGTGCAGAACTGCCTCACGTTCGACAGACATTCTGTTGCGGGCCGTCCTCCGGTGGTTACGCAGCGATCCTCTTCGGCCATTACCTGCAGGTGGACGTGGTGTATGCCTTCGCACCCGTTACGCTGCTAAACTTGGACGATCTGAAGAGGTTTGGCGGGAGCACGGACATCGGGCGCATCACCGAGCAACACCGCGATCTGGCGCGTCTTCTCGCGCAGCACAATGGCCGAACCCGTTACAAGATATTCTATTGCGACGGTCATGTGAGAGACCGCAATTACGCCGCGCGTCTCCAGGACTTACCAGGCGTAGAGCTATACCCACAACCGGGTACCACACACAACGTCATTCAGGCTATTCACGAAAGCGGTCGGCTGTCCGAGATTTTTGACCCTGTCTCGGCGGACGCGACTGCAAAGTGAGCCAGAAAGAAACTCCAGAACCTGGGGCGCTTGCTGCACCGAAGTCTCCGGATGAGCGTCACGCGGCGCTGATTTTCCTTCACATCCCCAAAACAGCAGGGACAACTCTTAATCGGATCATCGATTGGCAATATAGCCCTCTGGCGATTTTCACGATTGATCCCCACCGCATCAGGGCGACACCGGAGCGACTAAAACGACTTCCGGAGAAGCGCCGTCGCCGGTTGCGGGTGGTGCGTGGACACTTGTCCTATGGTATCCATGAATGCCTTCCGCAGGGGGCTACTTATGTCACCATGCTCCGTGAACCGGTGGCCAGGGTTCTCTCCGCTTACTATTTTGTTCTGCGCCGGCCCCTTAATCCGCTGCACCGGAAATTGAAAAAGGAACGGCTGGGAATAGAAGATTGCCTCCGCCTATTCCCTGATCGCCAGAACTCGCAGTGCAGGTTCATCGCGGGAGTTGACGATCCCGCGACCGGCGACGAGCGGTTACTAGACATCGCCAAAGAAAATCTGACGAGATCGTTTAGCGTCGTCGGGATCTCGGAGCGTTTTGAGGAGAGTCTAATGCTCATGGCCAGCACCTTCGATTGGGAGGTGCCTTTCTACGAGAATCATAAGGTTGCCAAAACACGACCGCAGATTGAGCCCGGCACGGTGGAAATGATCAGGGAGCACAATCGGCTCGATCTCGAACTCTACGAGTTCGGAAAGTACCTGTTCGAAGAAAACCTTGCCAGGCACGAGAGCGTCGTCAGGAAAGGGCTAGCAGCTCTCCGCGCCCGCCCGAAGCCGACCCCGGTTGAGAATTTTTATAGATCGACTTTAGGGGCGGCCCGATTTATGATGACTAAGATAGCCTCTGCCGTATGAGCACAATGAAAATGCAAGTTCAGTTTCAGGCGAATCGCTTGAGGTGGTTGCTTCTAGCTATCGCTGTTTCAGTTTTCTGGACACAGCTAGCGCAGTTGGCAGAAGCGAGGCGGCAATCACGCCCCGATCCTCCTGACGTCAACGTTCAGCGCGACATCGTCTACAAGAAGGCGAACGGTCATAGTCTCCAACTTGACATTTATTCCCCTAAGTCGATCACGCACCCGTTGCCGGTTATTCTCTGGCTTCATGGGCACCGTTGGAGTCGCGGAAGCAAAGATCAGCAACCCCCGGTCAATTTCATGGCACAGGGTTATATCGTTGTTAGCCCCGACTATCGGCTTTCAGGAGAGGCACCGTTTCCCGCAGCAATTGAAGATTGCAAGGCGGCGGTCCGTTGGTTGCGCGCCAACGCTGCTACTTACCACATCGATCCAGATCACATCGGCACCGGGGGCCATTCAGCTGGCGGACACCTGGCCGCACTCCTCGGCACCTCAGGCGGAGTTGCGGAATTGGAGGGCGATGGCGATAACCCTACTTTTTCAAGCCGTGTGCAGGCCGTCTGTATGATGTCCGCACCGGCGGATATCCCGCATTTCTATGAGGCTTTGTCAAAATCAGACGACGGCCCGGGTCGTAGAGCCAAGACATCGATCGAACAGTTCCTGGGTGGAAAAGGGGAACAGATCAAAGCGAAAGCCATTGCCGCGAGTCCTATTACCTACGTATCCAAGGACGACGCCCCGTTCCTTATTATCCATGGAGAAAATGATATGTCCATCCCGGTAGACCAAAGCCAGGCTTTTGCCGAGAAACTCAAGGCCATGGGACTGGACGTGACATTGGAGATCGCGAAGGGACGGGGCCATGGTGTAGGTGGTCCAAATTATGCCAGCGAGATCATTGGCTTTTTCGATAAGCATCTGAAGCCAGCCATGTCGCGTTAGGGACGGTGGTCTAGGCCTGATGCCTCCGCTTTGTAAATTGCCTTTCTCCCGGGTTTCTTTTGGCCGTCACGGCGACGGCCGCGACTCACCGGTTCTCGCCACCTGCCGTCCGCCGCGCCAGAGCGGACTCTAAGTATGTCCCCGCACGACGGCCGTGCCGACGAGAGCGTTATCTTTCTTCATCTCCCGAAAACGGCCGGGACGACGGTCAATCGTTTAATCGAATGGGAGTATCGCCTCTCGCAAATGTATTCAATCGATCCGGTCCTCTTCAAATGGTCAGCTGCTCATCTGCGGAAACTACCTCCCTCGCGCCTCAGGAAGATTCGCATGTTAAAGGGGCACATGACATTCGGCCTGCACAAGGTGCTTCCGCAAGCGGCAACCTATCTCACGATACTAAGGGACCCGGTGGACCGAGTGGTCTCAGCTTTCTATTTTACGCGAAGCTCGAGGTTGAATCCCCTCTATTGGAAGCTCCGGCGGGAGAAATGGACCCTGGAAGACTTTGTTCGCAATTCTCGGCGGGAAAACATTCAGTGCAGACTCGTGGCAGGCGCCAGGTATGAGGACCCCTGTACGCAGGAGATGCTCGAAAAAGCCAAGCACAATCTGCGGCAGCATTTCAGCGTGGTGGGCATTTCTGAGCGGCTAGAGGAAAGTCTGGCTCTCATGAAACTGCGCTTCGGATGGCGGCTAAACTTCTATTCAAGTTTCAACGTCACTCGCTCTCGGCCCAAGAAGCGCGACTTGCCCCAGACTACGTTCGATTTGATACAGGAGAAGAACGCTTTGGATATGGAATTTTACGCGTACGGCCGCGAGATATTTGAAGCGGCGGTGAAAGCTAATTCTAGCGAAGTCGGGCGAATCGCGGGCGAATTGCAAACGGCCCGAATGCTCTCGCAGGGATCGTTCGGCGCTCTGATGTTCAATGCGCGCTCCACAGCACGCAAGGCAGCCAGCCGCGTTTACTCTGCGGTGTGAGCCGCTGCAGCCACAGTGGTCGGGGGTTGGGCGCCTTGGATCAAGAAGACCTTTGCCCGGTAGCTTTCGAACTCCGCTCTGGCATGTTCGTGGATGTAATCCAGCACGGCAGGGCTATTCAAGCCCTCAAACGATGCATAAGGTGCGAAGACGATCCATGTCCGGCCTGATCGGTTTACGACTTCCTTTAACTCGGAAATATTTCGAATTACCGGCAGACTGCCAAACTTATCCACGAATCTCGGTTCGTCGAGAAGCTGGTTATACGGCACTTTGGAACTAAAGAGTGTGTTGAGGAAGTAGTTCCCCGGAAAGCCTGCGTAGAAGTTAAAGACATGCGGAATGCCCGGCAGGATGACGTCCCCGGGCCGGGCATGAGCCTGGACGAATTCCGCCGCCCCGCGGTAATCGTAGCGATAGGTATTCAAGCGGGACATCATTTGTGGCGTATCGCCTGTGCTGGAGAGCTGATATTCGTGTAGAACGCTCTCATTGCTTTGGACAAAAAGTAGCAGCAATAACGCCAGGCCGGTCGCCTGGGCGGCGAAGCGGGCGACCACGGAATCCCCGGAATCTCGAGCCAAGGCACGGATGCGGTCATAAAGCATGACTGTCGCCGCCACGCCTGCCATGAGGACGAGTGGCTGAAAATAGTAGCAGTAGCGCGGGGACAGCGCGGCGAGGAAGTTGGTATGTAAGATAAAGAGGGTCGCCACGATGATAATGAGATAGCGAAACCCACTATGCCTCCAACAGAATGGCAGCCCCACTAGGGCCATCAGAGTGAAAAAGACGTGATTCTCCGAGAGCAACAGCTTGTCGACATAAAACATCGGCTGATAACCGGGTGAGAGAAAGAAGAGCGATGGTCCAGTCAAGTTGGAGAGGCCGGACCCGACTTGAAGATAAGGCGAGCCAGCAAGCATACGGGAGCAATATTGAGCGACGACCACAGCCCCGATGAAAAACAGGCAACGATAAAGATGAAAGTCCTTCAGCCACCACCATTGACCCCAGCGCACCACGAGCAGGCCCATGATCAGCGCAGGCAGAAGAAATCCGGTTCCTTCCCAGGAAAGGTAAGATAGACCAAAGGCAACTGCAGCGGCGGTGAGGAACTTCTGATTAAAAGGACGAGTTCGGATTGCTTCGTAGAAGAGCCAATACGTCAGCATCGCCATGAGCTGGCATTGCGAGAGATAGAAGGCATTCTGTGCCCATCGGATATTGAGCGGCAAACAGGCGTAGACGAAAGCGGCAAAGAGACCAACCCGCCAGTCGAACAACCGCCGTCCCATAAGCCCGATGACGCCGATGCATAGGGTTCCCATGAGACAGGCCGGGAGGCGCAGGGCCCACTCCGAAAGGCCAAACAGAAATCCAAAAAGGGCGAGCGGGTAGGGAACTGCTTCGTAGGTGGTCGTCCAGCGTATCTCACCTGCCGCCAGGGTGTAGGGAATTCCCAGGCTGAAAATCCCTTTTGATTTCGCGATCTGGCCCATTTCATCGTGGTCAAACGACACGTAACCGAGGTTATGGTAACGCAGACCAAGCCCTAGAAACATGATGAGGACGAGGATGAGACTGGGCAGTAGCCGGCGAAACGGAATCTCGAACAGCTCCGGCAAACGCAGGCGATGCGAAATTATATCTGTCGCTTGCGCATTGCGCGTTTCCCATTGAGTCGTGGCCTTCATCCGCTCCAGGCCAGCGCGGTTGACTGCCGGCGTCCATTTATCAACCAACAAATGGAAAAGGCGGATCAAGATCAGGACGGCAAAAGCTCCAACTACGAATTTGGGCTGAAACGACCACTCGACCGGATAACGCGGATCGTAATTCGGGAGAAGCAATAGGAGAAGGCCTACCAGGAGTGGACCGTGCAGCAAGGCATCGCGTGCCATCGCCTGCACGAGAGGTTCGCCCCGCCGGTTGGCCACTAGTCCGGAGACGACCAGCCAGAGGGCAATGACGAGGGCAAGGGTGAGCCCAACGATGGCCCAAGACTGAAAGAGAGTGGCAAAACCGGAGTGATCGAGAGGCCGGGCAATGTCCTGTGGCAGGTAACCCCAGGGCGCAATTCCATCCGGGCCAATCTGGATAGCGTGCTGTTGCGCGTCCCCTTGTTCGAGATCGGGGCGATCGCCGATCCGCCACGCGCTATTGGTGGAGAATCGCTCCACTTTATTTCCCTTCACGATGAAACCATCGACGAATAGACTGGCCGGCAGGTTCTCGCTCCGGACGGTCGCTACGATGACGTTTTGTCCTCGTTCAATCCAGTGACTGACATCGTAGGCGGAGAGGTCGACGGATTGCAAAGGTGAACCTGTTGGTTTGGTGGGAGCCGCACCTTCCGTTGCGACTTTTCCAAATTTATCCACCGTCGGGTCGACCTCTTCCTCCGCCGGCAGGTGGGGCAATTTCTTGTTCCCCCTGGCAGCCGAACTGGCAAGGCTGATAATGTGTCCATTAATCGCCAGGTCGAGGTCCCCGGAGCCAGCAACCTGAATCCATGTTTCCTGTTTCGACCTGTCCGCTTTGATCGTGGTGGAAAAGACCGCTTCCGACGGTCCATTGTCCGCCATGATCCAGTAACCAATCCTAGGCTGTTCGAGAAGCAGGGGATTGAGGTCGACCCAGGACGTGACCACCTTCTCATCATTTAAGGGTGAAAGACGCGCCTTGGGCCACGTTTCGTCCTGCACGCGCTTCGAATTCCATTCCATCGCGGCGGGAACAATCCCCGTTTTATTCGTGACCCGCCATGACTCATCGCTAAGCAAAGTCGTGGTCTTCCCTCCCCGTTCGACAATCTTCCCGCGTAAGATTAGCTGAGCCGGATCGGGATAGGAGGTGCGGGAGACTGAAACAGCGACGACGTTAGCGCCGGCTTTGAGCGCCCTTTTGACGTCGTAGATTTCGGCCTCGTAGGTCTTGACGGAAGTGCGATTACCAATGGTGTGGCCATTGATGAGAAGGCCAAAAGTATCCGAAGCAGCGAGCTCAATCCAAGCCTGAGCGGGAGGAGCGTTGAGGAAGACTTCTTTGCGAAAATAAGCGACCGGCGTATGGGCCTCGGGTGGTTCGATCCACTTCGCTTTGCCGAAGTTGAGCTGATATTGCCGGTGCCGGGGGAGCCCGTAGGTCTGCAGGACAAAGTATCCAAGCAATAATCCGCAAAGTACAACCAGGATCCAGGCCCAGCGGAAGGCCTGTTGCCTTGGGTATCTCTCCTGTGCAGGAAGGTTCTCCATAGCTATTCTCCGGCAAGGCCAGTTAATGCCCAGTAGTTCAAGATTGGATCGGCTGCGAGCGAGAGAGCGTAATACCGGCGCGCCACGGCGTCGTTGCCAAGTTTCGCGTAACAGTCCGCCGCAGTGGAGTAGGCGTTGGCCAAGGCATACTGATGGTCTTTGATCAATTTAGCCAGCCGAAGTGCCGTCTCCGCCCCGGCCTCGTAACGGCCAATGTCGTAGTAGCCACGAGCGAGATAAGGGAGGACATAGATCAGGCTAGGATCTTCGGCCAGGGCCGATTCCCAGTGCGAGACCGCACTGCCGGCACCGCCCGCGCGATATAAGGCAAGGCCGAGCGACATGCGCGTAAGGGCAAGTTCGCGGTGCGCGGTCTCGGCCAGCGCTCCGCCTGCTTCCTCAGCCTGGCTTAGTTCAAAGATCGCGGCTTCAAATTGGTTCTTGCTCTGCAAGTCGACGGCGCGGGCGATTCGTCGTTCGGCAGAACCAGAGGAAATGCCGGCCTGCTTTTGGAGCGATCCGATGGCAGCATAGAGATCGATATCGTGGGCGTGCCAGCCATCCCAACGGATCGCCATCCGGTAGCGAGCGACCGCTTCCTGGTTTCGGCCATAGGTTGCAGCGAGGGCGCCGTCGGTAAAGTAATGCTGTCCGATGGCCGGAGGGATCAGGACAATGATAAAAGCGGCGACGGGCAGGCAAAGGAGAGTGAGAACGCGAGTCAGTCTGCCGGAGGCAATTTGCGCGATGGCATAAGCGCCGATGAGAAGCCCCCCCAGACCAAAGCAATACCAGCCAAGGCGCAGGAAAGACCAAGCCGCGACGAGCCGGCCCCAGGCACTGTAAAGAACGAGTCGTTTGGGGACGAGTTCTGGCGCGCCGTAGTTCTGCGAGAGGTAATCTTTCGAGAAGATCTTCTGCAGTGGCAGCACTTGCAATTCATAAGTTAGCCGGCGCAGCATTGATGGCTCACGGAAAGCAATCTGAGCCGGGGTGATCGCCCAAAACATGAGGAGAACTGCTGCCGCCAGCCCGAGCAGAAAAGGGAGCCTTTTCAGAAAGAGGATTCCAACTCCGAGAACGATGACGCTTATGACGCCAACCGAAACAAGGGTAAAGTGAGGAGTTACTCCCGGGTCATGCAGGAAGGACAATTTCAGGCCGGATATATTATGACTAAAGGGAGACTGGACCCATTTCAGGACTACCGAGCCGAGGACCAGAAAGGAGCCAATGAGCAGGAGCCAGTAACGCGCCCAGAAGCGCGCGGCGATGTCCGCCCAGATGGTGAGGCGGCGCCAGATGGCCATGACGCTTTTCGGAAGGTTCACGAGTCGCGTCGGAGTTTTTTGGCCCAGGACGCGACGAAAGGAGAAACGAAAGAGATTCCCTCGCGGGCCTGGCTGATTTCCTCGCTGGAGAAGGTCCGCAAAGCGAAGAGCGCCGCGCCATAACACAAAACGGACAGGACCGCGCCCGCAACCTGCAAGATGGGAGACGCGTCGATAAACAAATAGAGGACGACACCCATGGTCGTGCCCGCCGCGAGGGGTCGCCAGAGGACATTGGCGAGGTGTGCCGGATAACCAATTTTATCCATCCGATAGATCCACATTCCCACCGTGAGCACCTCAGCACAGACAAAGGCAATCGCCGGCCCGAGGTAGTTGTAGCGTGGGATCAGCACGACGAGGAGGAAAATGCGCAGGGCGGAGCCAATTGCAGCGGTGACGAAAAAACTCTTCTGCGCGTCAAGCGCTGCAAAGAGATATTGAAAAATCGTCGACATGAAGAAAGGGATGAGACCGAGACCGAGGAGTTGCATGGCAGGGAGGGCAGGTAAAAATCTCGCGCCGAGGGCGAGGGTGAGAAGCGGTTGAGACCAGGCGACGAAGAAGGCGGCAAAAGGGACAGCAAGGAGGGTAAAGAACTTAAGACTTTGGCGGTAGACGTCGCCGAAGCGAGAAGGCGAGAAATGTGCAGTGCGAGAATAAAGGGGATAGAGGGGCAGGGAGAGAGTTTGCGGGATGGTGCGCAGCGACCAGCTTAGCCGGTAAGGTCCGCCAAACAAGCCAACCGTCTGCATGTTGGTCATCAGTCCCAGAACGAAGATATCGATCTGCATGGCGAGCTGGCGAAGCATTACTCCGCCGCCCATGGGCACGGCGGAGAAGAAAAGCTCCTTCCAAAGAGGGAGGTCTATCTGCAACTTAACCTTGGTATAGAATTTGGAAACGAGAGTGTGATAGAAACCCCACAGGAGCAGGTTGGACAACAAGTGAGCGACCACGAATCCTACCATCCCGGTCCTGAAATGGAGCATGAGGAGGATGGCAACGAAGAGAAAAATCTTTTGCAGGATGAAGCCGAGATAATTCAGTTCGTTATCTTCAAAGGCCCGCAGGACGGCGTTGTAGCCCGCACCATGAAAGGTAGCCATCGTCGCCACAGTCATCAGGAAGACGGCGAGCTTCATGTCGTTGCCGAAGGGGAGGAAAAGGGCGATCACTCCTACGAGCAAACAAACCAACAGGGTGATTGCCCAGATTAAACCTGCCGCTGCCCCGGTGATCTTGCCGACACATTTCGGGTCTTTTGCGATCTCCCGGATCATCATCCGAGGCAGCCCAGAATCGGCCACGAGCTGAGCGATCATGGCAAAGGCCAGAACCCACTGATACTTGCCAAACTCCGCGAGGCTAACGTTGTGATTGCGGGCAATAACAATGGTTGTGGCCAGATAGACCAGACCACCAACGACCCCCGCTGCGACGCCGAGAACGGCGTTCTTTACGATCCGCTGAGATTGCTTCATTGAAACCACTTCCAGGAGCCGCCGGAGGCTTTCTGAAGAGCCGCGTAAAGCATGAGCCGGCGTACCTGAAGTCCGTCCAAGTCATCTCGTTTGGCGATAAGACGCAATTCCTTCTCGATCGCTGTCAGGGGAGTGGCAATGCCCTGCTCTTGCTGTGAACCAGTGACTTGAAAATCGCGGTCGGCTTTTGCCACCTCCTGCTGGAGGGAAAGGATATTTTGGCTGAGGACGTAGATGCTTTGATAAATAGTTACAATTTCAAAGGTGACGTCATCCGCGACCGCGCCAAGGCGGGCGCGTTCGGCCTGATACCTGGCTAACTTCGCCCGCGTTGCGGACTGCTGCGCACCAAAATCGAAAATAGGAACATCGACCGAAATTGCCCCGCTATAGACCTCCGCACCGTTGGAACCAAAATCGTCGATATGAACGGCCGACCCTCGAAGACTTACCGAAGGGTAGAGACGAAACTTCTCTAGACGATAGTCTTCGTGTGCCTGATCGATGAGTGCTTTCTGTACTTCCAAAGAGGGATGTTTGCCAAGATTGGCGGAGCCAAGGATCTGCTCGGCCCGTGGGGGCGGCGGCGGTTCGGGCAGTTCGTTGGAGAGACGGAGGTCGTCGGCGCTCTCAAAACCCAAAGCACGGGCGAGTTCAATTTTGCCCGCGACCGCCTGTTGGCGCAGAATACTGGAAAGCGTGTGGGCGCCGTTCAGCTGACTCCGAGCCAACTTCAAGTCGATCGGCAAGGTTAAACCTTGTTTTTGTTGCTCCTCGGTAACGTCGACCTGTTTTTGGAGGAGCGTAACCCGCCGCTCGGCGAATCCGGCACGATTTTCGGCCGAGACCGTGCTGATAAACGCATCGGTGATACGCGCGATGACGTCTTCGCGGCGCAGCTTGCTCGTCCAGGCTAGATTACGTCTCCGCGCCAGCTTGCTGGCTTCGGCCGGGGCCGTATTCAGCCCAAGGATGCTCCCATCCTTGAAGAGCGGGTACTCAAGTCGTGCGGAATAAGCCTCGACCGTTCCGAGATCAACACTCCTGGTGGAATTTCTGCTGGGTCCTAGGCGTGGGCGCGGCGTTGGCGCCACCCCAACTCCTGTATCTCCGATACCGACGATCGAGAACCTACTTGTCGGACTACCCGAAAAAATCTGTGCGTTAGCCGTAGCACTGAGACTAGGCAGGGTTTGAGCACGGGCGGCCCGCGCTTCCTCGGCCGCGGAGGCGACATCGAGGCGGCTCGCTTCCAAGAGCGGACTTTCATCCAGAGCCAAAGCGATGCAATCGCTCAAGTCCAAAGGCTTACTCATGTCGATGGCCTTCTTCGTCAGCACCTCGCCCTCCCCAGCCCATGTGATCAGGGGGGCGGCAAAGAGGAGGAGGGTTAGACTAACAGCAATACTACTTCTCAAGTGATTTCTCGGTTGTGCGCACTTTGTCATTGTTGTTGAGGTACAGCTGGCCCACCGTCACCACCTTTTCGCCTTCCTTCAGGCCGTCGCGTACTTCGGTCATGGCATCGACCACGATGCCGGGACGAATCTTGCGCATGGTGGCTTTCTTATCCGAATCGACGACAAAGACGGACGCCTCTTCGCCGGAAGGATTCGTGATGGCGATGCTCGGAACTGCCAAAACATTCTTCGCCGAACGGCGGATCCGGGCGAAACCGGAGAGACCCGGCTTCAAGCGGAAGTCGTCATTCTTGATCTCTACATAGGTTGTGAAAGTACGGGTCACAGGATCGATGTTGGGATCAATCTTGACTACTTTGCCTTGGAAGCGCTCCCCGGGGAAGGCCGGGAAGCTGGCTTCCGCGGCCAGACCGAGCTGGACGGAATGCATCTTTTCTTCACCGATCTTGGCCGCTAAAAGCACGTTGTTGAGCGAGCCGAGTTTCATCACGAGCTGATCGCGATGAGTGTTTTCACCCGGATTCACAAGGCGTTCCAGAACGATACCATCGAGCGGGACGGACATCTTCACGTGCTCCAGATCGAGTTCCGCCTGGCGCAGGGAAAGGGTCGCCTTGGCGAGCGCTTCCCTTGCATCGGCAAGGGACATCTCGCTCTTCTCCAACTCCAGCGGGGTGCCCATGTTTTTGTCCTGTAGAGCCTTGTAGCGTTCAACCTGCCGGGTCTCGTCCTTAATCTTGATGTTACTGGAATCGACGTAGGCCCGATTCGCCTCGAGGGTGGCGGTGATCAGCCGGTCATCCCACTTGACGAGGAGGTCTCCCTTTTTCACGATGTCGCCGATCTTCACCGGAACCTCCAAGACCTGGGCGGTAACCTGGCTGGTCAATTGCACGGTCTGGCCCTGTTCGATCGCGCCGCTTCCGCCGATGACTTCGTTGAGATCTTGGCGGCGAACAGGAACGGTCTCGACGGGAGCGGGAGCGTTCACCAGGCGCGCCCGGGAGGGCGTGGTATTGATGACGTGGATGACCGTGAAGAAGACGAGCAAGCCGAGGATGCAGCAGATCGCGAGAAAGATGATCCAATGTGAGCGTTTCATTTGCGGTCCAGTGGGTTGGCGAGGATGCGGGCTGCCACTTTCGGGTCGCAGAGTTGAACCTGCCATTTCATTTTTCGTGTCCATATTGGGTTATAACAGTGTCGTCTGGGCGGCAAATGCAGACCGTTCATAGCCGCGTGCCCGTAGGTTGTCGATATTAAATAAAAGACTGGCAGACCTTTGAATGAAGGGGTTGCGATTGTATACGTTCTTTAATTCTACGGAAAGTTCAGACTAACGTTCGACCGCCGCCGGAGCTGGCGATTTGCTTAAGGGTGCGACGCTGGCAGGCGCGCCTGCGGTGGACGGGGCTCCGAGGAGTTGATCGTAGATTTGCTCGATCTTGAGGCAGATTTGACGCCAATCGAAATCGGCCAGCACCGTCGCCCGGCCATTAGCCGCGAGCTCGGAGGCGAGCTTTTTATCCTGCAATAAAGTGACGATGCCACGACCGAGTGCTTCAAAGTCGTGATTCGGGACGATAAAGGCATCGTGCATATGACTCACTCCCTTGGCGCCGCCAGCAAAGGAGACAACAGGTTTACCTGCGAGCATGTAATTCAAGAGCTTGACCGGATGCCCAGGACATTCCGGGCGCGGCACGACGGTCACATCAGCCAGGGCGAGGTAACTTGGCAGGTCAGCCAGGGCATGAGGCGCGATCCAGATTACCGAATCGGAAATTCCCAACTGCGCGGCGAGCTCTTTATGTTCTCTTTCGTTTGTCGCGTTAACGAGCGGACTTACAATAAGCAAAAGGGCATTGGGTTGTGCCTGTCGGGCCACGGCAAAAGCGCGGAGCAGGTAATCGACGCGCTGAAAAGCGTTCAGGACGCCGGTATACATCACGACTGGACGGCCGTTGATTTGAAATTGCTCCCGGAATTTTTCAGGTTCAGGGTGATCAAACATTTCCGGCTCAATCCCGGCCGGGACCATATCCACCTTGCTCGCCGAGACATTGTGCTTAACAAACCAATCTCGTAATTCCGGAGACACCGCGGTGATGTGGTCGGGGAAAATGGGGATGAACCAATCCAAGGCTCGCGCCAGAGCGTGAGCTAGCCAGGCTGGACGAATAAAGCGGTAACCGGCCAACTCATCGGACATGAGATTGACCGCGTTATAGAGAAGCGGGCGGCCGGTAATCCACTTGGCCATGAGACCAACGAGTGCTCCCTCGTAGTTATGCGCGTGAATAATATCTATCTGTTCTTCGCGAATGACCCGGCAAAGCAGGCGCAGGAGCTTGAAATCGAGAACAAACTTGTCTGCCGAAGGGCCGACCTTGGCGTTATGTTCCTGTTGGAAAGGCGCGGTTCGGTGGACCTTGGCGCGACGAACCCGGATGTCTGCCTGGCCAATCGGATAGGTGACGATATGAACGTCGTGTCCCATGTCGGTCAGCGTGTCGGACATTTCCCGAATACTGGCAGCGGAGCCATGGTTAGCCGGAAAGGGACAGGCCGCGACCATCGCGACGGCATAGCCGTTTTTCCTCGGAGCGTGATTGATGGTTGGACTCACGAAGCGGTTGTGGCCGGAGTGTCAGAGGCGACCGGCATAACAGGATTTTTGAGATAAGCGCTGGTCGCTTCGCGCGAAATAACCCGGGCGGGGACACCAAAGACAGTCGCACCGCTGGGCACATCGGTCACAACGACAGAGTTAGCGCTGACCACGACGTTATCGCCGATTGTCACCGCGCCCACTACCTTGCACCCGGCACCGAAGTAACAGTTATTCCCGATCGTGGCGCGACCTACCCCGCGCACATTCATGATGCTTGCGCCTTGGTTGAGAGTGCAGCTATGTCCGATTTCTTTAGCCAGGACGAGAATGCCACAGAAGTTATGGATAACGAATCCGGGACCGATTTTGTTTTCGCGCGCGATATGAATCCCGGTGACCGCCATGCAGAAGACGTTGATGAACAAATACAGCGTGATCAGGATTTGTCGGATAACCGGGATCTTGACCGTGTAAGCCCACGAACCAAATCGGTAAACCATGACGGCGAAGGTTCCGAATTCGAGGAACGGCGTGATTCGCTTGCGGAAGAAGGTTTGATCTTCTGGACGGACGCCAAAGCCTCGCGTCTTACGGTTTAAGTCAGCACGAATAAGTTCAAACATAGGTATAAATTATCTTAAGGATCACTCGAGATAGCCGAGGGCTTGCAATCGCTCTTCGACCTTGGCCGACTCTTCGTCGGTATAACCACTGGCTCGCTCGCCGCCGGAGGTGCCAGAGGCCGCTCCGGATTCCACCGGATGGTCCGCCAGGAACTCGGGCCGGAAGGCACTCGTCAAGACTGCGCCATCCATGTCTTCCGGGACCGAAACTCCGAGAATATGGAGAATCGTGGGCGCGAGATCGATGAGGTGCGAGTGGTCGATGTTTGCTCCTGCCTTTAAGGCCGGTGCGCGTGCGACAATGATACCTTCGAGCCGGTGAGTCCCGCCCCATTCCGAGTTGGGAGACGGCTTGTGCTCGCGGATGAGCAGCGCCGGCTTGTGCGTGTCCTCGGGAAAACTCGGCTGGGTCGAAAAAAGACTGTTCTCACTCCACCAATCAAGAATGAGATCTGCGCCTTCGTGGGCGAAAGGTCCATGGAAAATTTCATCGCGCCGGTAGACGCGCTTGATTACTGGCTGCCCGTCGCGCGGATCTTTCAGTTCCTCCAGTTTCGCGATAATAAAGTTGAGCAGATCGTCGTAATCCTTCGGGTCGACTATGCCCTGCGGCTTGACGCCTTTGAGGTTAATCCAGATACTCGGCGGTGATGCCAGCACTTCGCTGCAATAGGCCTTGGTCCGGCTCCAATCGATGCTGGTGAAGGACGAGTAGGCCATCTCGCTTTTCTTCAGCATCTTGGGGAAAAGCTCAGCGAGGCGGCTTTTTTGTCGCGAACTGAGCGTGCCGCGAACCACGGAGAACCCGAAGCGCATCACCTTGTTCAACGCGGTGCGAAGAGCTGAGGTGGCTTTTTCGTGATAGTGCAGGAGGCCGATTTGGGCCAGGTAACGGTTAAGGTAGATTGTGCGGTCCACGACCGGTCCGCCGCCGTGATCGGAAACGACAAAGACGGCCGTCTCGGGGGGAAGCCGGTCGATAATCTGTCCGGCGGCCGCGTCGAGTCGTTCGTAGACCTTGCGAATGGCGTCGCCAAATTTCGGGGCCAGCTCGGGATCATGGATGAAATGACTCTTATCCATGTGCTGCCAGAAGTAGTGCTGGACCGTATCGATCGACATGAAGACGAACATCATCACGTCCTGCGGATGGTTTTCGAGCAGGTAGAGGGCGGCCTTGGTCCACTGTTGGTCGAGCATCTCCATCTCGGCCAGCACCTGGTTGCGTCGTTCATCGGTCGACATCGCACCAAGGAAGCGAAGGTCGAGCTGCATTCCGCCGAGGTGTTTGAACAATTCTTCCCGCAGCGCCGGCGGATGGATGAAGGGGCTCGATTCCGAGGGCGTGTCCATTCCCGAAATCTGAAAGCCATCGAGCGGCTCAGGCGGATAGGTGAACGGGATGTTCATCGTCCCAACCGAGTAGCCGGCGGTGTTCAACAACTTCCAGACGGTGGGCGAGCGGCGCGAAGTCGCGTTGGCGTAATTCATCGCGTAGCCGCCATGCTCGGTCTCGACGAAATGGAAAATGCCGTGTTTGCCGGGATTCTTCCCGGTCATGAATGAGGTCCAGGCGGGCGGCGTGATTGGCGGCCGGACGGACTCGAGCGAACCGGACACACCGGTCTGCATGAGTTTCGCCAGATTTGGCAGGCTGCCTTCCGCTATCCAAGGCCGGATGACGGTCCAGGTCGCGGAGTCCAAACCGATTACGACTACTTTCGGGACCTTCTTCACGTGGCGACGAGGTTAGCCTTCTGGCGGACGGGCGTAAAGTTTTGACCGGAAAACGTAATCATTTATAAACCCGCCAGGTTTGCATTCCAACCGGATCAAAACGGAAATCTGTAACCGACGTCCCGAGGGCGCTGAGACGTTCGCGAACGATGTGTCGTTTGTTAAAGGGGCAATACAGCAAAAGGTGGCCGCCGCCGCCCGCGCCCGTGATTTTTCCGCCGATGGCGCCGGCTTTGCGCGCTTCTTCGTAGAGCTCATCAATGCGCGGGGTAGTGATGCCCTTGGCCATTTGCTTCTTTTGCAGCCAGCCCTCGTGCAACATCTCGCCGAAGCGATCGAGGTCGCTCGCGAGGAGCGCCTTTTTCATATCGTAGGCGATGGCTTTCACCTGGTCCATGGCCGCGAGCGGCGCGGCTTCTTTGTTTTTCGCGCTTTCCATCTGGCTGTCGATGATCGGCTGCGATTCCCGGCTGCCGGTGAAACAAAGAATGAGATTGTACTCGAGCTCGTTGATCAGATATTCGCTTAAGCGCAGCGGGGTGACGACGACTTCTTCGCCGTTGAATTCCATGAAGTTGAATCCGCCGAACGCCGCCGCCCATTGATCCTGGCGGCCGCCCTTGATGCCGACATCGTTGCGCTCGATGTCGTAGGCCAGCTTCGCCATTCCATCCGAAGTGATCGGCAGCCCAAGCAATTCCCGGAAGAGACCGATCAAGGCGACGGTAAAGGTGGACGAGCTGCCAAGACCGGAACCGGGCGGTGCATCAGCGTGGACGAAAAGATCGAACCCATCAGTTCGGAATTTATCGAGCTCGAACCGCTTCAGCACGCCTTTCACCAGATCCATCTGGCCGTCGAAATGGAAATGCTCTTCCTGTGTCCAATAAACGACCGTGCCGTAATCGAAGGAGCGAAATCCGATCGAACGCTCCGACTTCGGCACCAGCGTCCCATAAACGTAGCGCGAAATGGTGGCGTTGAGCACGCAGCCGCCATGTGTATCCGCATAGGGTGAAACGTCGGTGCCACCGCCGCCAAAACTCAAGCGGAGCGGCGTACGCGCGCGCACCATCTTGATCTGGCTGAGAAAGTTTTTTGGCTGCGGCGTCATTTTTGGAGACAGACTTTCTCTCCGCTAACGAGCGGCTTTCCCTCCATGTCCGGCGGGATGGCCAGGCCGAGAATTTCCAGAACGGTCGGCGCGACATCGGTGATTTGAGCGCCGTCGATTTGACGCGGCTCGGAGGTGCCGCCGGCGGGTCGCCAGAGGATCATGCCGTTCTGAGCGTGGTTTGCCCCGTCGGGACCGGTGTCGTTTTCGAAGGTGTGCAGTTTTCCACCGCCGATCGTTCCGACCGATCTCCAATAGAGATCGCCGAAATACACGATCAAATCCGGCGCCACCCCGCGTACTTCCTTGTAAAGGTCTTCCGGCCGGAACACCTGGGTGCCGATGTCGCGCCCGTTTTCGTCGGGGATGGATTTCAGGCCGGCGATCAATTCGTCGCGGACTTTTTCGTAATCCTCCGGCGCGATCGTTCCTTCCGGTTCGCGGCCAGCGACGTTGAGAAAGACGCGCGCGTAGTAGCCGCCGTCGCCCCACGCCTTCGTCTTGGACCAATCGATCTTGACCTTCGAGAGCGGCACCGCGCTGGTCGGCTGTTCTTTCAAAACCAGGTAGCCATTGGCCATCAGCCATTCGTTGACGCAGATGCCGCCATCCATCCGCTTCGCCCCGTGATCGGAGACGATGAGAACGTCGGTCTGTTCATCGGCGAATTTCAGGAGCTCGCCAATCTCGCGGTCGACTTCCTTGTAGTAGTCGTGAATGGCGTTTTCCAGTTTGTTTCCCTTTTCGTAAAAGCGGTGCGCAGGGTCCATGTTGTCCCAGAGCGCGTGATGGATCCGGTCGGTCCCCATTTCGACCATGATGAAGTAATCCCAGTCGTCCTTGGCCAGGAGATGCCGCGCGAGCTGGAACCGTTTCCGGGTCATCTCGTAGATGTCGGCCAGGATCTTCTCCTTGTTGCCGGAACGAAAATCGCGCACGTCGAGAATGTATTCCCCCACCACCTGCTCGATCTCCTGCTTGAAAGCGGGCGGGTGAGTGTATTCGCAGGAAGTGTCGGGGGTGAGGAAATCGGTCACCATCGTACCATTGAGCGGCTTCGGCGGGTAGGTGCCGGGCACGCCGATCACGATCGAGCGTTTGCCTCGCTGCGAAAGAATTTCCCAGAGCCGATCTTCCTTGATCGCAAGCGAGTTGGCGATCGAGTAGCGATCGTAGGAATGGTCCGCCCGATTCCGAAAGCCGTAAACGCCCAGTCGGCCCGGGCTTTTCGACGACATCATGACCGACCAGGCCGGCACCGTGATCGGCGGATCGCAGGAGCGCAGTTCGCCATGGACTCCTTGCTGATAAAGCGATTTCAGGTTCGGCAAGTCATCCAGCCAGCGATCGAAGATTAACTCCGGCGCGGCGCAATCAAGCCCGATGACCATGACGCGGCGGCGGGCCCCGTTAGGCGACGCCACCGGCGGGTCGGCCGGGCTATCTTCAGAAGATTGACGGGAGAAAAGTCCTTTTAGCATGATGGCGCGCAAAGGCTGAGGTTAGCAGATGGCGCGCCAGCAGGACGCCGTGAAAAGCGGTTACGCAAGCGAATTTGGCGGGTGCGGCCGGGTCGCACGAGCTGCAATTTTTGATTCATAGAAATGATAAGTTCCCCAGACGCGCCGGAATTTTTGTTTTGACCGGATTGGGACTTCGAGCTGCGCGAGCTTTCACTCGTCGCACCGCTCGAGGCAGTAAAAGCTACCACCCTTGGGTCCGCTTTGCCTAATGATCGGCAGAAAGCGGACCGGCCGGGCTGGCCTTAATCGGCAAAGCAGCGATTACGTCGCGGCGTCTGCGACGCCGGTTCGACATTCAAGCGACCGGCCAGCACTCTCGACCCGCCGCGGACCGCATCATAACCATTTTCCTGAGGATAAGTGGCGGTCTCGACTAGAGCGGCCTCAGTCCGGAACAGGCCTGGCTGTTCGTGGGTGACGTTACGGAGCTGGCCCCAGAGTCGGAAGAGTTCCTTAAAGGCTTTTGCGATCACGCGCAGGTTTGCGCCCGACGATTTCCCGGCGCGCCGCGGGTAGTGGCTCACTTTTACTTCGTGGATGCGCATGCCGAAGCTGTTGGCTTGGGCCAGAATCTCGGTGTTGACCATGGCGCCGACGGAGCGGATCTGGACCCGGTCGAAAACGGAGCGCTGGAAAATCTTAAAGGCGCAATCGATGTCGCGCACCCTGACTCCGAGGACCATGCGGACAAGCGTCCTCCAGCCCCAGGCGTTGATCAGGCGATGCGGCGGATCCTGCCGTTTCGCGCGGTAACCGGTCACGATCTCGTAATGGCTCGCCCAGTCGATGAGGTTTTCGAGTTCCTGTAGATCGAATTGACCGTCGGAATCGGTGAAGAAAATGTAGTCGAGACGGGCGGCGAGGATACCGCTCTTGAGAGCCGCGCCGTAGCCACGGTTCTCGACGTGATGAATCGCCCGCACCTCGGGATATTGCGCGGCGAGCTCATCGCAGATCGGAGTCGTTGCATCGCGGCTCCCGTCGTTTACCAGGATGATTTCCCAAGTCTGCGCCAGCTTTGGCAGCACCATGCGGGCTGCTTCCACCGTATGGCGGATGTTCGCTTCCTCGTTGAAGGCGGGGAAAATGACCGAGAGGGTCACAGGAGCTGTCGACCTGGATTCGTCACACTTTTCTGGACGCTGGTTCTCAGCGCTGGATAGGTCACTCATGAGCTTAGATGTAAATTGCTGGGTTTTTCTAGAGTTTATGAAGTTTCGGAATTTCTGTATAGTGATTTCTGTTCCGACTAACTCTCCAGGATTGCCGGGCAGATGCTTCAAAAGCACGAAACACACCCGCGCTCCCTCGTCGTCCGGCGGGTTCGCCTCCCTTGACGGAAAGAGTTCACGCTCACTCAAAGGGTGGCTGCGCGGTCACCCATTAATCGTATTTGCTGGGGGATCAGTCTTACAACAATTGCGTCCCCGAGGGCAAGCAAAATGAACGCCTTGTCATATGGCACTCCCGTCTCAACCTTCGCGACAGCCGGATTATCCGGTTGCAACTCCGGTTCCTCGATTGTATCGGCAGCGAGATTTCACCAGCCAGTAACCGGAGAAAACCATGGACGACGTCAGCCAGAATTTGCAGGAATCGATTCGCGCCGCCTGCACCACCTTTGAATCGCTTAACGAACTGGCCGGGCCGGTCGCGCAGGCGGCGGAGGCGATGTTGGAATGCCTTTGCGCAGGGCGCAAACTCCTGGTCTGCGGTAATGGCGGAAGCGCGGCGGATGGCGCGGATTTCTCGGCCGAGTTTGGTTGTCGTTTCATCACCGATCGGCGCCCTTACCCGGCGCTTAATCTCGCGCAGGGCGGCAGTCTGATGAGCGCGATCGGGAACGACTACGGCTACGATGAAGTTTTTGCCCGGCAGGTCGCTGGCCTTGGGCAGAAGGGCGATGTCCTGGTCGCCATCACCACCAGCGGGAACTCGAAAAATATCCTGCGCGCTCTCGAGGAAGGAAAGGCGCGCGGCCTGACGACGGTGGCGTTGCTCGGTCGCGGCGGCGGTCCGGCGAAAGGAATGGCCGAAATCGAATTACTCGTTCGGAGCGAAACGACGGCGCGAATTCAGGAGGCGCACAAGTTCCTGCTCCACGTCATTTGCGGATTGGTCGACGCCCGGCTGCCGAAGGCGTGAACCGCGTCAGCACTTTTCCACGAGCAGATTTTGAATCGCTTCATCCAGCCGCTCAAAGTTAATCGGTTTAGTCAGGTGTTCGGAGAAACCAGCAGCGCGCGCCTGGTTGATATCGTTCTCCATTCCGAATCCGCTGAGGGCGATTCCGCGCAGCGAGTTGGTTTCGCGCAGTTCCTTCATTAGTTCATAACCGCTGCGATCCGGCAGGCCGATGTCGCTAATCAGGAGGTCGAACTTCTCGGCCTGCGCTTTCTGGATGGCCTGGTCGGCGGTGTGCGCCAGGGTGATCCGGTAACCGCGCCGCTCAAGGAGCATCTTCATTCCGAGACAGGTGTCGTGGTGATCGTCCACCACGAGGAGGTGACCTCTCCCAGGGCCCTTTTTGCCGTCCTGCCCCGCGGGCATGCGAAGCGGTGCGACCGGTTTCGTTTCCGCCGGGGCGGGCACGGTGTTCAGAACGACGGTGAAGGTCGAGCCTTTTTCCGCGCCATCACTTTCGACCGAGAGCGTGCCGCCATGCGCCCGCACCATGGCCTTGGAAATGGCCAACCCGAGGCCGAGACCGCCGAACTTGCGGGTGATGGAGCTTTGCCCCTGCTCGAAGGCGTTGAAAATTTTCGGTATCTTGTCGGCGGGAATTCCAATGCCGTTGTCGATCGTCCGAATGGAGATCCGGTCGCCGCTGAGGTTGCTCGTTTCGACCACGATCTTGCCCCCTTGAGGCGTGAACTTCACACCATTCTTGATCAGGTTCCAGAAGACCTGTTGCAACCGCGCCGGGTCGCCGTTGACGTAGTCGCTCTCAGCCTCGAGTCGGAACTCGAATTCCAATTCCTTTTTCAGGAGATCTTCGCGGCAGATTTCGTAGGCGCGCTCCAGCGTCTCGTGCACGGAGGTCACTTCAAAACTGAGCTGGAGCTTGCCTTTGGCGATGCGGGTGACGTCGAGCAGATCGTCGATCAACCGGGCTTCCAGTTCGACGTTGCGCCGGATGACAGCGAGCGATTGGCGCACTTCGGCATCCTCCGAGGCGCGCGCTTCCAATTCCCCGACCATCGCGAGGACGGGCGAGAGCGGATTGCGCAGCTCGTGCGAAAGCAGGGCGAGGAACTGATCCTTGGCCGCATTGGCCGAGATCAACTCCTGGCGCAGGCGCACGTCGCGTGTCTTGTCTTCGACGAGGAAGAGCACGCCCTGCACGGTCTGTTTCGAATCCTGCAACCGGAGCAGATTGACGTTGACGAAGTTGGTCGTGCCGGCGCGATCGATGAGCGGCTGCTCGACGAGCTGGAAGGGGGTGCCGAAAGAAAGCACCTTCTCGATCGCCTCGGGCGGCGCGATGTTGACCTCATCGTAAGTCGCCTCGGTCATTTCTTTTTCGGGCGGGAGATTGCCCAGTCGCCGCGCCATTTGCCCAAAGGCGTCGTTTGCCTGGAGAAATCTTCGGGTCTCCGGATCGACCAACGCGATGCCGCTCGGCATGTTGGCCAGGATCTTGTCGTTAAAAATAACTTCCCGCTCAATCCGAGCCGCTGCTTCTCGTTGCCGCCGATAGAATTTTCCTGCGAGCCAGGCGATGATGCCCGTGCCGACGATGAGCCACGTCGCGAGCACGGTCATGCGCTCGAGCAAATCCCGCACGGGTTTATAGGCGACGGTGCGCGGCTGCTCCACCACCGTGATCCAGCCGGTCGATTCCACCGGCGCGAAAGCGTAAAGCTGGCCGCGCCGCTCGATGTGCCCGCTTTTATCGGAGCGAATGTCGTTCACCAGCGCCGCGGCCGCGTTCGAGGTCGGGCCGGGGTTCGGTTTGAAATCGTTCGCAAAAAGAGTGGCGCCGTTTTGGTCGACGATCTGGCATTTCGCCTGGTCGGCCTGGTCGATCAGCGATAACCGGCGCCCAATCCGCTCCACCAACACGGAAACGCCGACGAAGCCGATCGGCACTCCATCCGGTCCGCGGATTGCGCTCACCAAATCGGTCGCGAGTCGGCCATCCGACAATCGTGGGTGGACGGGTGAGACGTAGAACCCCTGCGCGGTCCGGGCCGCCGCCAGCCACGATTTTGAGATCCGGTTGTCCAACATCCGCCCCGGATCGTCCGGGATGGAAGCGATGAGTCGACCGTCCTCCGTCGCGATGAACATGCCGTCGATCCGTGGATGGGTGAAATAGGTTTCCTGGAGCCACTCCTTTGCCGCCAGGTCCGGAAAACGCGCGCTAAAAATCTTCGCGACCGGCGGATAGGTTTGGTAGAACGATGTGATCTCGCCGCTGCGAGAGAGATCGTCTCCAACGAGGTGAGCGATGAGCTGGACAAAGGTCTGGCGGTCGCGCTGGATTTTCGATTCGAGGGTCTTGGTCAGGATGGTGTAGGAGACGACCAGCATCAAAATCGAGGGGACCCAACCCGCGATCAAGATGGCAAGGACGATGTTCAGGCGCTCGAAACGGCGGCGAGGCCGGCTGCGCAGTTTGTCTTGCTCTTGCACGATTTCGCTCCGACTAACCCGTTCAGTTTTCGGCGGCTTGGGAAGGGAAGCAACTGACGATTTCAGGTCTACCCGGCCATTCTGCCCAGTTCCGCCCCTTCGACCCCGGAGGTTCTGCTCGGTGAATTCAATTCGCGGCTGAACGGCGAGCCGCTCGCGTCGGCCGGCGATTTGATCCGGTCAGGCCCTCTTTTCTGAGCAAATGAAGCAGTCGAGTTCGCCCGCGCTCGCCCGGAGATTTGATTTGACGCATCACGCGGAAGCGGCATCATGTCGCCTCTGTGCGCCTTAACCCGCGACACCGTCTAGCAGTCATATGGGAGGAAGCGTTGTGGATGTAGTCTGGACGTTCTGTTACCTGAGTGTCCTCATCGGTCTCTCCGGCTACGGATTGCACCGCTATTTCATCGTCTATCTTTTCCTGAAAAACCGGAAGCGCGTGCCCCAGCCGCTGGCCCATTTCGAGCAGCTCCCGGTCATCACCGTGCAGCTGCCCATCTTCAATGAAATCTACGTGGTCGAGCGGCTCCTCAAATCCGTCAGCGAGCTCGATTACCCGAAGGAACTTCTCCAGATCCAGGTCCTGGATGATTCGACCGATGACACGCGGGAATTAACGGCTTCCTGCGCCAGCCGCCTGCGCGACCGCGGCTTCGAGGTCGAGCTGCTGCAGCGGACCAATCGCGTCGGCTACAAGGCCGGCGCGCTCGAGGCCGGCCTTGCCAGCGCTCGCGGCGATTTCGTTTGCATCCTCGATGCCGACTTTGTCCCTCAGCCCGAATTGCTCCAGTCCACCATCCACTTTTTCACCGACCCGAAAGTCGGCATGATCCAGACTCGCTGGGGCCACATCAATCGCGGCTACTCCCTTCTCACCCGGGTGCAGGCGATGTTCCTCGACGGCCATCTCCTCCTCGAACAGGTCGCGCGCAGCCGGAGCGGACGCTTTTTTAATTTCAACGGGACGGCCGGACTTTGGCGCAAGTCCTGCATCACCAATGCGGGTGGCTGGCAACATGACACGCTCACCGAAGACCTCGACCTCAGCTACCGGGCGCAGCTCGAGGGCTGGAAGTTTGTTTTCCTGACCGATGTCGTGACGCCAGCGGAATTACCCGTCGATATGAATGGCTTTAAATCGCAGCAGCATCGCTGGACCAAAGGCTCCATCCAGACCTGCAAAAAACTCCTGCCGCGCATCTGGCGGAGCAAGTTGCCGTTGCCGATCAAAATCGAAGCGACCGGGCACCTTACCTCCAACTTCGCCTACCTCCTCCTCGCCTGTCTCTGTGTGCTGCTCCATCCCTCGACCGGCGGGCCGCAATCGGGCTGGCTGCGCATGTTCCTGCTCGACGTGCCGATTTTCCTCACCGCCTCGGTCTCGGTCGCGGTCTTCTATATTGTTGCGCAGCGCGAACTCCATCCGCGTACCTGGATGAAGGAGATTCTTCTCCTGCCCGCCTTGATCGCCCTCGGCGTCGGCCTTTCGATCAACAACGCCCGCGCCGTCCTCGAAGCGCTCTTCAATCACCAGTCGGAATTTAAGCGCACCCCGAAATACGGGATCGAAAGCAAAGCGCAGGTCTGGCGTTCCTGCCGCTACATGCCGCTCAAGTCGCTCCTGCCTTTGCTCGAGGTTGGTTTCGCGATCTACTTCAGCTACTTCGTCTGGCATGCCCTGGTCCACGGCCAGTATCTGACCCTGCCCTTTTTAATCATGTTTCAGGTCGGTTTTCTTTACGTCGCTGTCTGTTCGCTTGCGCAATGGCTGCCCCGTTTTAATTTCCCCGCGCCGCGACCGGTGGCATTTCCCGCGTGACAAACCGCCTGTTCTTCCACTAATAACGTCGCCCATGCCTTTTCGTTTCGGCTTTTTTGCCTGTATTTTTCTCGCCGCCGCTGTCGTTAGGCTCGATGCCGCGACGGAGACGGTCATCCCGCCGCGCGTCATCATTAGCGTCAAAGACCAGAAGTTGATGGTGATCGAGGACGGCAAGCGGGCCGCGGTTTACCCGGTCTCGACTTCGAAATTTGGGCTGGGCGATCGCTGGGGGAGCATGGCGACGCCGTTAGGCTGGCTGCAGGTCGCGGAAAAGATTGGCGATCACGCGCCCACCGGGGCGGTCTTCCACAAGCGGCGTTTTACCGGTGAAATTTTGCCGCCTAACGCCCCCGGACGCGATCCGATCGTGACCCGCATCATCTGGCTGCGCGGCCTCGAGCGCGGCAACGCCAATGCCTTCAATCGCTGCATCTACATCCACGGCACGCCGGAAGAAAAGATCATTGGCAAACCGGCCAGCTTCGGCTGTGTGCGAATGTCTTCGAAGGATGTGACCGAAGTCTACGCGCAGATTCGAATCGGCGCCCTGGTTCGGATCATTCCCGATTCGTTGCCGAAGCTGCCGAAGCTGAAAGGCTCGCCGAACAAAGTACTTTTCACCGCTGACGCCACTGCGGCACCAGCAGTGAAATCGGCCGCCAAAGGCAAAGGCGCGGCCGATCGCAAACACGTCTCCTCGACGGCCAAAGCGCGCACGGGCAGCGACGCCTAGAAAATTTGCTTCCGCCGCGCGGTTTGACCCCGCCCGGCCCGTTTCTATACTGCAAGGCTCCGCACAACCATTTCTGGAGCAATCATTATGGCACTCGCAGTTGGCAGCAAAGCACCCGATTTCACCCTACCCACCAAGACCGCTGATGGACCGCGTCCGGTGCGCCTAAGTGAGAATTTTGGGAACAAAAACACCCTCCTTCTTTTCTTCCCCATGGCCTTCACCGGCACCTGCACGACCGAGATGTGCGGGGTCGGTAACGGCCTGCGTGAATACGGCGACTTCAACTGCGCAGTTTACGGGATCAGCGGCGACAACCCCTTTTCGCAGGAAGCCTGGGCGCAGAAGGAAAAGATCAACGTCACCCTCCTGAGCGATTACGAGCACAAGGTCACGGAGGATTACGGCGTCGCCTACGATAGCTTCCTCCCGCAGCTCAACCTCGGCTTCCAAGGCGTCGCGAAGCGTTCCGCTTTCATTGTCGACAAGGACGGCGTCATCCAATACGCCGAAGTCCTCGAAGACGCGCGCGACTTGCCCGACTTCGACAAGATCAAAGCGAAGCTCGCCGAGCTGAAGTAACGCATGCGCTTCGCAATCCCGTTCGCGCGCTGGCGAACGGCGTTGCACGACGGGTTCGCGCGCTTCCCGCTCGTCCTGCTCGCGAGCGCGACCGCCGCGGGTAGTCTCATTTACTCAAGCTACCTAAAGAACGACCAAGCTGCCCTGGGGCAATGCGTGCGGCTGGCGATGACGTGCGCGATCGGGATCCCGCTCTTCTTTTCCCTGCGTCTCCTGCGTGAACGCACGCCCTCGCTCGCGCGCATCCCGCTCAAATGGCTCGGCCTTCCGCTCCTCGCGCTTTGGTGGTGGACGCAACCGGAGCGGCCTTTTAGTGCCCCGGAAATTTAGTTCATCCGCTGGCTGCTCCTGCTCGCGGCGCTTCATTTTTTCGCGGCGGTCAGCGCTTACCTGCGCTTCGGCGAGTCGTTAGGCTTCTGGCAATTCAATCGCCATCTCTTCCTTCGCTTCTGTCTCGCGACGCTTTACTCGGGCGTGCTCACGGTCGGCCTCGAACTCGCGCTCCTGAGCACCATGGAACTTTTCGAGCTCAAGCTGGATCACGCGTTCCCGAATCTTTTCCTCGTGATGGCGGGTTGTTTTCATCCCGCGTTTTTCCTCGCGGGCGTGCCGCGCGACTTCGCGGCGCTCGAGGCCGACACTTCTTATCCGCGCGGTCTGAAAGCGTTCACCCAGTTCGCGCTCGCACCGCTCGTCGCGGTTTACACCGCGATTCTTTACCTTTACGCGCTCAAGATTCTGCTCGCGCGGAGCTGGCCGCACGGCTGGGTCGCGCTCCCGGTTTTACTGCTCGCCACGATCGGCATTTTCGCCGCGCTCCTTCTCCATCCGCTGCGCACCGCGGCCGGCGAAAAATGGGCGCCCTGGTTTGGGCGCAACTTCCCGCGCGCGCTCGCGCCGCTCTCGATCCTCCTGCTCCTCTCTGTGCGCCTGCGCATCGTCGACTACGGCATCACCGAACAGCGTTACCTTGGCCTCGTCGCCGGTTTTTGGATCCTCGCCTGGTCGCTCGTCTTCATCGTTAGGCAAAACGCCGGCATCCGCTGGATTCCGCTGTCGTTAGGCGTAATCGCGTGTCTCACGGCCTTCGGCCCGTGGAGCGCCGGCGCGATCTCGAAAGCAAGTCAACTCCATCGCCTGACCGCGGCGCTGCAAGCGCACGGACTTTGGAAAAGCGATCACGCTGAAGCCGCGCGAACCTTTGTCGATCTGCCGGAAAAAGAGCGCGAACAACTGCAATCCTCCCTGCGCTACCTCATCACCGTCCACGGTGCGCCCACCGTCGCGCCATTCTTCGCAACGCTGCTCGATGTCACTAAACTTGAGAAATACAATGCCGCGGACGCGATCCTGCAGGCACTAAATGTTCGGGCGAAGAAGAGCCTCGGCAGCGTCACGCTCCATCGCAAGCAATCGGATGCGCTGGCGCTGGCCGGTTATCGCCAGCTCTGGCAGTTCGACTTCCACGACGGCATCGAACACGCCTGGAAGCCGGAATCCCGCGGCGATTTCAGCATTGGTTTTGATAAAGGCGTCTTAAAATTCCAAAGCGCGTCCGACTCCGCGCCTCAGACGCTCCCCTTTCCCGCGACCGTCGCCGATTACCATCCCGACGTGAGCGACCTCTCGCTGCCCGCCTTCACGATCGACTTTTCGCGTGGCGCGCACACCTATCGGCTCATCTTCGACGAGATCTCTTTTAGTCCCCAGGCGCCCGGCGGCCCGCGCATCGGCGGCTGCTCTTTTCTCCTCCTCGAAAAATAGCCGCGTTGCGTCCGCGCTCGCGCAATTTAATCTAAACTTATGAGCCAAGACACTTTCTCCACCCTCAAACCCTTCGACGCCGGCCAGGGTCGCAAAGGATTTTTCCATTCCCTCCCCGCGCTCGAGGAACAAGGTCTCGGCTCGATCTCGCGCCTGCCCGTGAGCATCCGCATCGTCCTCGAATCCGTCCTGCGGAATTGCGACGGAAAAAAAGTCGGCCGCAAAGATGTCGAGACGCTCGCCAAGTGGAACGCGAAGTCGCCCGCGAATGAGGAGATTCCCTTTGTCGTCGCGCGAATCGTTCTCCAGGATTTCACCGGGGTGCCGCTCGTCGTCGACCTCGCCGCCATGCGCAGCGCGGTGAAACGGTTAGGCGGCGATCCGAAAATCATCGAGCCGCTCGTGCCGGTCGATCTCGTGGTCGATCACTCGGTGCAGGTGGATTTCGCCGGTTCCGCCATGGCCCTGCGGCTGAACATGGACATGGAATTCAAGCGCAACCGGGAGCGTTACGAATTTCTCAAATGGGGCCAGCAGGCCTTCAAGACATTCGGCCTCGTCCCCCCCGGCATCGGCATCGTGCACCAGGTCAACCTCGAGTATCTCGCCAAGGGCGTGCTCAGCACGGGCGATCTTTATTATCCCGACACGCTCGTTGGAACCGATTCGCACACGACTATGATCAACGGCCTCGGCGTCGTCGGTTGGGGCGTGGGCGGGATCGAAGCCGAGGCCGGCATGCTCGGTCAGCCCGTTTACTTCCTCACCCCGGAAGTGGTCGGCGTCCATCTCACCGGATCGCTCCGTGAAGGCGTGACCGCGACCGATCTCGCGCTTCACATCACCCAGATGTTGCGTGCGCAGAAGGTGGTGGGGAAATTTGTCGAGTTTTATGGAGAAGGCGCAACCTCGCTCCCGCTGCCGGATCGGGCCACGATCGGCAACATGTCGCCCGAATACGGCGCCACCATGGGTTATTTTCCGGTCGACGCCGAGTCGGTCAATTATCTGCGCGCGACGGGGCGAACGGACGAGCAATGCAGCGCGTTCGAAGCCTATTTCCGCGCTCAAAAAATGTTCGGCATGCCGCGCAAGGGCGAGATCGATTACAGCGTCGATCTCGAACTCGATCTCAGCGTCGTGCAGCCGAGTGTGGCCGGTCCGAAGCGCCCGCAGGATCGGATTAATCTGCCCGAACTCGGCAGCGCGTTTCGTTCTCTGCTCACCAAATCCGTGCCCGACGGTGGTTACGGAAAAGACGGCGACGATCTCGAGCAGAAGCACCTTGTCGATCTGAACGGTTCCGCCCCCGAAACCGAGGAGATGGTTTCGACCGACTTCGGCGACTCAGGGATCGAGCCGGGTGACGAACGGAACAAAGTCGAGATGGTCACAAACCGGCCTACGCCCGACTCCGGCGACGACATCGAAGCGGAGAGTGACGATGTCTTCGAGCACGGCCAGAGCCGCATCGGCCACGGCAGCGTCCTTATCGCCGCCATCACCAGTTGCACGAACACGAGCAACCCGAGCGTCATGCTCGCCGCCGGTCTCCTCGCCAAAAAAGCGGTGGAACGCGGCCTCACGATCGACCCTGCGGTCAAGACCTCGCTTGCCCCTGGTTCCCGGGTCGTTTCCGATTACCTGCAAAAAACCGGGCTGCAGGAGTACCTCGACCAGCTCGGGTTCAACGTTGTCGGCTACGGCTGCACCACCTGCATCGGCAACTCCGGCCCGCTCCATCCCAAGATTGAGAAAGCGATCGCCGAGCACGACTTGATCGCGGCCTCGGTCCTTTCCGGAAACCGCAATTTCGAGGCCCGGGTGCACCAAAACATCAAGGCCAACTTCCTCATGTCGCCACCGCTCGTGGTCGCCTTTGCCCTCGCTGGCCGGGTCGATCTCGACCTGCAAAAGGAGCCGCTCGGGAAAGACAAACAGGGCCAGGACGTTTTCCTGAAGGACCTCTGGCCGTCGTTAGGCGAGATCCGCGAGATGATGCAGTCGGCGCTCACCCCGGAAATCTTCCGCAGGCTCTATCGCGATTTCGCCGATCAGAATCCGAAGTGGAACGAGATCACCGCTCGCACCGGCGAAGTCTACCAGTGGGACGAAAAGAGCGATTACATTCACGACCCGCCCTTCTTCGCCGATTTCTCGATGGAGCCGGGCCGGATCGAAGATATTCGCGGGGCCCGTCCGTTAGGCATCTTTGGCGACTCGGTCACGACCGATCACATTTCGCCGGCCGGAGCGATCAAGGCCGACTCGCCCGCCGGCAAATATCTGCAAGATCGCGGGATTAAGCCGGAAGATTTCAACAGCTACGGCAGCCGGCGCGGCAATGACCTCGTCATGACCCGGGGCACGTTCGGCAACGTCCGGATCAAGAACCTTATGGTGCCGGGCGTGGAAGGTGGCGTGACGAAATACCACGGCGACGGCAAGGCGGAGGCCGAGCAGATGTCGATCTTCGATGCGGCGATGAATTACGCGGAAAAGAAAACGCCGCTCATCATTCTGGCCGGGCACGAGTATGGCACTGGCTCGAGCCGCGACTGGGCGGCGAAGGGCACGCGATTGTTAGGCGTGAAAGCGGTTGTTGCCGCCAGTTTCGAGCGCATTCATCGTTCCAATCTGGTCGGGATGGGCGTCCTGCCTCTGCAATTCGCGGAGGGCAGCAGCGCCCAGTCGTTAGGCTTGGACGGCTCGGAGGTTTTCAGCGTGATCGGTCTTTCCGAATCGATCCAGCCCGGGCAAACGCTCAACCTCGAGATCAAGCGGGCCAATGGCGAAACTCAGACGGTCCCGGTCAAGTTGCGCATCGATACGGCGATCGAAGTCGATTATTACCGCCACGGCGGGATCCTGCCGTTTGTCTTGCGCGAGTTGGTGTCGCGGCAACGGAGCTGAGCTCCGGCCTTAGCGCAGGAGTTTGTCCAGCGCCGGATCGGGCTGGGCGCCGAGCGCGAGCGCTTTCTCGTAGTGGCGCCGGGCCAGTTCCTTGGCCGGCGGCTGAGAAGTGGAATAAACGACCGCGAGATTGAAGTGGGCGTCGGCGTATTCCGGATTCTCCGCGATGGCCGCGAGCATTTCCTTCTCGGCCGCTTCCTGCCAGCCCTTCTGGCTCGCGGTGATGCCGAGGTAATTGTGCGCCGTCGCACTTTTCGGGTTGAGAGCGAGCGACTTCGTCAGTTCGGAGAGGGCATCATCGAACTTGGACTGCTGATAATAAACGATCCCGAGAGTGGTGTGGGTGAATTCATCCTTCGGCGCGATCGCGATCGCTTTTTTTAATGTCAGCTCGGCGGCTTTGAGTTTGCCGTTCCGGAAAAGGACGACGCCGAGGTTGGAAAGGGAGTAAAGGTTGTTCGGGCTTTTCGTCAGGATTTGCTCGTAGAGTTTTTCGGCCTGCTTGAATTTCCCCTGGTCAAAGCTGGCCTTGGCATCGCGCGCAAGGGGCATCAGGTCCGCCGGAACGCCTGGCTTGAAGGTCGTGGCGACCTCGGGTCCGATGGTGTTCTCTTTCCCTTCCGCAATCGATTCGAGCGAAGCTTTTTCCGCCTTCGCCCCCGCCTCGGGCGAATTGTTGATCGTGATCGTGCTCGGCTTCGCCATCGTTAGACTGGCTTTGACCGTGCCCGGCGCGGTATCGGAGATTGAGACCACCGGGGTCTTCAGGAGCGCGAGCTCTTCCGGGCTCAGTTTGGTGATCGGTTCCGCCAGGAGATGGATCTGCTGGTCGAGCACGTCGGACTTGATTTTCAGTTTGTCGAACTCAGCCAGCATTAGCTTCTTGGCCTGCTCGCGGCGCGCTTCCTCCTGCCGTTCCCGCACCACGATGGCGCGCAACATCTGGTTCTCTTTCACCAGCCGCTCGGTTTCCTCGGGCGTGCCCCCGTTTAGCTGCGCCGTCGCCAGGGCCCCGCTCGCCTCATCGAGCTGGGACCGCAAATCGGCGATCATTTTCTCGGAATCCTGGTTCGCCTTCTGGCTCGTAACCAGCTGGCTGCGCAGTTTCTCGAGCTGCACTTTTACGTCCTGCAATTCCTGCGCTTTGCGTGGCCGATCGGCGCTGATTTCACGGACGGTGTTTTCCGCGCTGGCGAGTTTTTTTTGGAGGTCGCTGTTCTCCGCCATCAGGACCTGGACGCGCGCCTTGGCGTCACCGGCGATCTTCAATTCGCGGACTGCGTCGTCACGCTCGCGCTTTAACGCGTCGCGTTCCTGCGTGACGCCGGCTATTTCCTTGCGGGCCTCGGCCACCTTGGTCTTCGCGGCAAAGCTCTCCTTTTCCGCCGCGGTCCGTCCCGCCTCGGATGCCTCCAGCGCCTTTTTTAACTGCGTGATCCTGGCCTGCAGCGCGGCGGCGGTCTTCTCGTCTCCCGCGCCGGTCGATTGGATGACTTGGAGAGATTCCTGCGCTGCGACCAACTGATCGCGGACATCTTTCTCGGCCTGAGATTTTTTGGCCAGGTCGCCTTTCGCCTGCTCCAATTCAGCGTTGGTTTGGTCCAGCTTGCCGGAGATCTCCGATTTCTCCTTTTGCGCGGTCGAAATGTCGTTTTGCGATTTCTTCAGCTCCGCCTCCAGCGCCTCGACCCGATTGCGCAGTTCCTTGGTCGCATCCTGAATGGCGGCCTGGACATTGACCGACCTCGGCGGAGCGGGCTGGGCGCCAATCTCCACGCTCGGCTCGGCCGGGGCGGCGCTTGGCAAGGCAGGTTCGCCAGTCTCGGCGGCCGGCGGTGGCGCGGCCGCGGCCAGATCGGTCTGGGTGTCGATCTTGCTCTGCACGCGCAGGATCGCTTCGCCAATTTTGCGGCTCCGATAATCGACGATCGCAGGCTGCCAGTCGCCGTTGTTCCGCTTCAATTCCTCCAGCATGGAACCGGCAAAGCGAAACTTGGCCAGGGCGGGTTTGAGCTGATTGTCGCGCTCCATTTTTTCCGCCTGCTGCGCCGTCATGTAGGCCTTAAGAAAGACTTCGGAAGGATCGACTTCCTGGGCAAAGAGAGCGGGCGCAAGCGCGAAAAACGCGAAGACGGGAAGGAGAAGCAGCCCGATTTTGTTCATCGCCAAGCCGCGGATGATAGCCGACGAGACTGTTGCGTGCAACGCTCAGGGCGCCGCGACCCTGCCTTTGCCTTTGCAATTGTGCCGGGAAAAATTAGAGTCGGCCTTCGACGGTGGCCATAGCTCAATGGTAGAGCCCCAGATTGTGGTTCTGGCTGTTGCGGGTTCGAGTCCCGTTGGCCACCCTTTTCACGATTCGACAACGAAGCGATCGATCGGGCCGCGGTCACTGGCACAATGGCTGCTAAAGAGCGGGCATGATTCTCACGCCCGACTTCCAACGCGATCCAGCCGCTCCGACTCCGCTCAGTTTTTGGCAACGCCTGCTCGAGGAAGAAGAACTGCAAAGCTGTGATCCCTTGGAAAAACTGCTCGTCGGTTGTGAGATCATCGCGGCGCTGGACGGCGTCGATCTCCTCGCCGCCTAACCAACCGGCCGGGCGCTTCCGGGCTCGGCTCGACAGCATTCTCAATCCGGCTATTGGTGTGCCCATCCCTTCCGAGGGGTGCCTGTAGCTCAACCGGATAGAGCTTCTGACTTCGAATCAGAAGGTTGGGGGTTCGAATCCCTCCAGGCACAGACCCTTCCGTCACTCACTCGTAAATTGCCCTGACCAGGCGAAGCGCCCTTTCGTTAGGCAAAACCTGCTGCTCCATTTGGTTCATGACGTAGGCAAAGGCGAGATCGTTCTCGGGATCGGCGAAGGCGTGACTCCCGCCGGCGCCGGGATGACCGAAAGCCGATGCCGACGGACCGAAGATGCGCGCCGCGCTCTTGTCCGAATCCTTCATGAAACCGGCCGAGAACGCCGTCGGAACGAGGAAGACCCGGTCGGGGCCGGAGGTCAGAGTGGTGGTCATGCGCGAGATCGTCTCGGGGGTAAAATAACGGTCGCCTGTAAGCTCACCGCCGTTTGCCAGCAGGGCGTAAAATTTCCCCAGCGCCTCCGCGCTGCCGATGCCGCCGAGCGAGACGAGCGAGTGCGCGCGATTCGCCGGTTCGTTCATCGCGCTGACCGCGTTCAGGCCGCGCGGCGACGTGAAAACGCGGCGCTGCAGCGAGTTTGGGTCAGCGAGAGTTTTGTAAAAAGGATTGACCGGCGGCCCGGAGGTGGTCTTGGCCGCGTAAATGCTGGCCGCACGCGCGTTTTCTTCCTCCGGGAGGCCGATCCAAAGGTCGAGCCCGAGCGGTTCGGCGAAAATTTCTCGCCAGTAAATTCCGAGGGGTCGGCTGTCGATGCGGCGGACCAGTTCATCGAGGAGAAAGCCGAAGGTGCGCGCGTGGTAGCCATGCGCCGTCCCCGGCGGCCAAAGCGGCTCTTGCTTTTCCAATGCCCTAACGACCGCGGCGTGATCGGTCATCTCCGCCGGCTGATCAAGCGCGGCCAGCCCGGCCTGGTGGGAAAGCAATTGCGCGAGAGTGATCTCGGCTTTGCCGGCCTGGGCAAACTCGGGCCAGAATTCCGCCACCCGGCGCTCCAGGCCGATGTCGTGTTCCTGCAGCACGTGGAGGAGGCACGCGCTTCCCAGTCCTTTCGTGGCCGACCAGAAGAGGACGATGGTGTCACTCGTCCATGGCTGTTCGCGACCCGCGTCGCGGTAGCCTCCATGCAGCTCGAGTAAAGAGCGGCCGTTTTGCCAGATGGAAACCGCCGCGCCCAGTTCGCCGGAGCGAGCGAAGTTTTCCTCAAAGAGCGGCCTGATTCGCGCCGCCAGCTCTTCCGCGCGAAATGTCCTCAAGCCGTCCCTCGCCTAACGAGCGGTTTAGTAATCCCGCACGTAGGGATATTTCGACTCGTTCCCGAGCTCGGGCGGAAATTCGCTGTAGCCGCGATGAATCCAGGGAATTTCGCTGCGCAGGACCGGATAATAAGTGCCTTTGTAAACCGGGAAAGGCCAGAGCAGAGCCTCGTAGA
The DNA here is from genome assembly GCA_046593335.1 of Chthoniobacterales bacterium. Lineage (GTDB taxonomy): Bacteria > Verrucomicrobiota > Verrucomicrobiia > Chthoniobacterales > UBA10450 > Palsa-1392. The sequence goes on along the minus strand of JBKJNW010000015.1, from coordinate 22,717 downwards.
AGCCGACTCCAAAACGGGCAAAGGCGCGTCCCGTTCCCTTGACCACGCCGTAGCTGGCTCCAGCGGCGTTGCCTTCTTCGGTATTGATCCGTCCGATCGTGACCGGAATTTCCGCCCAACCGAAGGCCATGTTGCCGAGGCCGCGAGCCAGTTTGCGCGTCGGGCCGTAATCCGCCGCCGGCGGATCCTGGATGTCGGCCAACGAACTTGCCGCGAATCCGGCGCTGAGAAAAAGAACGAGCGGCAATTTCATAAGAGCGCCGCGAGTAAATCGATTCGGGGGCGGGATTGCAACATTTCTTTAGGGAGCTTCGGAAACGCTTTGGTTCCTGGTCGCAAAGAGGGAAGCGATGGTGGTCGTGGCCAGGACCGCCACGATCACGAGCAGGGAAAGCCAACTCGGAATTTTCACCAACCATTCGATCAGCATTTTCAGACCGACAAAGCAGAGAATGATGGCCAGCCCGTAGCGCAAATAGATGAAACGAGTGACGAGATTGGCGAGGAGGAAGTAGAGCGAACGCAGGCCAAGGATGGCGCAAATGTTCGAGGTATAAACGATGAAGGTGTCACGCGTGATCGCGAGCACCGCCGGGATGGAGTCGACCGCGAAGATGAGGTCCATCACCTCAATCACGATCAGGACAAGGGCGAGCGGGGTCAGGACGCGCCGGCCGCCGACGAGAGCGATGAATTTCGGGCCGTGATAATCGCTTGTCACCGGGAGCATTCGCCGGATGGCGCGGAGAATGAAGTTCTTCTCGAGGTCGATCGCTTCTGACTGGCCAAAAAGCATCCGAACCCCAGTGATGACGAGAAAGGCGCCGAAAATATAAATGACGAAATGGAAGCGCGAGACGAGGGCGACACCGAGCCCGATCATGGTCGCCCGCATGACGAGCGCGCCGAGGATGCCCCAGATCAAAACCCGATGCTCGTACTGGGGCGGGACCCGGAAGTAGGCGAAGATAAGACCGAAAACGAAAATGTTATCGACGCTGAGCGAGTATTCGATCAGGTAGCCGGTAAAGAAATCGACCGCCTGGTCCGAGCCCTGCCACCACCAGACAAAAGCGTTAAAGCCTAACGAGAGCCCGATCCAGAGCAGGCTCCGCCGCACCGCGCTGGCAAGACTGATCCGTTCGCTCCCCCGATCGCTGAAGAGATCGACGGCCAGCGCAATCAACACCCCGAGATGAAAGGCGACCCAAAACCAGATGCTGACCGTCACGCGGCGCTAGGTTTCCACGCCTGACCGGGACGGGCAACGGGAAAGACAGAGCGCGGTTTGCGAGCAGCGGCGGCTCGTGCATCATTACCTCCCCACATTTTATGGATGCTGAACTGCAAAAGCTGGTCGACTCAGGAAAGCTCACGGCCGCCAATGCGGAAATGCTCGATCAACTCAAGCCCGGCAGTTTCTGTCTGCATAAAAGCTGGGGCTTTGGCCGGGTGGCCGATTGGAATCTGCTGCTCAACCAGATCCTGATCGACTTTGCAAAGAAGAAAGCCCACCCCATGCAGTTGCAGTACGCGGCGGAAAACCTTACCCCGATTCCGGCCGAACATTTTCTCGCCCAGAAAGCGACCGATCTCGACGCGCTCAAGAATCAGCTAAAAGAAAATGCCGCCGGGATGATGCGCAACATCCTGCAGAGCCTGGGTGGAAAAGCGACCCAGACCCAGATCAGCGGCTGGTTGCTCGGCGACGTTTTCAGCGAGCCCGAGTTCAAGCGCTGGTGGGATTCGACCAAGAAGTTGCTCAAGAAAGAAGGCCACTTCCTCATCCCGACAAAGAAGAACGACCCGATCGAGCTGCGCGACGCCCCGGTCTCGCGCGCCGATGAGCTCCTCACCTTTTTCAACCAGACCCGGCAAGCGAAAGAACAGGCCGCCGCCCTCGACCAGATCATCAAGCTGCACCACGAATTCACCGAGCCGGAAAAGCAATTGCAGCCGCTGCTCGAAGCGATCGAGGAAACCGCCCGGCGCAATCAGCGGCTGAATCCCGCGATGGCTTTCGAGCTTCTCATCGGGCGCGATGATCTCCTCCAGCGCGAGCCGAAGTTGCGGAGTTCGAATCCCGATCTCACCCTCGAGCGTTTAATCGTCGAGGAAGAGCCCCGTCTGGCCGACATCCTGCCGAAACTTCCTTCAGCCAAGGAGCGCCGCCTCCTTTATCTCTTTCCCGCCGCGCTCGGCGAACGCTGGACGCAGCGCGCCCTCCAGCTCATGCAGGGCAGTAACGCCCGCCTTGTTTCCTCCATGCCTAAAGTTTTTGCCGAGGCCGGCCAGCTCGATGCTCTCCGCGCCGCCCTCGAGCGCAGCCTGCGCGAACATTCCGCGACGAGCGAGATGCTCTACTGGCTTTGCAAAAATCGCGCCGAATGGCCGGAGCTGATCAATCCCGAGCTCCTGAGCGCGATTCTTTCTGCCTGCGAACGCGATCAGCATAACGAGAGCAACAGCCGCAGCACTCGCTTGCGCGATCTCCTCCTTTCCGATCGTTCACTTATTCCCGATATTTTCGCCGGGGCCGAGCTCGGGCTGGCCCGCGACGCCATGCGCCGCCTTCTTCTCACCCCAGTCTTCGACGAGCTGACTAAGCGCTCGCTCATGGCCCGGATCATCAAACTTTATCCCGACCTGCAAAGCCTCGTTAGCGGTGAGCAGGCTGAGGAAAAGAGCGAGGCGCTGGTCGTTTCCTGGAGCAGCCTGCAGAAACGCAAAGCTGAGCTTCTGGAATTGGTGAACAAAAAAATCCCGGAGAACAGCAAGGAGATCGGGGTCGCGCGTTCCTATGGCGATCTGCGGGAAAATTTTGAATTCAAGGCGGCCAAGGAAATGCAGGCCGTCCTCATGCGCCGTAAATCGGAGCTGGACCGCGACCTGCATCGGGCGCGTGGGACGACTTTCGAAAGCCCCGACCTTTCCCAGGTCTCGATCGGCACAATCGTCACTCTGCGCAATACGAGCACGAACGAAGAAGAGACCTACACCATCCTCGGGGCCTGGGACGGCGACCCGGACCGCGCCATCATTTCCTATCAGACGGCGATCGGCCAGTCATTGTTAGGCCACCGCATCGGCGAGATCGTGGAGTTGAAGGCCGAGAACGACAGCGGCCGCTACGCCATCCTCGCGATCGAGCCCGCCCCGCTCGATGTCGTCCCGCCCGATCCCGAACTGGTCGAGACGGCTTGAGCAGGGCGGCGGGCGCGAGCCGACAAACTGCCCGGTCCATGATGAAGCCGAAATCTCTCGCGATCGGGCCGGTTGTCTTGGGCGGGAAACGGCCCGCCTTTATCCTCGGGCCCTGCGTCATCGAATCCGAAGCGCTCGTTAGGCGAATGGCGCGCAAGATTGCGCGGATCTGCGCCGCGGAAGATTTGCCTTTCATCTTCAAGGCGTCCTACGACAAGGCCAATCGGACTTCGATCCGTTCCTATCGCGGGATCGGGGCGCGCGATGGTTGCGCTCTGCTTGCCGCGATCGGGCAGGAGATCGGGATGCCAGTGACGACGGATGTCCATTCGCCGGGGGAGGTCGCGATCGCGGCCGAGTTTATCGACGTTCTGCAAATCCCGGCCTTTCTTTGCCGGCAGACGGACCTGATCCGCGCCGCGGCCGAGACCGGGCGGGTGGTCAACGTGAAAAAAGGCCAGTTCCTTGCCCCGTGGGACGTGCGCAACATCGCGGAGAAACTCGAGGCTTTCGGCGCGAAGAAATTCTTCTTCACTGAACGCGGCACGACCTTCGGCTACAACAACCTCGTCGCCGACATGCGCTCCCTCGCCTGGCTGCGGGAGGCTGGTTATCACGTCATCTTCGACGCAACCCACTCGGTTCAGCGTCCCGGGGGTGCGGGCGATGCCACCTCGGGCGACGCCGCCCTCGCGCCCGTCCTGGCCCGGGCTGCGCTGGCGGCTGGATGCGACGGCATTTTCATGGAGGTGCACGAGAATCCCGCGCGCGCTCTCTCCGATGGACCGAACCAGGTTCCGCTAAAGGATTTGCCGAAGCACTTGCGCATGTTAAAAGCTATTCATGCTGCCGTGTCGTAGCGGGTCCCGCGTTTTCCGCGGGGCGCGCCTGAGTTTTGTCTTGTTGCTTGTGGGCAGCTGTTTGGCCGTGGCCGGTGAGCGCAAACATCGGCGGGCTACTCCGACTCCGACCCCGGACGATGTGAAAGGGGGGTTGAGCCTGAAGAATATTCCGCTCACCGTCGGCCACGAAGCGAAGGGACTGACCCTGCCGAACTACGATATCAACGGCAAGCTGCAAGGCCGCTTTGAAGCCGCCACCGCTGCCCGGGTCGATGAAAACCATGTCCGTTTCACCGATCTGAAAATCACCACCTACGACGAAAAACAGCAGCCTGATTTCAAGGTCGACATGAGCGACGCCCTGCTCGACCTCGAGACCCGGGTGATTGAATCTAAAACGCGGACGAAGGTGAAGCGGGCCGATTTCGAGATTGCCGGCGATGCCATGACTTTCAATACCACGACCAAACTTGGCGCCCTCAAGGGCCACGTCCACATGACCATTTTCAACCAGAAAGAGATCGCGGGCGCCGCGGCCAAGCCATGAAGCGGTTCGCTCTCTTCTTTTTTGCCCTCGTTCTGGTGGGGCGCGCCGAGGCGCAGGTAAAGGCCGGAGCCAAGGCTCAGCCTGCGCCAGCTCTGGCCGCGACCGACGCCAATGGCCAGCCGATCACGACCCAGATCTATTCCGATGAGGCATCCTTCGATACCGAGAAACGCATCGGGATTTTCAGCGGTCATGTCCGCGTTTTTGATCCGCGTTTCAATATCCAATCCGACAAGTTGACCGTCTATATTCACAAGGCAGAAGGCGAAGGTCTGGAGCGTGCGATCGCCGAAGGCCACGTTGGCGTAGTGCGCGACAAACCCGATCCCAAGGGCGGCCCAGCTGAAAAAGCCGTCGGTCTGGCCGAGAAAGCAGTCTATACTTCGTCGGATGGAAACGTCGTCTTGACCGGGAGCCCGCGCGTTCAGCAAGGCCTCGATACCCATGTCGCCACCAGCCCCGATACCGTCATGGTTTTGAATCAGGACGGTAACCTCAAGACTCACGGTCCCAGCCGCACCGAAATCCGGCAGAATGCGGCCAAGGACAAAAACGGAAAGCTCTCTCCCGGGGTGGAAAAAAAGAAGTCATGATCAGCCAGACCGCGCCGCCACCCGCACCCGAGTCTGCCCCGCGCGCGACTTCGCCGGAGGAGCACGCCGAAGTCCTATTGACCGATGACCTGGTCAAAATATACGGCGGCCGGGCAGTGGTGAACGGGATCAAGCTCACCGTCGGCCAGGGCGAGATCGTCGGTCTGCTCGGGAAAAACGGCGCCGGTAAAACAACCAGCTTTTACATGATCGTCGGGCTCGTTAGGCCAAATAGCGGCCGGGTTATTTTTTCCGGCACCGACGTCACCGATTACCCGATGTACAAACGCGCCCGGCTCGGGATGGGTTACCTGCCGCAGGAAGAATCGATCTTCCGCAAGATGACGGTGGAGCAAAACATCATGGCCATTCTCGAGACCATGTCCCTGAGCAAACAGGAGCGGCGCCATCGCTGCGACGAATTGCTCCACCAGTTTGGCATCGATCGAATCGCGAAAAATACTGCCCTCACCCTCAGCGGCGGCGAGAAGCGCCGCCTTACCATTGCTCGCTCGCTCGTCACCCGTCCGAAACTGCTCATGCTCGACGAACCCTTCAGCGGGGTCGACCCGATCGCGGTTTACGACGTCCAGCAACTGGTCGTGAACCTGCGCAAATCCGGCCTCGCCATTCTCATCACCGACCACAACGTGCGCGAGACCCTCTCCATCGTCGATCGCGCCTATCTCATCGATGAAGGCCGGGTCGTGAGCGAGGGGACAAAGGATTTCCTGATCAACGACCCGATCAGCCGCCAGCTTTACCTCGGCGAACGCTTTCAGATGTAAACCAAAGGAGCCGCATGCAAACAGCTAACGCCAATCCGAATGTCAAGGTCACCGGCCGCCATCTCGCGATCACCGACGCGATCAACGAATATGCCACGCGCAAAATCGAAGGGCTGCACCTCGACTATCCGAAAATCATCGAAGCCCACGTCATCCTCGGGGTCGAGAAATACCGCCACTGGGCCGAGGTCGTCCTGATTTGCTCCAACCACATCACGATCGAAGCGCAGGAAGAGACCGACGACCTCTACGCCGCGATCGATGCGGTCATGGACAAGATCGCGCGCCAGATGCGCAAATATAAAACTCGCCTTCTCCGCCGCCATCGCCCGCGCAAGGAAGACATCCGGCATATCGAAGAACAGATTCTGCATCCCGAGCCGGTCGAGGAAGACGAGCATCACGAGCACGCCGTGGTGCGGACGGAGCGCCATCCTGTCAAGCCAATGTTCGTCGACGAAGCGGTCCTCCAGCTCGAAATGTCGACGCGGCAGTTCATCGTCTTCATGAATGCGCGCAACTCGCGGGTCAACGTCCTCTACCGCCGCAAGAGCGGCGATTTCGGATTGATCGAGCCGTCGTTCGGCTAAAGTGGCTTTTTGTCCGGCCGCATCGCGGCTTTCTTTTCGCGCCAGAGAGGGCGGCGTGGTTAGGATAAAAGCGTTTAAAATTCTGACACTAATGTGTCAGAAGGCGACGCGAATTATTAGCTAAGCGTCCCTCTCTCCCTCGTAAAACGGTCGGGGCATGCCCGTTGCTAAAGAAAATGGCATTCACATGCTTACGATCTTCGCTTTCATCCTCACTACCGGTTCAGTTCTCACTAGCGTTTGGTGGGCATGCAAAACCGAAGACGTCACCCCGGTTATTCCCCCGTCGGATATCGCCGCGGCCTGACCTCACGCGCCCAAAGTCGGCACGGCAGGCAGGACCGACTTTTCCATTCCAATCGCGAAAGTCGGATATTGGGGGTTCCAGCCCAGCGCCCGCAGCTGCTGATTCGAGACGCGCTTGTTACTCGAGCCACGCTTTCGTTCTGCGGGACGCTCAGCGGTTGGCGGCAGCGAACGATGCAATTTTTCCGCCAGCCAGGCATAGGCCTGGCGCTGCGTGATCGGTTCATCGTCGGCCACGTTTAGAATCGTCGGCGGCTTTTCATTCTGCCGGCTCATTCTGACCAGGTGGAACAGAGCCGCCGCGACGTCGTCGCGGTGCACCTGGTTGAGATAACGTTCGCCGCTCCCCTCGATCCGTGCTTCGCCGGCAAGGAATTTGCGCAGCATTGCGGAGCGGCCCGGCCCATAAATACCCGCCAGCCGCGCCACCAGGCCGTGGTTTTGCCTAACGAGTTCCTCGGTTTCGCGCAAGATTTTGCCGGTCTCATGCCGCGGCTCGACCGGGCTCGTCTCATCGACCCATTCGCCCTCGCTCTGCGCATACACCGACGTGCTGCTGGTATAGAGAAAGATCGGCGGACGCAGGGCCGCGAAGAGGTTTTTCGCGCCCTCCAGGTAAACGCGCCGATAACCTTCGGCGCCGCCTCCGCCCGAGCTGGCGCAATGAATGACCGCGTCAAACTGCGCCGCGGTTTTTTTCACCGCTTCGCTCTCGGCGAAGTCGACCGCCCGGACTGCGTACGGCTTGCCGCTCAGCAGGGCGGCGGATGCAGTCGAGTGCGTCCAGCCTTCCACTTCCCAGCCTGCGGCCTGAAATAAATCGGCCGCGGCGGTTCCGACATAGCCGCAGCCGGCGATCAGCACTCGCGGCATCACTGCGCCAGCGGCGCGATCTCGATCTCCTGAAAAGGATCGGACTGGATCGCGCGCACTTGTTTGAGCCGGATCAATTCGAGGAGCGCGAGAAAGGTGACGACGATCTCAACCCGCGACGCCATCCGGGCAAAGAGATCCGAGAAACGGATCGATTTGCCCGCACTCAGGCTTTGCAGGATGCGCTCGATCTTGTCCGAGACGGTGAAATTTTCGCCGAAGATTTCGCGCAGATCCTCCTTCGCGTCGATCCGCTTGAGGACGTTCTGAAAAGCGTTGATCAACTGAAAAATGCCGACCTCGCCGAGATGCAGCGGCGCGATTTCCGGCACGCTGCCGTCGCCGATCCGGGCAAAGATGCGTTCCTGCTCCAGCTCGCGCACCTGCAGTTCGCCGGCCGCTTCCTTGAACTTTTTGTACTCGATCAACTGCCGGATCAAATCCCAGCGCGGATCATCTTCCTCCACATCCTCTTCCGGCGGCTGCTGGTCGACCGGGAGCAGGCTGCGACTCTTGAGATAAATCAGGTTTGCCGCCATGACCACGAACTCGCCCGCGACATCGATGTTCAGCTCCTTGAAAGCCTGGAGATATTCGAGGTATTGCTGGGTGATTCGCTCGAGCGAGATGTCGTAAATGTCGAGCTCGTCACGCTTGATCAGGTAAAGCAAGAGATCGAGCGGGCCCTCGAAAATTTCGAGTCGGACTTTGTATTCGGTTTCCATCGTTAGGCAGGAGGTCTCGCTTTCTTGATCCGGTTCCAGATTTCGTCGAGGACCGCGAGATCGGCCTCTCCGAGCTTCCCGCCTTGCTCCTGCAGCTCGCGCTCCATGGCATGAAAGCGGGCAACAAATTTTTCCGTCGCCGCCCCGAGCAAAGTCTCGGCCTCAAATTGGCTTTTCCGCGCCAAATTCACCACCGCGAAGAGAAGATCGCCCATTTCATCCCCGATCGCCCTGGCGTTTCCGGAAGCAATCGCCTCCTTCGTCTCCGCCAGTTCTTCGTCGACCTTGGCCACGACGTCGCCCAGTCCGTTCCAGTCGAAATTTACCCGCGCCGCCTTAGTCTGCACCTTTTGCGCGAGCATCAGGGCCGGCAGCGCTCTCGTTAGGCCGCTGAAATAGCCTTCGTCGTCGGATTTCATTTCCGCGCGTTTGATCTCGTCCCATTGTTTCAAGACGGCGGCGCTATCGTGCGCCTCACTTTCGGCAAAAACGTGCGGATGACGCCGCACCAGTTTGTCGCTGATCTCCCGCGCCACGTCCTCGATCGTGAAGCGCCCGCTTTCCGCCGCGATCTGGGCGTGGAAGACGACCTGCAAAAGCAGATCGCCCAGTTCCTCGCGCAGGTTCGTGTCGTCTTTGGCCCGAATCGCCGCCGCGACCTCGTAGGCTTCCTCGAGCAGGCCCGGGACTAACGAAGCATGCGTTTGTTCCCGATCCCATGGGCAGCCGCCGGGCGCGCGCAATTGCGCGGTGATCTCGCACAGGCGGCGGAATTTTGATTCGGCGTCCACGCGTCTCCTTCCACCATCAACCAGCCAGCGGCAACCCGATCAAATCCGCCAGAGCGAACGGTGGCTCCCAAACTCGGAGATTTCCCCCGAGGTCTTGCGGCCGACATAGACCGCGATCCCGATCACGGAAACCAGCGTGCCGACAAAGATAATCGCGACCAGCCAGGAAGGAATGTGTCCCACGCGGAGGGCGCGATAGAAAGCCCCCACGGTGTCGATTGGCTCGGTCGCGTGCAGGAAAATCTTCATCACCCACGCGATCATGATGAGTACGAAAATGAAAACGTAGTTCCGTTTCAGGCGCCGCCCGACCGCCTCCAGTTTGCCGATCTTGAACGAGGGCAGGATCAGATCTTCGCAGACCAGTTTCTTCCATTCGCCCTGCAGAAGATGACGATTCTCCATCACCATCGGGACGAGAAAATGCGCTTCCAGCATCCGCACGCGGGCGCGGAAGGCGTCGTAGAAACGATAACGCCGCGCCTCGATCCAGAGCATGATCCAGACGATCGCGAGATTGAAAAAAAAGATGAGATGTGGAACGCCGGCGTTGGAGAAAGCGATCGTGATGATGGCCGTGCTGCTCGTCACCGCCCAGTTTGTCGTCGTGTCGAGACGCTGCCGCCAGACCATGATCCGGCCCAACTCGCCTCGGTAAAAGTGCGACATGGCGTTGACGTAGCCCTGGTCGTAAAGGCTGGCCTGGGCGGCGTGCGCCGCGTCGTTAGCCGTTCCGTGAGTTTCGTTCGCCACCCGTGCCGAATAGTTCGACATCCGCGGCGTGCCCGTCAATCTATCAATTCAACGATGATCTCTCCTTTGCTCGATGGCCTGCTCGATCCGCGCCACGTCCTGCTCGACGTCACCGGCAAAACGGCGGGCGAGGCGGTCTGGGAAATTGTCGAGCTTCTCCGGGAGAGCGGCGCCCTGAACAAGACGAACGAATTTTTCGACTCGGTCATGGCCCGGGAAGAAAAAGCCTCGACCGTGGCCAACGGCGGAGTCGCTTTTCCGCACGCCCGGACCGATCTGGTGGAGGAAATCGTTCTCGGGATCGGCCGCAGCCGGGGGGGAATTCCCTTCGGCGCCGAGGGCACGCCGGTCCATCTCATTTTCCTCATCGCCGTGCCGCAGCAGATGGTGAATGACTACCTCATCTGTGTCGGCGGCCTGGCCCGCCGCTTGAGTAAGGACGCGACCCGACAGGCGCTGCTCGAGGCCTCAACCGCGGCCGAGTTCCTCAAGCGGTTGCGCGCTGACGAGTGAGTCGTTAGGCAGAGCGCGCCGTGCGCCGTAATACCACCGGTGCAGGTGGACGGGCGGGAGGCCGCATTTATAGAGGAGAATGAAGAGCCCGTTCTGGAGCGAGGTCCGCCACGGGCCGCGCCCGAGGTGACGGCGAGTGGAAGATTCCAGCGGCGGATCGAGGACCGCGACCGGACCGGATCGGCGGAGCCGGCGGGAAAATTCCATGTCTTCCATGAGCGGAATGGGCGCGAAACCGCCGAGCGCCTGAAAGATTTCTCGCCTAACGAAAACGGATTGATCGCCAAAAAAACTCCCGCCGTGCCGGGTCAGAAAACGTCCGACCGCCTCGAACCAGACGAGCCGCGGATGGCGGGCGTCGAATTTGCGATAAAACGCCCCGCCGATGATCTCCGGTTTTTTCAGCGCCCGGGCGATGGCCTCGAGATGAGCCGTGGTCAGGACCGAATCGGCATGGTGAAAGATAAGGACGTCACCGCTGGCGTGCTCCGCGGCCAGGTTCATCTGCGCGCCGCGGTTGGGTTGCGGGGCCGGCAGGTAAACCGCGCCGGTCAGCCGCGCCGCCTCGGCCGCGGCTGGCGTAGGGGAAGCGTCGGCCACGATCACCTCGTGCAGTTGGTTTAGCCTAACGAGCTGAGGCAGAAGGCGGTCGAGCTCGGCGTGGTCGTTCCAGGAAGGGACAATGACGCTGAGCCGCAGGGACGCGGTCGTCGGGTCGTTCACTCGGATTTTTTCAGGAGCCGGTTGCGCGCCCGGTCGAGCGCGCGCCTTTCGCTCGCGGTCAGACTGCCGATGCCGGACTTGGAGATCTTGTCCAGGACGGGGTCGATCGACTCGTAAATGTTCTCCGGTTCCACCACCCGGCGGACAGTCGGCCGGGGCACGACCTTGAGCGAGCGTTTCGAGCGCCAACGCGAGGCCCATTCTGTCAGCCAGGCGAATTCGGGGCTGGCGCCGCGCAATTGGATAAAGCCGTAGGCGAGGCCGACGCTCATCCAGAGGACGGCCAGCTCCGGCCAGGCGTGAAAGGCAAGGAGTTGGAGCGAATAGGCGGCGACGAAAACAAGCGCGACCCATTTCGCCAGGATGCGAAGAAAGAGCTCAACGTTGGGATAAATCGCGGCGAAAGCGATGAAGACCGCGAAATGGATTGTCGCCGAACCGGCCAGGCCGGTGCGGAGCCAGAGCCCGCTGATGGTGAGCAAAATCGGCGGCACACAGAGGAGCAAAAGATAAAGCGCCATGAAGGCGCGCCGCCCGATGAAGCGTTCCACTTCGCGCCCGAAAGCGAAGAGCATGTACATCTCGATCGCGAACCAGATGAGACCGGACGGCGAATGGACGAAGGCGTAAGTGACAACCTGCCAAAGCCGGCCGTCGCCGAGGACCTGGGCGCTGTCGAAGGCCAGGAAGTTGAGAAAGCCTCCAGCGCCGATCGCGATGAGCAGGCAGCTCACGATCATGCATACAACGTGGACCATGACGAGCAGGGTCGTGACATGGATCGGATAACGACCCATCCAGGCGACTGGCTGGTAGTCATCCGAAGTGGCGACGCCGAACATAGTAGCGATAGTAAACGGCCCCGTGCGGGGAGCGCAAGCTCCCACCTCGTCTGTCCGCTGCCCCTCCATTCCGCAGGGTTCTTTAGGGCGCTCCCGGGATTTTTTTTCTTGGCCAAGCGGCCGAAGCGTTCAAATTAGGAATCCGCCTGCACGCGGGCGTCCGCAAATTTATGGAAAATATCGCTCCTGCCATTTCAGCGCCCAGTGGCATGGGTGAAAACAAACCGGCCAACCAGGCGGTGCTCGACTGGGCGCACGAAGTCGAGGCGCTGACCAATCCTGACAACATCTTCTGGTGCGACGGCTCGGAAGCGGAGAACGATTACTTGTTAGGCGAAGGCTGCCGCCAGGGAATCCTGATCAAGCTCAACCAGGAAAAGGCGCCTGGCTGCTACCTGCATCGGTCCAACCCGAACGACGTCGCGCGGGTCGAGCAGTTCACTCTCATCTGCACCCCGACGGAAGAGGAAGCCGGCCCGACCAACCATTGGGCCGACCCGGCCGAGACCTACAGCAAACTGCAGGAGCTGCTAAAGGGCGCCATGCGCGGGCGAACGATGTTCGTCGTCCCATACATCATGGGCCCGCCCGATTCGCCCCTGGCCAAGGTCGGCTACGAAATTACCGACTCGATTTATGTCGTCCTGAGCATGCGCATCATGACCCGGATGGGGGCGCAGGCCTCGGAGAAGCTGGGCGAAAAAGCGGACGCGGAATTCAATCGCGGCGTCCATTCCCTACTCGATCTCAACCCGGAGCGGCGCTGGATCTGCCATTTCCCGCAGGATAACGCCATCATCTCGGTCGGCTCCGGTTACGGAGGCAACGTCCTCCTGAGCAAAAAATGTCTCGCCCTCCGGATCGCTTCTTACCTCGCGAAAAAACAGGGCTGGCTCGCTGAGCACATGCTCATCCTCGGGGTGGAATCGCCGGAAGGGAAAAAGCATTACGTTGCGGCGGCCTTCCCCAGCGCCTGCGGGAAAACGAATTTCGCCATGCTCATCCCGCCGAAACGTTTCGACGGCTGGAAAATCACCACCATCGGCGACGACATCGCCTGGATGGAGATTGGTAAGGATGGACGGCTCTACGCGGTCAATCCGGAAAACGGCTATTTCGGAGTCGTTCCCGGGACGAGCTACGGCTCGAATCCGAACGCGATGCACGCGATCGAGCACGACACGCTCTTCACCAATGTTGCCCTAACGAAAGAGGGTGACGTCTGGTGGGAGGGAAAAGATGGCGAACCGCCGGCCGAGGCGACGGACTGGAAAGGCAATCCCTGGACGCCGGCCTCGAAGGAAAAAGCGGCCCATCCCAACAGCCGCTTCGCCGTCCCGATGCGGAACAACCCGGTCCTCGACCCGGAAGTGGAAGACCCAATCGGCGTCCCGATCAGCGCGATTATTTTTGGCGGGCGTCGCAGTAACACCATGCCGCTCGTTTTTCAGGCCGACGATTGGCAGCATGGCGTTTACCTCGGAGCGACGATGGCTTCCGAGACGACCGCGGCTGCGACCGGCGCGGTCGGCAAAGTCCGGCGCGACCCGATGGCGATGCTGCCGTTCTGCGGCTACAACATCGGCGATTATTTCCGGCACTGGCTCGCGACCGGCCCGCGCCTGACGAATCCGCCGCTCATCTTTCACGTCAATTGGTTCCGCAAAAATGCGGAAGGAAAATTCCTCTGGCCCGGTTTCGGCGACAACATGCGGGTCCTAAAATGGATCATCGATCGCTGCGAAGGCCAGGGTGGGGCGGGGGAAAGCCCGATCGGCGCGGTCCCGCGGCCGGAAGATCTCGACTTGAAAGGAATGGAGGGCGTCTCCGAGGCGAGCCTGAGCGAACTGCTTTCGGTCAGGCCCGAGGAGTGGGCGAAGGAGCTGGCGGGACAGGAGGAATTTTTCAAAACCCTCCAGCCCTATGTGCCGCAGGAAATGCTCGATCAGCACGACAAGCTGGCCGAACGGCTCGGCTAATTTGGAGGGGACGACCGCCGTGTCGTCCCTGTTTCTCCGGACGGGACGGCGCGCGTCCCTCCATCAATAGGCCGAGGGCGGCGGCGTGATCAGCTGCAACATTGTCCGGACGATGATCCCGCACTCCAGGGTCAGGTTCCAATTTTCCAGATACTCGATGTCGCAGGCGACGCGGTTCTGGATGTCCTTGCTGGTTTGCGCTTCGCCTCGGAAACCGCGCACCTGGGCCAACCCGGTGATCCCCGGCTTGACGAAAGTCCGCACCTGGTAGTTCGCCATCAGCTGGGAAAATTGGGAGTTGTGCTCGATCAGGTGCGGGCGTGGACCGACTACGCTCATGTCGCCGTGGAGGACGTTCCAGAATTGCGGGATCTCGTCCACGCTCAGTTTACGAAACCATTTGCCTAACGGATAGACTCGCTCGTCCTCGCTCGTTGCCTGGCGGGTGAGATCTTGGTTGGCCACGTGCATGGTGCGGAATTTCCAGATGTCGAAGCGGCGATTTTGAATTCCGGCCCGGGTCTGTTTGTGGAAAAGCGGCCCGGGCGATTGCAGGCGTTGCGCGAGCCAGACGATCGCGGCCAGGGGCGGGAAAACGAAGAGAATAATCGGGAGCGCGAGGGCAAAATCGATCGTTCGTTTGACCGCGCGATTAAAGGGATTTTCCAGCGGCTCCTCACGCAGCCCGACGAAACGAAAGCCGTCATCGTCGAAGTGGGTGACGGGATGGCCAAGCTTTTCTTCGAGGTCGCTCACGATCATGAGGCGCACCCCGAGCTGGTCGCAGGTCGCGATGAGACTGCGATTCAATTCAGTGAATTGCGGGAACTCGAGCATGATCACCTGGGTCACCCCATGCTCCTCGATTGCCCTCCGGAAATGGTCGGCGCCGCCCAGAACGGGAATTTTGTCCTCGGTGCAATCGAGCGGCTCCTCGCAAATGATCCCGACCGTGCGCAAACCTATCTCCGCCTTGCGCCGGAGCCAGCGGCGGAGCTGCGCCGCCTTCACGGTTGAGCCGACGAGGAGTGTTTTTTCTTCTCGGCGAAAAATTCTGCGGGCGAGAAACTCCGGCAAAAAGTGATGCGAAAAAAGAAGCGCGATATAAAGCCAGGGCAGGAAATTGAAGAAGAAAATTCGCGAGATGAAGGCGTCCTTGGTCGCGACCAGGTAAAAGACGAGCACGCCGGCGCTGGCGAAAGTCTGGCGCAAGGCCAGGCGATGCTGGCGCAGGAGTTCGCTCTGGAGAAAATATCTTTTCGAGCCTTCCCGGCTGAGCGATTCCCCGAGCAGACCAACCACCAGCATCGTGCAGTAGATGCTGTAGCGTCGCCAGGTCAGCTCGGCTCCTTCCGAGTAAAAGGTCACCATCAGCCAGACCCCAAACCAAAAAAGGGCGGCCACGATCGCGATCTGGCAGAGCAGAAAGAGACGATACAATCCTTGCGTGCGCTGGGTGAGCATGGTTATCGACTGAGAATCACAAAGACAGAGTAGACGAGAACGCGTGCGCTGGATCGATCGCCGGAATGAAAGAATGGTTCGCTGGCATTAAAACGCGCAAGTTGGTTAGGCTTACTCCATTTCACCGCAACTGGACGAACGATGCAACCTTCCGAACCAACCACGCGCACCCGAAGAGGTTCCAGCACGGCCGCCGGGAGCTGGGCCGCTCTCGCGTTGCCTCTGCTTGTGGTCTTGGCCGCTTTTCTCGGGGGCGCGACGCAGCGCTGGAGTGTCGCCATCGTTCTCGGCTGTTTTTCTCTTCTCCTTCTCGTGCATCCGCCGCGCCTTTCCCTTGGCCCGGCGTTGAACATTTTCACGCTCCTTTTCCTCATGCTGGCAGCGGCCGCTTTCCTCCCGGCAGACTGGTTCACCCTGCCGCACTGGCGCGTTGCCCTAACGAAAGACTTTGGCGTCGAGCTTGCCTCTACCGTCACGGTCCAGCCCTGGCTGACCCTCGAAGGTCTGATCCTGCTGCTCGCCGGGATCTGCTGGATTTATTACGTCACCACGCTCGACGCGCCCCTGCGCGACATCCGGCTCGCCGCGCGCACTTATGCCGCCGGGATGATCGCTCTCGCCGCGCTGTCCCTTTACCTGCGTTATCGCGGGACCGCACTGCCGTTCTGGCATAACGAACGCGGCTTTGGGCCTTTCCCGAATCGGAACCAGACGGGGGACCTTTTCGGCATCTCCGCTCTCGTCGTTCTCGGCTGCATGCAGGATGATTTCCGCCGCGGCCACAAACGCTGGCTCTTCTGGCTCCTCGGGGTCGGCGTCCTGACCGCGGCGCTCATCCTCGCTTTCTCCCGCGCCGGCATCCTGATTTTGATCGTGGGCGTAACAGCCTGGCTGGTGCGGCTGGCTTTCCGGAAATGGTCGGGCGGAGGAATCGCGATTGCCGTTTCCGCGATGCTCACGCTCCTTGCCGGACTGCTCGTCTTCGGCGGCGAAACGATCGCACGTTTCCGGCCCGCGCTCGGGAGCTCGGACTCGATTCCTTCCGATTATCGCTGGCTCATCTTTCGCGATGCCTGGACGATGATCCAGGCTTCACCCTGGAGCGGACTGGGCCTGGGGAATTTCGAAAGCGTTTTTGCCCTTTATCGCGACGCTTCGCGCGGGGTGACCCGTTCGCTCCACCCCGAGAGCGACTGGTTCTGGGTCGCGGCCGAGATGGGTTGGCCCGCGCTCATTTTGCTTCTGGCCGCCGCCCTCCTTTTCGTTAGGCGCGCGCTGCCTTTGCAGGAAGGAACCAATCAACGCCTGCGCTATGCCGCCTTGCTCGGGGCGGTGCTATTTTTGCTCCACGGTTTCGTCGACGTTTCCGGCCATCGCCTCGGGAGTTTCCTCGCCGGCACTCTCCTCCTCGGTTTGGCGCAGTTGCGACCGCTGGAGACGCCGCCCCGGCGCTGGCCGCCAATTCTCTTTCGCTTCCTTGGCGCCTGTTTCGCGCTCGTTAGTCTGCTCTGGTTCTTCGGCTGGCGCAGCAGCCTGCCGGTGCCGGGCCGGCTCGGGGTCGAGTATGCGAAGAAGGCCGCGGTCGTGGCCAATCGTGGACACCGCTTTACCGATGCCATCGGCCTGCTCGATCGCGGCTTGGAGTGGGCTCCGCTCGACTGGCAGCTTTACTTCCTGCGCGCCGTCGCCCGCGTTGACTTGCGCGAGTCGCCGGCGGAAGCGCTGGCGGATTTCCGGCGAGCCCGGTTCCTTGAGCCCAACGCCTACCAATTGCCTTTCGAGGAAGGAAAGGCCTGGCTCGGCTGGCAGCCGACCCTTGCCCTTACCGCCTGGCGCGAAGCGCTCCAGCGGCAGGGCGCACGGGAGGCGGGGATTTATTCGCTCATGCTGGCGGATGCAGCCAATTACGACAGGCGCGTGCACGACGGTCTGCGAGAGTTTGCCCACGGGCGCCCCGACCTGACGATTAAGTATCTCGAAACTGCGACCCGCCCTCAGTTCGAGGCCGTGCTGGAGCAGTTGTTGGCGGCTGATCCCGAGCTCCAGCGTTTCAGCCCCGAGGAAAAGAAGCGATTCTTTGCCATCTGGTCCGAGCGCGATCCGCTCGAGCAGTTGCGGCGCAGCGTGCAAACCCATCCGGAGTGGCTCGAGTTTGCCTGGCCGGGAGTGGCCCGCTACCACGCCGGGCGGCACGAATATGAAGAAGCCTGGCAACTCGTTAGGCGTTATGCTCCGCCGCCCGCTTTACCGCAATACTCCGCGGAGGCGCCGCTCGCGCAGTTGGAACGGGAGCTTTATCGCAGCCCGGACGACTACGCCGCAGGGTACGCGCTTTTTCGGGCGCAATTCGATGCCGGCAAAACGGACGACGCTCTCGCCACTTTGCGTCACTTCACGAGCGGCCCGGAGGCGCCTGCTTATTTTCACTACCTCGAGGCGGAAGCCTGGGCGACGAAGGAACACTGGGAGCGGGCCTGGCAATCGTGGCAGGAGTACCAGCGCCGCTCGCGCTGACCTAGTCGTCGTCGCTCGCGGTTTTGAATTCCGCCACGATCGGGAAGTGATCGGAGAGAAAATTCGGCGAGTGACTGTCGGTGAACTGCTTTTCTTCCAGGCCAAGCAATTTGTCGGAGAGGCCGTGGAAACTGCCGGCGACATATTCTTTCTCCGTCGCATGCGCGATGGCGAAGCCGTCCAGTTTGCTGCGGTGAAAGCTGCCGTTGAAGAAACCGAGATGGGTCGGCGCCTTGTCTTCGCTGGAAATGAAACGCAGCTCATGATGCCGATCGAGCGTGGCGAAATTTTTGTCGTCGCTGCTCTCGCCCGGCCCGGCCTGTCCCGCGGGGGTCATGTTGTAATCGCCGATCAGGAGGATGTCTTTCTCCGCTCCGTGGGCGGTCAGGTCGTGCAACCGATCGGCGATGACCTGGCACTGGCGGTCGCGCATCTCGAGCGGCGACATCGGCACGGTCTTCGATTTGCGCTTCGACTTGAGATGGACCCCAACGAGGAAAAAATCGAAATGGTCAATCCGGGCTTTCGCCAGCAGCGCCTTGCGCGTCGTCTTTTCCTCCGGGTCCTCGCCCGCGACGAGATCGTCGGATGCTGCGATCAACTCCGCATCGCTCACCTCGGTCGAAGGACGTTTGAGAATCGAGATGAGCTGTACCACTTCAGGCCCGTGCGGCGGCACCGGCACCGCGACCAGCTCAAAACCATTCTTCGTCGCGGCCTTTGCGATCTCCTCCGCGGCCTCGGCCGGCCAGACTTCCTCGAGCACGATGAGGTCGGGCTTGATCTTGTTTGCGATGACTTCTCCCAGCCGCTCTATCCGGTCCGGAGGGATGGCGGTGGCGCCGGAAGCGCTGCGTCCGCAGGCCACATTCCAAGCGGCCACCCGCGCGGTCGAGTCGGCCGCGGCCAGTCTGGGCAGGGCGAAGGCGGCACTGACGATCAGAAAGCAGAGACTTGCGGTTTTGAATTTCGCATTCATAAAGGCGATCCGAGTTTCGCCCGGCCGGGAACGCACGACAAGATCAACCAATTCGAACGAAACGTGACTGCTCGATCGCGAAGATGAAAGAAACGAAGAACACGGTGGCCCATCCTTCCTTTGCCGAAGCGTTCCGCTTCTGGCTCAAGCTCGGGTTCATCTCTTTCGGCGGACCGGCCGGCCAGATCGCGATCATGCAGACTGAGTTGGTGGAGAAAAAGCGCTGGATCAGCCAGGCGCGATTCCTTCATGCGCTCAACTACTGCATGCTCCTGCCGGGGCCCGAGGCACAACAGCTTGCCACTTACATCGGTTGGTTGCTGCACCGCACCCGGGGCGGCCTTGTCGCCGGCGCTTTCTTCGTCATTCCCTCGATCTTCATTCTTTGGGGATTGAGTTTCGTTTACGCGGCCTACGGCAACCTGCCCTGGATCGCCGCTATCTTTTACGGCCTGAAACCCGCCGTCATGGGAATCGTGGCCGTGGCCGTCATTCGCATCGGCCGCAAGGCGCTCAAGAACGAGGTGATGTGGGCGTTGGCCGCGCTCGCTTTCGTCGCGATCTATTTTTTCAAGGTGCCTTTCCCGGTCATCATTTTGGGCGCGGGTCTGGTCGGCTTGCTCGGGGGTTATTTTTGGAAAGCAAAATTCCACGTGGTCAGCGCGCACGGGAAAGCGGGGAACAGTTCCGTTCTCGATGACGAAACGGAATCGCCTCCGCACACCCAGCCGCGACTGGCCCGCGCGATCAAGGTCACCATTGTGTGCCTAACCTTGTGGCTGGCGCCGATCGTCGCGATCGGCTGGTCGTTAGGCTGGAATCACACCCTTTTCCAGGAAGGCGTTTTCTTCAGCAAGGCGGCGGTGGTCACGTTTGGCGGCGCCTACGCCGTCCTGCCCTATGTCACGCAGCAGGCGCTCTCGCACTACGGCTGGCTCCAACCCGGACAAATGATGGACGGCCTCGGCCTGGCCGAGACGACGCCCGGGCCGCTCATCATGGTCCTGCAATTTGTCGGGTTCATGGGCGGCTGGCAGCATCCGCAAGGCTTGTCGCCGTTGTTCGCGGCCACGCTCGGCGCTTTGCTCACCACCTGGGTCACGTTCACGCCCTGCTTTCTCTGGATTTTCCTCGGCGGCCCTTACATCGAGAAGTTGCGCGGCAACCTCCACCTGACCGCAGCGCTTTCCGCAATCACTGCGGCGGTGGTCGGCGTGGTTTTGAATCTTGCCGTTTGGTTTGCCCTCCATGCGCTGTTCCCGGATGGCCGCGGGCTGGATTGGTTCGCTCTCGTTCTGGGCCTGGTCGCATTCGTCGGACTCCTGCGATGGAAATGGGAGGTAGTCCCGGTCGTCATCGGGAGCGGGCTGCTCGGGTTGGTTTACAAGCTGATTTTTTCCTAAGGCAAGATTTCCGGGCACCTGGAAATCGCACTTGCGCAATTACCGGTCGGTGGCTAACTCCCCTTCCATGCGGCTGGCTTTTCATCGCAGTGCGACTCCGCTCGGACGCACGTTTTCCGCACTGGGGATCATGGCCGCGTTCTTCTTTACGATCGCGCTCTCGGATTCTCCCCGCCTGCACGAACACCTCCACAAATCGCTCGGGGAACATCAATGCGCGGTCACACTTTTTGCTTCCGGCGCTTGTGAACACGTCGCTGGCAGCAGTCCGGTAGCAGGTCCGGTCTCTTGCCACTGGGCCGCGGTTCTTTTTCCCTCCTCTCTCCGGCCCATCGTCACCCGGCTGGAATTCTCGCGCCTCGAGCACGCGCCGCCGGCTCTCGCCTAACGAGTTGGATTGACCGCGCCTTTGCGCGCGGCAGTGGCGCACGCGCGTTCCGTGGGCCGCTCGATTCAACCACGCGCCGGACGCGTTTCTTTGGAGTCAGGAATTGTCCGGCCGCGTGGCCGGCCAGCGGAGCAGAATTTTGAAAAATTTATTTTTCGTCGTGACGGCGCTTTGTTTGCCGGCGACGGGTTGGAGTCAGGAAGCGGTGCCGGCTTCTTCGCCTAACGATGTCGAGGCCTTGCGCCAGCAGGTGCAGGCCTTGACCGAGACGGTGAAGGGATTGCAGCAACAGTTGCAGGAGCAGCAGGAGGCGCTGGCGAAAATGAACGCCGGGCCGACCAGCCTGCCGGTGAGCGACAACAATAGCAGCGGCAGCGTGGCGGCTTCGCCCGTGCCAGCCGCATCGCCCGCGGCCAGCGCCGCCCCTCTTTTCCCCACCACGGACGACTCAGTCGTCGCGGCCAGCGTGCAACCGACGCCGCTGCCTGCGACCGCAACCAGCTCTCTGCCGACGGTGAATGAGCAATTTCCGACCACGGACGCGGCGGTCACGGCCTCGCCGGAAAACATTTCGTCGACCGGCGCCGGCGCTTCCCTGACCGCGCCCATGACGATCGCGGGTGGCGGGAAAACATACATGAACATCTCGTTCGACGGACAGTTTGCCCTCGCCTATTCGAGCGACCGCAATCTCGATCGGCTCGAAACCGGCGATCACGATCCGCAGCAGCGGGGCTTCAACGCGCGTAACCTCGAGCTCGCGCTCGACGGTGCAGTCGATCCCTACTTCGAAGGCTTCGCCAACATCGTTTTCAAGCTGAATAACGACAATGAGACCGAGCTCGAGGTTGAGGAAACTTTCATGCAGACGACTGGTTTGCCCTGGGGCCTGCAGGTGAAGGGCGGCCAGTTCTTCGCTGCTTTCGGCCGGATTAACCCGACGCATCCCCACACGTGGGATTTTGTCGATGATCCAATCGTGCACGGCCGCCTGCTTGGCTCGGACGGTCTGCGCGGAGTCGGCGCGCAGGTCTCCTGGACGGCGCCGGTCTCCTGGTATTCGCAATTCATCTTTGGGATGCAAAACGGGCGGGGCAACACCGGTTACTCATTCCGCAATCCGGGCGTCGACGGGACTTTCTTCGGCCGCCTCACGACCGATCGCGAAGTCCGCGGGCTGCAGGATTTCGTTTATATCCCGCGTTGGGAAAACTCGGTCGACCTGAGCCCGACTCAGACCGTGCTGGCGGGCGTTTCCGGCGCCTTTGGTTCGAACGAAACGGGGGCGAATTCCCGCACTCAGATCTACGGCGCCGACCTCCTTTACAAATGGAAATCGCCGCGCGCGGAAGGCGGGTTTCCGTTCGTGAAATGGCAGAGCGAAGTGATGTATCGGCGCTTCGAGGCCGGGCGCGGGGTCGATCAATCGTTTCCGGTGGCCGAAACCTTCCACGACTGGGGGATGTATTCGCAGGTCATCTGGGGTTTCAAGAAAGGGTGGACCACCGGGGTGCGTGGCGATTTTCTGCACATGCAAAATTCGGCCTTCACGGATGACTCGACCCGCCAGAGCCGGTCGCGCATCTCGGGCGATTTGACCTGGTATCCGACGGAATTTTCCAAGCTCCGCCTGCAGTACAATCACGACTTCCTCGACCGGAACAATTTCCTCGCCGGGCGCGAAGCCGATTCGATTTTCCTCCAGTTCGAATTCATCCTCGGCGCCCATGGCGCCCACAAATTCTAATTTTATGAAACTAATCAGCCTAACGAAACGAGCCGTTCTTCTCGGTCTTGCCCTAACGACCACCCTGCGCGCGGAAGCGAAAATCAACGTCGTCGCCACCCTGCCCGACCTGGGGGCGATTGCGCGCGAGGTCGGGGGCGACAACGTCGACGT
>JBKJNW010000002.1:0-21128 GCA_046593335.1 Chthoniobacterales bacterium | reverse complement strand
GCCAGCACGTGAGCCAGCGACAAATGCCCTTTCTGTTCCGCTCCAAGGCCGCGGCCCTAACAATCGACTGGTTTCCGCGACCACTTTGGCGTGCCGCCTTCCGGCGGGAACGCGCCATCTTCGAACGCGCGCTCGGCGAAAGCGATTTCCTCCACGTCGCGGGCAGCAAGTCTTCGCTTTTTCTCGGCGCGGGCATTCTCAACTCATCGGAGTCATCGGCCTGATGAAGCTGGGCAACATACTGGCGGGCCTGCGCGCGCTCTGGCATTTTGACAACCGCTGGCAGCTCATCATGAGCCGAATGCTTTTCCCGCGCGACTCGCTGCTCGTTTACAGGAAAGACCAGATCGAATTCCTCGTCGATCACGCGGCGGGAGATCACAATGGAACGCGGCTCTGCCTCATTTCCGACATTTACACTCGGTTCCTGCCCTTGATGGATCTCGGAGAAAAAATTTCGGTCTTCGACCTGGGTGCAAACGGCGGAGGGTTTCCGCTCCTCCTGCACCTGCAAGGCAAAAAATTTTCGCGCCTGGTCTGCGTGGAGATGAATCCAAACACGTTCCGGCGACTGCAATTCAACATCACCCGCAATATCAGGTCCGACGTGCGGCTGGAACACGCGGCCGTCTGCGGCAGCCATCGACAACTTACCCTGCGCTTTGGCCGCGGGGATATCTCCGATTCGATCTACCAGGAGGCGAATGACGAAAAGGAGGAATTCGCGATCGCCGGCCGCACTTTTGACGACCTCTTTCATGCGCACTTTGGCGATCAGACTGTCGATATTTGCAAGATGGACATCGAGGGCGCGGAATACGAAGTCATGTTCTCCAACGAGAGCAGCTGCCTGCGATTTTGCCGTTATCTGCTTGTTGAGATTCACGCGGCCTCACCTGACGAACAGGATCGGTTTGCCAAAGTTTTGGCTGGGCTCGGTTTCGTCTTGTTGGTTATAGGCAATCGCGTGCCGGCCGAACGGCTCTACCGCAATGAACAGCACTCATGACGCGCCCGCTCCATCTCCTCATCCGAAAGTTAAAAACGTTCGGCCTAACGATGGCCCGGTGCTCAAACTGGTTTGCCATCAGCTCCGCCAAGATGGGATTGAGCCGCGACCCGGAAGTCATTCGTTTGCGCAACGGGCTTTGCCTCAGGATTATGCCGCCGTTGCGCGCGACCTGGGGCGAAATCTTTGAACCGGCCATCGCCGAACTCTACCAAATCAGGAAGGCAAGGCCCGACGTGATCGTGGATGTCGGCGCCAACATCGGCGCGTTTGCCTGCCTCGCCGCGCAGCTGCATCGCCAGAGCGCGCTCCATGCCTTCGAGCCATCCGAGGCGCACGCTCAATTGCTGGAGGAGAATGTCCGGCTTAATCGCCTGACCAACATCACCGTGCATCGACAGGCCGTAACCAAAGACGGTCGCGAGGTGCTTTTCTCCGCTCTGGGCAGCGGTGGAGGATCGGGCATCTTCCTGCATGACGGCGGCCATTCGAGCACGCTCCGCAGCACTTCGCTCTCGAGCATCGACTTTCGACCTTTCTCATCCCTCTTTCTGAAACTCGATTGCGAGGGAGCCGAGGGAGAAATTCTCGAATGGGTCGGGGCGAACCAATCGACTTTGCCCGCGCGAATAATGATCGCCTGCGAATATCATCACTGGTGTCCGGTGCCGCTCGCCGAGATTGTGCGCGGCTTGCGCGATCACGGATTCGCGGTGGAAGAAAAAACTCTCTTTGATGAATCCTACATTTTTGCTTCCTGTGACCACTCCTGAAGCGAAAAGGGAATTTCTCCAGTTCGAACAAGTCGATCGGTGCCCGGCGTGCCAGAGCCCGCTCATTAGGACGGCGATCACTCCGGACATCGGACAATGCACGAAGTGCGAGCTGTATTTTCGCAATCCCCGTCCGACTCAGGCCGAGATTGCGCGTTCCTATGACACTGGCGGGACCTTCGACGCTTGGCAGAAAGAAGAACCGGCTCGCGCCACGATGTGGCAACGGCGTCTGGAGATTGTGCGACGCTTCGCTGGTCAAGGTCGGCTGCTCGATGTCGGCACGGGCGACGGGCGCTTCCTCGCCACCGCGCAACCGGCCGGTTATGAAGTCGTCGGGACGGAAGTTTCAGAGGCGGGCGCCGGTTACGCGCGGGAGCGCGGTTTTAAAACTCACCTCGGGCAGATCACCGATCTCGCGTTGCCGGCCGCGAGCGTCGACGTGGCCACGATCTGGCACGTGCTCGAGCATGTCCCCGATCCGGGCGCCGTCCTGCGCAAGGTCCACGCGCTCCTCCGCCCGGGCGGCATCCTCGCGGTGGCCGTGCCTAACGAGGAAAACTTCTTCCTCCGACAGCGCGTCGGTAAGGCGAAAACCAGCCCCTTCGATCCGCTCACGTTTGGCGGCGAAATTCATCTCACTTATTTCCGGCCCTCCACCCTTCGTTCGACGCTGCGCACCGCGGCATTCGACGTGCTGGAATTCGGCGTCGACGATATCTATCACGTTCGTGACCTGAAGATGCGATTGAAACTACCTGTGCAACAAGCCCTGGCTCGGATGTTGCAGTGGCATTTCGCCGTTGCCATGTATGCGATCTGCCGGCGGCCCAGCGCATGAACGGTTTACTCAAACAAGGGGCAAACCGTCTCTACTCCTCGGCCGTGGCGTGGTCGTTTGTTTTCACCGCTATCCGGGCCGGCGGCAATCTGCTCGTCCTTCCCTTGATGCTGCACAAACTCAGTCCGCAGGATCTGGGGCTCTGGTATGTCTTTCTCTCACTCGGAGGGCTTGCCAGTCTGATCGACTTTGGATTCTACCCGACCATGTCACGCGTGACCGCCTATCTTTGGGCGGGCGCGGAAGAGATTCAGGAAACCGGGGTGCAACCGGTCCGGGCTGCCGGCGAGAATCCGCCCGCTCCGAATTACCGGCTCCTCGCCGACCTGGTGAAGACGATGCAGATCTATTACCGCGGAATTGGCATTTTTGTCACCGTCTTGATGGGTGTTTTCGGAACTATTTGGATCGTTCACAAGGCGCACCTGTTGCCAGACGCCCACGCCATCTTCTGGGCGTGGCTCCTTTTCCTCGCTGGAATTTTTGTCAACATCACCAGTGGTATGTGGCATCCGCTCCTTTCCGGCATCAACCAGGTACGGCTAAATCAACAAGTCTTCGTCTGCGGCCTCGTCGTCAATTACCTGACCATCATCATTGGATTGCTCCTCGGTGCCGGCATACTCGCACCGGTCGCGGGCTTTTTTCTGATGGGCGCCGTGTCGCGGAGCGGCGCGCGCTGGAAGTTTAATCAGTTCACTAAATCGAAGGAATACGCGTCTGCATCGCGCTGGTCGTCGAAGTTGCTCCGCGGACTTTGGCCCACGGCATGGCGCACCGGTATCGTCACCTTAGGCATTTACGCGACGTTAAATGTCGGGACGCTGATCTGCTCTGCGTTTCTCGGGCTCAAAGCGGCGGCTTCCTACGGATTGAGCATGCAACTGGTGCTCGCCGCGGTCGCGATCGCCGCTTCATTTGTTGCCGTCAAGATCCCTCTCGTTGCTCAAATGCACGCACTCGGGAGAGAGCGCGAAATCGGCCGCCTGGTCTTTCCGCGGATGCGCTGGTACTGGATTGTTTACGCAATCCTCGCCACCGCGGCCATTCTCTTCGGTGAACGAGTGATCCAAGGCTGGTTTCATTCGCAGACGCCGCTTCTTCCCAGAACGCTGCTGATCGCTCTGTTCATCGTCGGCGCTCTCGAGGGACATCACGGTATTTTCCGGGAATTGGCAGTCACCGCCCACCGCAACCCATTCGCGATTCCGGTTCTTGTCTCCGGACTTCTCATCGTCCTTCTGAGTAGTCTTCTCGTCCCGCGTATTGGTTTTTGGGGACTCATCCTCGTCCCAGGGATCGTCCAGGCCTGTTTCAACAATTGGTGGATCGTTCTGGTTGGCTTGCGATCGATGGGAAGTTCGGTCAGCGAATACATCAGCGGCCTGCTCGGTCGCAACACCGCCATCGCCCCCGTTCACTAAAACACATTAAATGGATTCCCCGACCTCATGCGCCCTCACGCCAAATCACTCCAACAACCTATGGACATCGTTGGTTGACAGGTTTCGGCAGCTTTGCGGGTATCGCTTCCCTCCCCTCGGACCGCTCGCCTTTGCCGGTATCTTGAAAACTCTCCCGTCAATCATTGAGACTCGGCTCTTCCCAGGGATAAAAGCGATCCTTGATCTGCGCGATGAAACACAACGCACGACATTCTGGTTTGGGACGCGATTCGAACAACCGACTCCGCAGATTTTGCGAGAGTGGGCCTCCGACGCAACTCACTTTTTCGATATCGGTTCCAATTACGGCTTCTACAGCTTGTTCCTACACTCTTCATTTTCGCACCTCACCATTTATCCCTTCGAGCCCAATCCCACCTCCTTTCATCGGTTAGTAGAGATTTGCACAGTGAACCACGCCGTCCGCATCTATCCGCAACCTTACGGGCTGTCGGACGAAGACAACCGGCTCAAATTTCTCCAACTCACCGACAATACCGGCCACTCTTCTTTCGCCACCGTCGAAGCGCATGCTGATCACAATTCCTTGTTGGCGGGAGCTTCCCTGACAGAGTGCGATGTCATCCCATTTGACGAAGCAACAAAGCGCCTGGGCTTGCCTTATCCGGCGAAGCCAAGCTGGGTCGCAAAAATTGACGTCGAAGGTTACGAAATGAAGGTCTTGTCAGGGATGGCCGAGGCCCTGCGCAACAGGGCTTTCAAGGGAATTTGCATAGAGCTCGTAGCGGAAAATCTTTCTCTCTGCGGAACATCGGTCGAACAAGTAGACGCACTGCTGCGCAGTTGCGACTATCACCAAATGCCAGGTCTGGATATCGAACACGATCACCGCGGCAGGAATCACAATGCCTTTTATGTCCCACAAGAGGCAGGCATAAGCAGGCAACGCGCGGCAAAATAGAACCCTTTCGGATGAGACAAAACGCCTTTAGAACCGTGAAACGCTTTCTTCCCAAGTATCTCTACGCAGGCGTGTCGAGTCTGTTTCTTTTTACCTTAGGAGTTTTCGCCCGTCGTCATCGCTTTTTGATCTTCCAAATTGCGAAGCATTTCGGCATGACGATGCCTGCCGAAGCTGAACAGCTACCCATTCTGCCGCTCAGACGCGTTCTCGAGAGCAAACTGGATCTCACCCTTTTGGAACCGCTGGCGGAGGGCGGGAACGTCAGCATGCTGGAGCTGCTGGTGATCGCCAGCCTGGCCAGACAAGCGGATCCGCCGACAGTTTTCGAAATCGGCACCTTCGATGGCCGCACCACCTTAAACATCGCGGCCAATCTGAAGCCGCCGGGTAACGTCTTCACTCTCGATCTGCCGCAAGCCGGCCTCGGTGAGACAAAGTTCGAGCTGGCGCCCGGCGAAGGCGCCTTTGTCAATAAGCCGATTTCGGGAGCGAAGTTCGCCAGGACGACATATAACGAACAAATCACGCAACTTTTTGGAGATTCGGCCACTTTTGATTTCTCGCCTTATCAAGGACACATGGGATTGATCTTCGTGGACGGATCGCATGCCTATGACTATGTCTGTCAGGATACCAAGACAGCTCTCCAGTTAGCCTCCAACGGAGCTATTATTCTTTGGCACGACTATCAGCAAGACTGGCCCGGAGTTATCCGCGCGCTGAACGAATTCCGCCAAAGTCACCCAGCATGCGCGGAACTGGCTCGAATTGAAGGTACTTCGCTAGTGCTGCTACGGTGTGAAACTTCTCGTCGTTAGGCTGGATCATCTCGGGGACTTGCTCCTGACGACACCGCTCATCCGGGCGCTTTCGCTCGACGGTCACGCGGTCGATGTGCTGGTGCGTGATTCGCTCAAGTCGGTCTTCGAAAATTCCCGGTTCGTCGAACATTGTTTCGGACTGGAGGAAGTGGCGCCTCGATTTCCGTCGCGCTGGTGGGAGTTGTCTCGCTGGATGCGCAGCGAAAAGTTTGATGCGGTGATTCTCGCTTATGCAAATGAGCCGCGCCTTTGTCTGGCATCTGCTCTCTCCGGTGCGAAACGGCGGATCGCCATGTGGGCGGGCGTGTGGGGAAGACTAACCGGCCATGAGTGTCTTCCTTCGCACATTCTCGACGATCCGAGGCCCGTCTCGGAGATTCTGCTGTCTTGCTCGCGTGCCTTGGGCGCAACCGATCAGGGATTGAAGCCGGATATTTTTCTTTCGGAAAGCGAGGTGGAATCCTTTGCAGAGCTGCTCCCCGACGCTCTTCGCGGACGTCGGTTGATCGGAATCCATCCGGGCTCGGCGGGCAACGCCTGCAATCTGCCAAGCGCGCTTTACGCCGAGGCGGCGACACTGCTCCTAGCTGCAACAGATTGCGGACTGATCCTGACAGGCACGCAGAGCGAAGAAAAACTATTAGCGGTTTGGCCAGAAGAGTTGCTTAGGTCTGACCGCGTCTGGGTTTCGATGGGCAAGCTCGATGTGCGCCAACTGGCGGGCGTGGTGGCGAAGATGGCGGTCTACGTCTGTTCCAGTACGGGCCCACTGCATGTGGCGAGCGCCGTCGGCACCGCGACGGTCTCGCCATTCTGTCCAGCCGTTCCTATCAATGCGACTTTGTGGGGTAACGTGGGGGCGCCCGCACGCGTCGTCGAGCCGGCGATCTGCCCGCGAGCTTCCGGCAGGATAACATGCTGTGATTTCGGCGGTCAGATTTCGGCCGAGCGGATAGCCTTGGAAGTTCAGCAGCTCCTCGCCGCGGCTGTCTAGCGATCGCCAGTCCTTAGAACCGAAACAACCTGACCCGCAACAGTGGCTGGATCGAGTGTGGAGAAAACCTCCTCCTGTTTGCTCCGCGGAACGAACTCAACCTCGGGAGCGAGATCGAATTCCGTCTCGCAGTAGCGACCGGCCTCTGCTTTGCTGAAAGAAATGTTGCGAACGTAAACCACGCGTACGCCGGCGGCGTTGCCGAGGTGCCGCGGACCCGAATCAGTACAAAAAACCGCCGCGCATTTTTGCAGGAAACAGACGAGCGATAACAGAGGAAGTCTTCCGGCAACAACCCGCGCATTGAGATTGAAGGTGCGTTTCAGTTCCTCAAGAACGGGCAAATCTTCGGGGGCACCGAGCAGTATCGTTTGGATATCTCGCTCTTTCTCGATTTTCTGAATTGCTACACTGAATTTCTCCGGCGGCCAGACTCCCGCTGTCTGCCTGCTGGTGACAAAGCAGGCGAGCACGGGGCGAGCCGGGTCCAACGCGAGCTCCTGCCAAAGCGTCCGTGCGCACTCTTCATCTTCGCGATTCGGGAAAACGCTCGGGCGCAGCGTCCACGTCGGACGTGTGCCGGTCAGCTGCGCCACCAAATCGCGAAAATAGGCCGGGTAAGGCTGCGGGTAATTGATCTGGATCGGACAGGTGACGAGCGCGGAGAACCCTTTATGATCGTAACCGACGCGATTGGGGATCCCGCCCTTTGCCGCACGGATGAGCTCGCGCCAATATCCACCGCTGTTATAGCAAATCGCGACGTCCAGTGGGCCGAGCATCTCCGGCGAAGCCACGCAGCTCTTGAGAAACGGATTGTGGGCGAGGATTTCGCTGGCTGGCGGAGTCGCAACGTAATGCCACTCACATTCAGGGAACGCCGTCCCCAAAACCGGCAGCGACGCCGTATTATAGAGGACATCTCCAATGTGATCCGCACCCAACAAAATCCCCCTTCGCCACGAGGCGGGGCGCGTCGGAACACCGCGAGCAGAGAGGCGTGCTGCAATCGTCAAAAGAGGTGCACCGATTTCGCTGAGCCGGGCCAACGCGAGATTTTTTCGATCGCGAAAGGTTGCAGCATTGACCGGCGAAGAAGGCATCATCGCTACCTTCGCGAATAAATTGCCGGACGCACTTCGGCAACCTATTTTGGCGGATGTCCGCCGCCAACCAGCAATTGTTTGGACCACGCGTTGGGCTTTGGCTTGTCACTGCGCTGGGATTGCTCGTCTGCGGAGCGGTTGGAATGATGGTAGCGGGCGATGCTCTCCAAACGCTGATCATAATTGCGACGGTCGCTCTGGCACTGGCTTGGGTGACCCTGGCAAAACAACGTTGGTGGCTGCTGGTCCCCGCCGCCGGCACCCTCGGGGGTTATTTCTGGTTCGGTTTCAAGCTTTACCCTCACGAAGTGGCACTGGCCGGCAGTCTCTTGCCTCTTATGATTGCGACGGCCCTGCGCCAAAGCCGAAAGATCGAAGACCGCTCAGAATTCCCGACGGTCCTTTACCTCTTGAGCTTTTACCTCCTGGCCCATTGGGTGGGCAGCAACATCTACAACAAACTCGACAGCGGTAGCGGCTACGGCAATGTCACCCGCGCTTACTTTAATGCGTTTTGGGTAATCGTTTTCCTCGTCGCCTTCTGGCGGCACGGCTCGACGAAATACATTCCGGCGGCGCTCATGCTCAGCTATTGCGCGGCAGGGGGCCGGCTTATCGTCAGCCTGCTGACGTATTTCACTAGCAGCTTCGCGTATGTCCCGGTCATCAACTATGTCCTTCCCGGCTCGACGCACGATCGCGGCGCAGACCTGCGATTTTCCGGTCTGGCGGTAGCCACTCTTGCTGTCTGTTACTTTTTGATTCACCGAGGCTTTCTGCGGAAGTCATTTCACTTCCTCGCCTTCCTTAGCGGAGCGGTTGCATTGCTTTTCGGCTCTGGCCGCACCGTCCTTGTCCTTGTCTGTCTGCTTCCCATTTCGGCAGCGTTACTCTACCGGAAGGTCATTCCCGTCGTCCTTTCCTCCCTGGCACTGGGAACCATGCTTTTGATTTTGAATCTGGAGCCGACTCTTCTCGATAGTGTTGCGCCGCGGGTCCAGCGCTCCGCTTCGATTTTACTCTTCAGTTCGTCGCAGGCAGACAAATACGGGCAAGCAGGATCGAGCGACGAATGGCACGCCAACTTGCGCGCTTTAGGCTTCAAGAAGTGGACGGGTTCTTGGCACAACTTTCTCTTTGGCACAGGCATTCGACCCTACGATAACACGATTCGCGAGACCATCGTCGGACTGACAACTAATGAAGATTACCTGGAATCATCCGCCAAGGTCGGCGCTTATGAATCGGGCTGGTGGACAGTGATTGCCGTGACAGGCTTGGTCGGAATTCTGCTTTACCTGACCGTTCTTTTTTACCTGCTGCGCCGGCTTCTTCCAATCCTCCTGCGTGAGAAGGTCAACAACCACGCCCACGCTTTCGCTTTTTTGGCCGTCTTCGGAATTATTGTCTGGCTTGGGCTCGGCTGGACCAACGGAGGCTTCCCCAGCACTGAGATCATGTTTGGATTCCTCGCCCTGCTCGCGATCGAGGATGAAAAAGCTCGGCACCGTCCCGTCGTCGTAACTACAGAGCGAGGCGGACCGATTACGCTCCCCCCACCCAGGCGCGTCCTGTCGACTGGTCGATGAATGCCCAGCAGGCTGGTCGCCGCGCCTTTTTCGAGCCTTGGAGTCTCGGCGATCTGATTATCGCCGCTTCAGCTCTCCGGGAATTGGCAGAGCCGCCAGCTCTAGCCTGTCATTCCATGTGGCACCCCTTGCTTCGAGGGGCATTGTCGGAAATTCCAGAACTCGATCTGCTCGCGATCGATCTCCCTTATACCACACGCGATCGCACCAACCCATTCGATACCGGCCTCTCCAATAACCCCGTGTATCCCCACTTCTCCGACGTCTTCAGTATCCGCGGCGACTATCGCGATTTCGTCGCAGCCCGAAAAATCTTCCCGCGCGCCTCGGTCCACATGAATGGCTGGGTGAGGTTTCTCGGACGCAAAAGCGCAGTTGTAAATCTCCCCTATTCGTTAGGCTTGTTGCCGGTCGAGAATCGTTATCGATCCTGGGCCCGACTCGCGCGCGCTCCGATTGAGAAAATTGAAGCGACCTACCGCCAACGGCAGGCAGAAGCTCCGGTTAATCGGAGGGTCGCGATTCATATCGGCGCGCAATGGCGTTCAAAACAGTTTCCTCACGTGGTTGAACTGGAGACAGCATTGACCGGGCAAGGCTGGACGGTAACCATCCTCGCCGGGCCGACCGATTCACTTCCGTCCGCGTTGCAGGAAGAGAAAGTTTTACGCGTCGCCGACCAAAATTTGATTGATGAACTGCGCGCGACGGAGCGCGTGATTACAAACGATTCAGGCCCGATGCACCTGGCCGCTTTTCTCGGTTGCCGCACGACCGCCCTCGTGCGGACGTCGCCGATCGAAGAATGGGCTCCGCCGGAGACGCAAATCGTCCGGTCAGAGCAAACACCGCGCGGCTATCGACCGCATCGGCGTTACATGTCGGACGAGATCTTGCCGGACTGGCCGAGCATCGAAAGAGTCTCCGCTGCCGTACGAGATTGGAAACCGACGAATGTTTAAAACCCTTTTAGCCGCCCTGCACGCTCCCGTTTATCGCAAGCGCCTGGAGGTGCTGGTGGATTTAATCCTGCCCCATCTCCGCCCTAACGACCGGGTGCTCGATGTCGGCTGTGGTGGAGGATTATTGAGCTCGGAACTGACGAACAAATCCTCGGCCAAGGGAACTCCGATTCGCGCGGAGGGACTGGAAAGATTTCCGCGCGGAGGAGAGCCCATTCCTGTTTCGCCCTACGACGGCGGACGATTCCCGTTTGAAGACCAGACTTTCGATTCAGTCGTCATCGCCGACGTTCTCCATCACGAAAAAGATCCCCGCTCTCTGCTTCGTGAATGTGGCCGCGTCAGCAGGCGCGACGTCATCATCAAAGATCACCAACTCGCGGGCCGCCTGGCAAAGGCGCGCCTTAGCCTGATCGACTGGGCTGCGAATGCGCCCTACGGCGTCGAATGCCTCTATCGCTACAACACTCCGCAGGAATGGGACTCTTTTCTGCGTGAGGTAGGGCTCACGCCTATCGCACTTCACCGGTCGATCAATCTCTATCCACCAATCTTCAATTTCCTCTTCGGGCGCCGCCTGCAGTACCTCGCAGTCTGCCGCATCCCGGAAGCTCAAACCGTCGCGCCGTAAACGACCGCCATCGCCAGAATTCCCGCGATGTAGCTGGTCCGGTCGGTCAGGGCGAAGACGACCGGGTCTTGCGGCACTTCGCCGCGGTTGGCTTTGAACCAGAGCCGCGTGATCCAGTAGAGGAAGAGCGGGCAAAGCAGAAGCAGGATCGTCGGATGCCGGTAGAGCAGCCGCACCTCCGGGCTCATGACATAGAGCACGAGCACGAGGACGGAGATCAGGCCACTGGCGACTCCGAAGGTTCCAATCGGCTCGAGATCGGTCCGAAAATATCCGCGCCCCTCCGCGGTCGTACTGTCCCGGCTGACCAAGTCACGCAATTCGGAATAACGCTTCACCATCGCCAGCCCGAAAAAGAAAAATACCGAGAAGGCGAGCAGCCAATCGGAGACTCCGATGCCGGTAGCCGCGCCACCAGCGAGCAGACGCAAAGTATAGAAGCAGGCCAGGATGACGACATCGAGCATCACCACGCGTTTGAGCCAGGCCGAGTAAACAATGTTGCTGCATAGATAAATCCCGGCGATGACGAGAAACATCCGGCCGCAGAAAACGCCAAGTCCCCCACCAGCGAGGACGAGAAGCAGACAGATTGTCGCCGCGAGTGGAATCGAAATCTGGCCCGAGGCGAGACCGCGCCGTCGTTTGGTGAGGTGCGCCCGGTCGGATTCGAGGTCAAGCATGTCGTTGAAAAGATAGACCGCCGCAGCGAACAGACTGAAGGAAAAGAAAGCGATCGTCCCGAGGAGCAGAACGTGAGCCTCGGCGATTTTGTGAGAGGTCAGGATGGGGACAAACACCAGCACATTTTTCGACCACTGATGCACCCGACAGGCTCTCCAGAGCGCACTGAATTTCCCACTGCTTTTAGGGAAGGATTTTTCGACCGGTGCGAGCGCATTCACGGCGGCAATGAAGCGCCGACTATCGGAGATCACAACTGACCGGCGCGCCTCCCGCCAGACGGCAAAGTCAGCGCGGGAATCGCCTGCGTAATCGAACTGGCCTTTCCCAAACTGCCGTTCCAAGCGGTGCGCCTTGATTTTTCCCTTCAGGTTGATGAGCCCGTTGCTGGCGATGATTTCGCTGAAAAGGGAAAGATGCGCGTTCACTCCAAGAGCGAGCGATTCGTCCGAGGCGGTGACGAGAATGAGTCGCCGGCCTCGTTGCGCTTCATGGCGCAGGTAGGTGAGCAGTTCCTTGCGGTATGGCAGTTCGCCGACCAGAATGTTCGCTCGCCGCGCGATCTGCTGTTTGAAAGAGGCGCGACCCCTAAGCAGCCAAAAAGGCAGAAGGACGAGCGCCCAAGGGGAACGCTTGACCAAAACGACGAGCGTCTCGTATAGGAGATCGGTCTGGAGAAGAGTATCGTCGAGGTCGACGCAGAGCGGGGGCTCCTGGTGCGCGGTGTGATCGGCGGGCATGATTGGCGGCGCGCGATTCTGACTGATTCCAGGCGCAGAGCCAGAGTAGAAAATTCACGGTGCGAAAACAATTCTATTACGGCGCGATCGCTCTCTCCGCCATCCTCGTAGGCGCGCTCGCCCTGACCAACCAAAGTCTTTGGATCGATGAAGGCGCCGCCGCGCTCAAGGCGATGGAACCGTCGTTAGGCAGCTGGTGGCACAACCTGCGCACGGAGGGCAACTCCAATCTCCAGCTCATCGGCGAGCTTTTTTATCTCTGGGGTTGGGCGAAAATGTTTGGCGCGTCGGAGATTTCGTTGCGGGCGTCTAACCTGCCCTTTTTCGCGGCTGGAGTGTGCGCCCTTGCCTGGGGGATGAGGTCGTCCCGCATCCGGCGGATGGCGCTGGTTATTCTTGCCCTGACGAACGCCTTTCTCTGGTATTACCTGAGCGAGGCGCGGCCGTACATTGTTCTATTCTGTTTTGCCTCACTCACCGCCGCCTGCCTTTTTCGTTTGCTGCACGCGACCGACGACGCGCTCGATTCTAAGTTGTGGTTTCGGCTTTTTTGTCTCGGCCTCTTCGGTCTTTGCCTAACGAGCTTGATCGCAGTCCCGTGGGCGCTGGGAGCGATGATGGCGGCGCTCTACTGGTCGGGCCCGCAGGCCATCACGCGCTCCATCATCCGTTTCAAAGGATCGTTCTTTCTCCTGATCGGCGCGCTTGCCATCCTCGGATTGTATTATCTCTGGACGATAAAAATCGGGGCGCGCGCCTCTGGTGTCGGGCGGACCGGATGGTCGAGCGTTGCCTTCATTTTCTATGAACTCTTCGGATTAGCCGGGCTGGGTCCGGGTCGCTTGCAGCTCCGGACGGAGGGAGCCGGTGGTTTAGTGCCCTTCGTGCCATTCCTTGCTCTCGGAGGAGGCGCCGTTCTTGTTCTGCTCTTGGGCAGCCTTAGCGTGCTGAGGCAGAAAGCCCGCAAACGTCACGTCGTCTTCATTCTCTGCGCGGTTGCGGGTCCTCTGTTGCTTACCCTGGCCGCGGGTGTTTCGGGTCAGATGCGTTTACTCGGGCGCCACCTGACCCCGCTCCTTCCCTACCTCCTCGCCTGGATGGCGCTTGGCCTAACGACGTGCCTGGAGACGCACTCTCCTTGGAAAAAGATCGTCGGTTGGGCGGCCGTGGTGGTTCTTTTGCTCTCCGCGCTCGAGATCCGTTTCGCGGCGCGGCATCGCCGGGATGATTATCGTTCCGCCGCAGCGATCGCCCGCGAAGCCCGGAGCGCAGGCGAACACGTCTGGTGGCTGGCCGACCAAAGCACCGGTCTGTATTACGGCGTGCCCCTGGATTCTCCGGAGATTGTTGAGTCTCCCGATTTGCCGCGACCGGCCCGCACGCCAGATCTCGTTATTCTCTCCAAACCGGACGTCTACGACTGGTCCGGCGAGGTGCGCGCCTATTTGGCGCAGAATAATTTTACAGTGGAACGCGTTCTGCCGGCGTTTCAGATTTGGAAACCAACGCCGCGTCGTCTCCCGATTGAGAGATCGCCGGGTAAAGCTGACGAATAAAATCCTGGATCATCCGGTCGGTCTCCGCTTCAGAATGTCCAAACGGCGTCAGTCCCTTAGTTATGTCGGCTGCGACGGTGATGTAAGCCCAGCGTTGGTTGTAGCCTTTGAAGACGCGATCCTGGATATCGAACATCGTGCGCTCGAGATGCGACGCCGTCAGGTGGTGATACCCGACGAACCAATAATAGTTGAGATTGTAAATCGAGACGGTCGTCTCGTTGCGCAGTGGCACCTGCCGCACATTGTGCAGCCGCGTTACAGCGAGTTTTTTCTCAGTGGCGAGCGGGATTTTTAGTTTATCGGAATCGGCAATCGTCCAACCCTGCGCGGGCAGACAGCGCTCGGGACGATGAATGCTGTTGTCGAGATCGGACCCGGAAAGCACAATCGAGACGAAGATCGAGTTACCCGCCGCGTCGGTGTAAAGCTTGCGCGCAAATTCCGTATCGCCGGCGAGCATGTCCAGCTCGCGCTGGGTGATCTGCTGGTCGACCCCGTACCATTTTCCGACGAACTGCGGCAGCTCGAGTTTGATTCCCGCCGGCTGCATGCGGGCGGTGGTGGGGAGCACGAAGATGGTGCTGAATCCCGCGAGGAGCAGAACCAGCAGCAAAATGAGACGTTTAGGCGTCATAGACGACCGCTCCCTTCCCGGTTGGTGGTTCGTCAGGCGGCTTGCCCCCAAACCAGGCTCGAAAATCGGTGTTCAACAGCCGGCTGAACCCAAGCATGCAGAGCAGCGCGATCGGGAAAAAAATCAGCTGGCTCGACCAGTCGTGGTAAATGCCACCAGCAAACCGCGGATACCCGAGTTGCCCGAGAATGATGATGGTGAAAATGCGCCCGGCATTTCCGACGATCGCAAAGAGAACCGAGGCGGCCAGGATCGTGACTTTTTTCCAGACCTTTATCTCGCAGAGATGCACGTAAATGGCGGTGAGCATGACCATCGCGATGAGCGATCGGATGCCGCTGCACCCTTCCGCAATTTCGAATCCCCAATCGCCGTGCACCGGCCGAATTGAAGTGCCCACGGTGTAAATCGCGATTCCACAGAGACCGCTCAGGACTTTGACGAAACCGATGATGATAAACTGGAGACGAAAGGTCATCTGCTCGATCGCGCCTAACGGGATCATGAAAAAGAGCAGCGCGATCGGGAAACGAAGGATGCGTGCCACCTCTCGGCCCCAGAGATAGAGAACCAGCCCGTAAACAAGGAAAGGAAAGCCGAAAAGCGCGATCCGGGGCTGGAAAGCGCGCGCCGCAACTAGGTAGCAGACCACGCCGAGGCCGACAAAGATGAGGCCGAGGTTGCTCCCCTCCTTGCGCGCGGCGCGGATTTGATCGCGGTGATACCAGACCAGGAAGAGGACCGCGAACGGGATGAGCTTGCTGTGTTCCTGGTTGTACTGCGGAAGGAAACGCAGCCAGGCCCACTCCCAGATTGGTTGCGAATGATTGGCGTAAAGCGGGAGGAAACCGAAAAAATAAACGACCGTCGTCGTAACCGCGAAGAAGAGGAACGCAGAAAGCGGACGCTCCCTGATCCAGACCAGTGAGGACCGCAGAAATCCACCGAGCTGTGTGAGCTGCTCCATCGGGCCTCGGATTTTAGGGTGCCTCGATGGTGGGCGCAATGGCGAACCGCTCGCCTAACGAACTAGTCTACCACTTCCAGCCCCATCTGGCGGGCCGTGCCGGCGATGATCTTGAAACCGGCTTCGTCGTTGCGCGAATTCAGATCATTGCGCTTCGTTTTCACGATCTCCATGATCTGCTTGCGCGTCACTTTGCCGACCTTGGTCTTGTTCGGCTCTTTCGATCCAGCGGCGATGCCTGCGGCCTTCTTCAGGAGAATCGCGGCCGGAGGACTCTTCGTGATAAAAGTGAAGGACTTGTCTTTGAAAACCGTGATCACGACCGGGAGGATGTCGCCCGCCTGCTTCTGGGTCGCGGCGTTAAATTCTTTGCAGAACGCCATGATGTTGACGCCACGAGGTCCAAGCGCCGTGCCGACGGGCGGCGCGGGATTCGCCTGGCCAGCCGGGATCTGCAGTTTGATGTGAGCAACGATTTCTTTAGCCATGATTCAAATTTTTTAACCGCGTTCGACTTGCCAGTATTCGAGTTCGACCGGTGTGGCACGGCCGAAGATCGTGACCGAGACACGCAGTTTGCCGCGTTCGGGATCGATTTCTTCCACGACGCCGCTCTGGTTCTGGAACGGACCGTCGGCCACCTTGACCGTTTCGCCAACTTCGAAGCTGACCTTCGGTTTGACCTTTTCTTCACGCTCGCGCATCTGCGCCAGCATGTTGTCCACTTCCGACTGACGCATCGGGATGGGGCGATCCTTTGTCCCGGCAAAACCGATCACGCCAGGGGTGTCGCGAACGAAATACCAGGTCCGGCCGATGAGCTGATTTTCCTCATCGAGCAGGTGCATGTTCACGATCAGATACCCAGGAAAAAATTTCCGCGTCGTCTCGCTCTTCTTCCCGCGTTTGATTTCCGAGACCCGCTCTGTCGGCACGAGGACCTCGAAAACGACATCGCCCATTTCCTCGGTTTTGACCCGCTTCTCAATGTTCTCGCGCACCTTGTTCTCCTGTCCGGAGAGCACGTGGACGACGTACCATTGATCTTTTGGGGCGAGGACGTAGGCCATGGTTAGAGGCGGGTGAGAAAGTGAATGACGTTAACGAGAATGAAATCGAAAAGCGCGACGTAGCCCCCGAGGAGCAGCATCGCGATAATGACGACGAGAGTAGAATCGGTCAGCTCCTTGTAGCGCTTCATCCCCTTCTCTTTCGGATCCCAGGGCCAGGACGCTTTTTGCAGTTCCAGCCGGACTTCGGAGATGAATGATTTTGATTTGCCTAACATAGCCTAACGAGCTATTCCCAAACCAGGCCAGGAGGGACTCGAACCCCCAACCGACGGTTTTGGAGACCGCTACTCTACCAATTGAGCTACTGACCTATTTTGGTTCCGCTCTTCGCGTTAACTTAGTCCAGAATCTCGCTCACGCGACCCGCGCCGACGGTTTTGCCGCCTTCCCGAATGGCGAACCGGATCGTCTTTTCCATGGCGATCGGCGTCCCGAGCTCCACTTCGACAGAAACGTTGTCCCCCGGCATAACCATTTCGACGCCTTCAGGCAGCTTCACGCTGCCCGTGACGTCGGTCGTGCGGAAGTAAAATTGCGGGCGGTAGTTGGTGAAGAACGGCGTGTGACGGCCGCCCTCTTCCTTGCTCAGGACGTAAACTTCCGCTTTGAATTTGCGGTGCGGCTTGATCGAACCCGGCTTCGCAATGACCTGGCCGCGCTCGACGTCTTCCTTCTTCACGCCACGGAGGAGCACGCCGACGTTGTCGCCTGCACGCGCTTCGTCGAGAAGTTTGCGGAACATTTCGATGTCGGTCGCAGTCGTCTTGGCCGTGTCTTTGATGCCGACGATTTCGACTTCTTCCATCTTCTTGAGGATGCCGCGCTCGACACGACCGGTCGCGACAGTGCCGCGACCTTCAATGTTGAAGACATCTTCCACCGGCATGAGGAACGGCTGATCGACCGGGCGCTCAGGCACGGGTATGAAATCATCAACCGCCGCGATGAGCGCGAGGATCTGCGCTTCCTGTTCGGGATCGCCGTTCAACGCCTTGAGCGCGCTGCCTTTGACGATCGGGATGGTTTCGCCTGGGAATTCGTATTGGGTAAGGAGATCGCGCACTTCCATTTCGACGAGGTCGAGAAGTTCAGGATCATCGACCATGTCGACTTTGTTCAGGAAAACAACGACGGAAGGCACACCGACCTGACGCGCCAGCAGAATGTGCTCACGAGTCTGCGGCATGGGGCCGTCGGCGGCGCTTACCACGAGGATCGCACCGTCCATTTGGGCGGCGCCGGTGATCATGTTCTTCACATAATCGGCGTGGCCGGGGCAATCGACGTGCGCGTAGTGGCGCTTATCGCTCTCGTACTCGACGTGCGCGGTCGAGATCGTGATGCCGCGCTCTTTTTCTTCGGGAGCAGCGTCGATCGAATCGTAAGCGCGCGCCTGGGCAAAGCCCTTTTTCGCGAGCACGGTCGTGATCGCCGCGGTGAGGGTGGTCTTGCCGTGGTCAACGTGACCGATCGTGCCGACGTTTACGTGCGGCTTATTGCGTTCGAACTTGTCCTTAGCCATCTGGAATTCTCCTTGGGTTGCTTAATCTTTTGCTGCTGTCTTTTCGTTAGGTTAATCTTTTTCGGTCGCGAGCTCATCTGGAGCCCACAACCGGGCTTGAACCGGTGACCTCGTCCTTACCAAGGACGTGCTCTACCAACTGAGCTATGTGGGCCGCTGTTCATTTCGAGTTTATCCCCGCAGTCGCGAGATAAACCGGTTGCTCGCCGTCGTTAGAAGCGAAAGTCCCAGAGTCGATCAAAGCTTGAACGACCATGGGACTTGCCTCGTCCTCCGAAAAAGCGTCGGCAAGCTAACCTCCCGGTTCACGCTGTCAAAGACATTTCTGCGCTATTCCAGATACTCCACCGAGGATTTCTTCCGCGAAACTACGACCGCGATAATAATAATGAGGATGAGGAAAACGCCGACCCCGATGCCAATGTTGAGCGGGGTGAACAAATTCATCGGCGCCGGGGTGGGCGCCGGGGTGGCGGTCGGCGGCGGCGTGGGAGTCGCGGCGGGGGGTGGCGGGACATTGTGCTGCTGGGCGTAGCGCAACCGGCCCGCTGTATCGGGTTGGTCGGGTTTGATCGCCAAGGCCGCTTGATAATCGGCGATCGCTTTCTCCCATTGCTGCATCAAGGAATAAATGTAGCCCCGTTTATCGAAGGCCTCGAAATCGTTGGGATTGATCTCGATCGCCTTGGCGTAGTCAGCCAGCGCGTCTTCAAACCTGTTTGCACTCCGCTTGGCGAAGGCGCGCCACACATAGGCGGGTCCGTCCTGCGGGTTTGCCTCAATCGCCTTGTCGTAGTCAGCGATGGCGGCCGTCCAATCGCCTTTCCCGATATTCGCGAAGCCGCGAAAGCGATAAGCGTTGGGGTCGTCGGGCTTGAGCTCGATCGCCTTGCTCAGATCGGCCAGCGCCGGCTCAAATTGCTTCAGCGCAGTCTCCGCCTGGCCCCGGCCGAGATAAGCAGTGCTCTGCTTGGGCGCCAACTCGATCACTTGCGTGAAATCCGCCACCGCTTCGGCATTTTTTTGCAGTGCAAGATACATGTAGCCACGGTTTTCGAGTGCGGGGATATCCTTTGAATCGATCTCAATCGCCTTGGTGAATTCGACTACTGCCTGGTCGTATTGATTCTGATCCGCTGCCTGCACGCCGGCCGCGCGATGCGTGGCCCCTCCGTCCTTTTTCGCTTTTTGCTTGGCCCAGCCCGCCGGGCACAACAGCAAAAAAATAATCGTGACAGCGGCCAGCGTTCCTTTTCGGTTCTTTAAAATGTTCATGGTTTTCTCTTTGTAGAAACGTATCCGAAGAACAAATCGTTTGTCACCGACGAAATTAAGCGCCTCAATCTCCGGCGTTCCCATGCATGCGATCGAGACCAACCACCGTGCGCAATTTGCCCGCAAAAATCTTTCCGAAGGATACGCGGCGGTTTTTGTCACCATCCTCATCTGGTCGACGCCTTCGCTCTTCCAGTTTTATCTTCTCCGCTACTACGAGCCCTTCGCGCAGAATTTTTATCGCTACTCGATCGCCTTCCTCGCCATCCTCCCGCTCGCGCTTTATCGCTTTCGCCGCAGTGGCCCGCCTCTCAGCTGGAATCTGCTCGGCCTCTGCCTGCTCCCCGCCGTGCCGAACGTGGTTCATCAGGTCACCCAGGTGGCCTCGCTCCATTACATGGGCCCGGGCGTTTACGCAGTCTTCATTCGCTCGTCGGTCATCATGACCGCGCTCCTCGCGCTCGTCCTTTTCCCGGAGGAAAGGTGGATCATTCGCCAGTGGCAATTCCAGGTCGGGACGCTGCTCGGAATGGCCGGCGCGGTCGGCGTCTTTTGGTTTCAGCCCAGTTTCCAGGCGGGCCACGTTTCGTTAGCCGGCCTCGCCATCGCCTTTACCGCCAGCTTTTGCTGGGCTCTCTACGGAGTCTTTGTCAAAAAACCGGCGGCCCGTTTCGGCACCATCCGCAGCTTTGGCGTGATCAGCTTTCTCACTTCGATCATGCTCTTCCCGCTCACCTGGGCCTTTGGGAAAATTGCGACCCCGCTTCAGGTCAGCGCGGAGGTGAACTGGATCCTGATCGGCTCGGCCGTCCTCTGTATCACCATGGCGCATGTCCTTTATTACTTCGCCATCCGCGAGATCGGGGTAGCGCTTTCCCAGACCCTGCAGCTGCTCAGTCCGTTAGGCGCAGTCGCTCTTTCCGCCTGGATCTTTCACGAACGCTTCTCCGCCGCGCAATTTTGGTCGGCCGGCGTCCTGCTCTTCGGCGCCTTCCTCGCGACGCGGGTGCGGCCGGCAGTGGCGGTGGCCGCGGCCGAGAACATGTAGACGCTTAAGGACTGGTTCACGTTCCACCGGGCCCACCCGGTAGGGCGCGCTTAAAGCGTGCCTTAGCGGTCATCCTGACCGTGCCTTCCCGGAGCGCTTCGGCAGGATGCCGAAGCGAGTACGCTGGAAGCGTGCGCTACCGGCTCGACCTTCCGTACAGTGGCATCGACCCCTTCAGCGAGACGTCACGCCCGCGTCGCCCACAAGGCGACGGCTACAAGTGCTCCGCTTCGCGCACCAGCTCGAGGAAACCGGCACGATATCCGTTCGCGTCCGCGCCTTTGCCTTCCTGCGCCCACACCGCCACCGCGCCTAACGAACCCTGGCCTTTGAACTCTGACTGACGCAGGATCATCCCGAACTCGGCCACCGCAGCGGCGAATTTGAAATCTGGCGCCGCGTTGGCGAAGGCTTTTCCGTCATCGACGAACGGCCGCTCGATCAACTTGCTCGTCTCGTCTTCTGGCTCCTTGTAGCGCAGCTTTACCGTCAGCAGCTCCCCCGGTGGACGTTTCGCTCCGCGAAACGCG
>JBKJNW010000226.1:0-29409 GCA_046593335.1 Chthoniobacterales bacterium | reverse complement strand
TTCGCCGTCGGCACCAACACCGCCTGCAAGGACATCATCGGCAACATCCTCCAGGACGAGAAAATCCCCGGCATCCACATCGCCTTTGGCCACCCTTACGCGGAGCACACCGGCCAGACCTGGCTCTCCAAGACACA
This sequence comes from Chthoniobacterales bacterium, assembly GCA_046593335.1. Taxonomy (GTDB): domain Bacteria; phylum Verrucomicrobiota; class Verrucomicrobiia; order Chthoniobacterales; family UBA10450; genus Palsa-1392. The sequence goes on along the minus strand of JBKJNW010000226.1, from coordinate 29,272 downwards.
TATCGACTGCGTCGGCCGCGACTTCGACATCTGGTTCGATGACGAACAGGTGATGGCGAAGGGCAAGTTCCTCGTTTAGGGCGGACGCTCCGCCCGTCTCGATGGCAACCGGAGCGGTTGCCCTACGATCAGGCTGACGCCTCGCCCTGGCAATCCGTTGTTAGGCAGACCCTCCGACCGGATTGTAAGATTGATTTTAGGCGCGTTTCCACATAACCTCGGCCACTTGAAATCAATCCCCCAGCCGGCAGGTCAGCTCACCGGGATCGCTCGCGCCCGTTCCCTTGCTTTTCGCTTTGTCACCCTGCTCTTCCTGCTCGTCATCGGCGGTGGGAACTCGGAAACCAAGGCGCAGCATCCCGGGTCGCCGTCACCCGATTCGCTCGATCCGTCGACGATTGTTTTCGTCTCTAATTTCAAGGGCAACAACGTCCAGATGTTTTCCTCCACCGGGGACAGCCTAGGGGTGTTTTGCAATGTTCTGAGCGCGACGGGCGTGGCGTTCGATCCGGCCGGGAACCTCTACGTCGCGAGCACCGATAAGGGCGGCAACAACATCCAGCGTTTTGCCCCAGACGGTTCGGGCTCGACTTTTGCCACGGTTGGTTTGTCGGCCCCGCACGGGCTCGCCTTCGACAATGACCGCAACCTTTATGTCGCAAATACCTTTAGCGCCACGATTAGGAAATTCACTCCCGATGGTGTGGGCACGACGTTTGCCGACGGCGCCGATGGCATTTCGCATCCGACCGACCTGAAATTTGACGCCGCGGGAAACCTCTGGGTCACGAACGCCTACGGCGGTCCGACGGGAACCGGTTCGGTCCAAAAGTTCACCCCGGACGGAGTCGGCACGGTCTTTGCCGACAGTGTCTTCAGCACTGCCTATGGGATCGCCTTTGACAGCGCGGGGAATGTTTATGTTTCCAATCTGGTCGGTAATAACGTGCTGAAGTTTTCTCCCGACGGGACGAACCTGGGCGTCTTTTGCAGCACGCCGTTAAATGCGCCGCACGGGATGTTTTTCGACAATGAAGGCATTCTCTACGTGGCCAATAACGCAGCTTCGACGATCGAGAAATTCTCTCCCACCGGCGCATACCTGGGGGTCTTCGCCCACACCGGATCTGGCCCGCACTTTTTCGCGCTGGCGACTCCGACTCCGACGCCAACTCCCACGCCTTCGGTAACGCCAACCCCTAGCCCTAGCCCAACTCCGACGGCGACTCCGAGCCCGACGATCACTCCGACCCCGACGCCTACTCCCACGATCACTCCGCCGACAATTACGAGTCAGCCGTCGAACAAGACAGCTTCGTTAGGCCAAAACGTCACCTTTACCGTTAGGGCGACCGGGACCGCGCCGCTTCTATATCAGTGGCAGAAAAATGGGGTCGATATTCCGGGCGCGAGCCAGGCGTCCTATGTCACGCCGCCCGCGACCGAGGCCGATAACGGCAGCCTTTTCCGGGTCACCGTGAGCAACGCAGGCGGCAGCGTGACGAGCAATCAGGCGACGCTGAGCGTCAACCTCCCGCCGACCATTACCGTCCAACCCCAGGACAAGACGGTGAACGTCGGTAAGACCGCAAAGTTCAGCGTGACCGCAACCGGGACCAAAACGTTGACCTACCAGTGGAGAAAAAACGGGGTCAACATTTCGGGAGCCGTCCAGCCTTCCTACACGACGTCACCGGCGACGTCAGGAGATAACGGCGCCCTCTTTTCGGTCGTTGTGGTCAATCCCTACGGAAGCGTGACCAGCACAAACGCAAAGCTGACGGTGAACTAAGACCTAAGAAGGTCTTGCTGGAACGAATCGCGGCTTACTCGCGCTCGAAGGCCGAGTCGGGCAGAGCACAAATCTCCCGCAGGAGCGCCCTTTCCGCGTCGCTCTGCGGATTTTCCGGAAGATAGTCACTAATATTAGCCCTCACCCGGGCCCGATACTCAGCCTGCCAGCGATCGAGTGCAGGGATCGGCGAGACGATCGCAATCTCCAGCGCCCCAACGATCAGGAGAAAGATTCTCATTCCGGGATGCGACGCTCCATCGTCGTTTGAAAGGTTCGGCGGAAAAATTTCTGCGGGTCCATCACTCAGAGATTGCGCAGAAATCTTTATCGTAAACAAGCGGATTTTCTCGTCGAATACCGCACCAACTAACAGCTGCCGCTGGCTGGCCGATGACCAATACACGCTCGTCCTCGTTTGTGCTGCTGGAATGGCAAATCACACTACCGGCGAAACCAACCTCCCCGACCACCGCCTGGGTGTCGATCTCTCACCGTTGCGCCGCTGAGGGCGCGCGGCGAAGGATCGAACTAACCGCAGGCGTGGCCGATTCTCTGGCAGGCTAGTGAATATGCGCCTGCTGCGTGTGTGAGTTAGTCGCGCTGTAGTTTGTTCCGGTCTCGCGCAGCGGTCGGCTGCGGGAGCGGAAATCGACCGCAACGATCCGCCGCGCGGCGGTGTTGACCTTGGCGACGATCTCGTCCGTGCTCACTCCGAGTTGTCCCGTTAGGGCACCCCATGTCCGATTCTTGGCGCTCAGCGCCACCACCGTATCGAAGCTTTCTCCGCTCCGCGCTGCGATGGCATTCGCCATCAGGAGCTCGCCGTTAACTCAGCCCCGTCGCTGCCTGTTGCTGAATGACCTTGCGCATCGGCATTTCGCTCTGCCAGGCTACCGCCGCCGGCACCAGGCCAAATCCCCGCACTTGCAGCATCCCAAGCCCGTCGAGCGAGACGATAGCGTTGCGTAGCCTGGCGTCTTCCTTCGCGATAGTACGGGCGCGGATGTTTGTGAGATAAGTGCTGACGTAACCGCCGCCAAGCAGGCTGCCAGTTGGGCTTGCCACCCAAACGGTGAGATCGCGGGTCTTGGGCGCCGCCGTCGCGGCATGCGCTCCGGTGCTAAGGCCGGAAACGAGAGTGATTCCTCCGAGGAGGACAACGAGTTGATGCAATGTCTTCATACCGTTTAATGCAACAACGGTCCGGAAAACGGCTCATCCCGCAGCGACATAGGTAAAATTAAGCCTCGCCTGTGCCCTCGCTTGTTATAGAACTGCGCCGTGAAGATTGTTCCCTCTCTGAAAATTGTTCCCTCTCTGGTCGCAACGATCTGTTTTGCCAGTCTCCTGCATGCGGCGGAACCCCGGGAAATCCAGACGGGAAGCGATTCGTTCGATGCCGGCAGGGTTGGTTTCGAAGTCGCTGGGCCAGCCTCCTGGGTGGAACCGGTTGCATGGTCGGGCGAGGTCACTGCCGGGCTCGATAACACCGGCACGGTTTATCTGCTGGTCGATCGGCAGGACAATCTGGACCGCGGCGATTTTTACTATCACGAGGTGCGAAAAATTACCTCGGAGAACGGCCTCCAAAATGGCGGGTCATTTTCCGTTTCCTTCAATCCCGCTTTCGAAAAGTTAACTTTGCACGCGATCCAAGTGGTGCGCGACGGAGTGGCTTCCGATCGGCTCGATCGCTCTTCCATCCGGCTCTCGCCGCGGGAAAAAGATCCGCTGCGGTCGACCTATGACACTTCGTTCACCGTCGACGTCACACTAAACGATGTGCGCGTGGGCGACTTGATCGAGTGTTCCTACACGAAAACGGGTGAAAATCCGCTCCGGAACGGAAAGAAGGCCGCCACCTATCCCCTGCAATGGGATTTTCCGATCGTACACAACGTCCTGCGTCTGCTGCACGCCGCCAGCCGGAAGCTCGACGTTCAGGCCGAGAACGGCGCACTTAAGCCCAACATCATCACGGCCGACGGAGTGACTCAGCTTTCCTATGACGTCCGCGATGTCCCGGGCCGGGTGGTCGATGACGACACGCCCTACGGTTACTCACCCCGACAGCGTTTAGAGATCAGTGAGTTTCCAGACTGGGCGGCTTTGGCGCAATGGGCGATTCCATTGTTCGATGTTACCGCCTCGCCGTCGCCCCGGCTCCAGACCGAGATCGACAAACTCAGTCGCATCTCCGATCCCGGACAACGGATCGTGGCCGCCCTGCAATTCATCCAAACCGAGATTCGGGATGTGAATTTCGCCTCCTGGATCGGAGACCGCGCCCTCACTCCGCCCGACGAATTGATGCAACGCCGTGCAGCGGACGACAAAGAGAAAGCGCTCTTACTCGTCGCGTTGCTGCGCGGCAGCGGGATCGACGCCGCGCCAGCTCTCGTGAGTGATTTGTTTCGGGCAGAGATCCGGGGCCGTCTGCCCTCCCCCGAGTTATTCGACCATGTCATCGTCCATCTCCGGTTAGGGGGAGAAATCCACTGGGTCGATCCGTGGCGTGCCAGTCAACGCGGCCCGCTGATCAGATCTACGTCGCCCGCTATGGCTACGCCCTCATCCTCCGCCCTGGTATCACGGACCTGACTGCATTCGTCGCGCCCAAGACTTCCTGGCCGGTTAAAAAGATCATTGAGACTTATCGGGTGCCGGCTCCGGGCTATGCCGGAGAGCTGGATGTGGTCTCCGATTACGCGGGCCTGGCAGCGGACCAGGTGCGCGCTTCTTTTCGAGAAAACACCCGCGAAGAAATGCAGAAACGCTATCTGCAATATTACGCCGGGATGTTTCCGGAAGCGAAGCCGCGGAGGCTGGTTTGGTTCGAAGAGCTTCCAGCGGCGGATGCCTGCCGGGTAACTGAAGCCTATGAGATCCCGCACATCTGGACCCTTAGCGAGCAGAAGGATTCTTATCTCCTGAACTTGAAACCGGGTGACATCTCCAGCGCAGTCGGTTCTGCGATTCCACCGCAGCGGATCGATCCGATGCGACTGAGTTATCCCAACACCGTCAAAGAGGAAATGAGCATCGAGATGTTTGAGCCCTGGCAGCTGGACGGCAGGAATAAGACGACCAGCACTCCATTCTTCCGGCTGCGCGACGAGCCAAGTGTCGACGGCTCTCACGTGCAATTCAATTACTCCTACGAGAGCCTGAAAGACCGGATCGAGCCGGGAGAGTTCTCGAGTTACAACCGGGTGGTGAACGAGGCCAGGGATTCGCTTGGTTACACCCTGACCTACCGGACGCCCGAGCAGCTGGAAAAAGCCAAAGCGCGAAGCACGTTCAACTGGGCCGTAGGCGCCGCCGCCTTCTCCTTTCTTCTTAGCGTCTCCTATTTTGCTTATCGTTATTTTCGCCAAAGCCGGCTGACTGTTCCACGACCGCCACGGCTCGACGCCTCGGCCGATCTGGCCGGAATCAGTGGCTGGCTGATTTTGCTCGCGCTTGGTCAGCTCTTGCGCCCGATCACTTATCTCAGATCCTTATTCGATCTCTTTGGCTCGACCATGAACACCCATTCCTGGCGATCGCTCACCGATCCGATCGAGACCACCTATAACCCCTGGTGGGCGCCCACCCTTCTGCTCGAGCTTTTCCTCAACCTGAGTTTCCTCGTCTTCTGTGTTCTGCTCCTTTTTCTTTTCTTCAAGAAAAGGGCGGCCTGGCCCCGCGCCTTCGCGCTTTTTTTAATCGCCAGCGTTGTAGGGGTGACCTTGGACACCATTCTGAGCCATCAGATTCCCGCTGCGGAACCATGGGCCACGTCTGCGCGGAGCATCGCCATCGTGACCATTGCTGCCGGAATTTGGATCCCTTACGTCTATCTTTCGAAGCGGGTGAAAGCGGTGTTTCGATATTGACCTGGGAGGCCCCGCCGGTCCCATGATAGCCAGCACAGGAGCGCGATGGAATGAACAGAATCTCTCGACGGCAGGCGGCGAAGTTGATTGGCGCGACCGCCACGAGTGCATTGCTGCCGGGCGGAGCGATACGCCTGTTCGCTACCGGCGAAGCTGCGCGGCCCATCCTGCGTGCCATTCCATCGACGGGAGAGAAGCTGCCCGTGATCGGACTCGGAAGCGCACTCACTTTCGATGTCCGCGGTGCTGCGCAGGAGGCGGCCGTGCGCGAGGTGTTGAGCGCGTTTGTCAAACTCGGCGGGAAATTGATCGACACTTCCCCTGCCTATGGCAATGCCGAGAGCCTAATCGGCGACCTCGCTTACAAAGCCGGCCTGACGAAGTCGCTCTTCATCGCGACCAAGATCTGGACCCGGAGCAAACCGGAGGGGATCGCGCAGATGGAACGCTCCCTCCAGCGCTTTCGGACCCGCACGCTCGATCTCGTCCAGGTCCACAATCTGGCCGATGTCGATCGGGAGATGGGGGCGCAGAACGAATTCAAAGCGAAAGGAAAAATCCGCTACACCGGGATGACGCATTCCGAGCGCAAGGGCCACGGCGAGATGGAGCGGGCGATGAAGGCGAACAAACCGGACTTCATCCAGATCAATTATTCCCTGATGGATCGCGCCGCTGCGCAACGTCTCCTCCCGCTCGCGCGCGAGATGGGCATGGGCGTGATCATCAACCGGCCTTTCGGAGGCGGCGGGATTTTCCAGGTCCTGGCGGGGAAAAAGGTCCCGGGTTGGGCGGCAGAATTCGACTGCCAGACCTGGAGCCAGTTTCTTTTGAAATGGATCGTGTCGCACCCGGCGGTCACTTGTGTCATCCCGGCCACGAATGATCCGGGACACCTCGTCGACAACATGGGCGCGGGAGTCGGTCGTCTGCCCGATGCCAAAGAACGCGAGCGGATGGCTTCGCTCTTCGTCGGGTTCTGAAGGCAAACCGGGGGGCGACTTTGTCGTGCGCAGTTCTTCGTGCCATGCTCATGATTCATGGAGCCAACCCAGCGCGCCCGATTCAACGCCGAATTTAGCCAGGATAAATACGACGCGCTCTATCGCGCGGTGAACCAGAGCGAGGGCTGGGAGGCGGACTTTCGGATCTCGGAAACGCCGATCTTCCTCACCCGGGAGTTTACCGAGGAGATCACGTCGGCGGCGCGCGCGCTCGTTGCGCAGGTGCAGACGCCGGAGTTTCGCGCCCACGCCGCCAGCGCCGTCCCGCCTCGACTGATCGTGCCTAACGAAAGTCCGCACCCTCTTTTTGTGCAGGTCGATTTCGGGGTTTGCCAGAATGAGAACGGCCGCCTTACCCCGCGCCTGATCGAGCTCCAGGGTTTTCCCAGCCTTTACTCCTACCAACTCTATTTCTGGCGCTGCCTGCGCGCGGCCTTCCCGGACCTGCCGCCCGACTGGCAGCCGTTCTTCAGCGGGCACGACGAGAATAGCTATCGCGCTCTGCTCCGGAGCGTGATCGTGGGCGAGGCCGACCCGGAAAACGTCATCCTGCTCGAGATCGAGCCGGAACGGCAAAAGACACGGATCGATTTCGCCTGTCCGGAAAGCGTCCTCGGGGTCAAGCCGGTCTGCCTAACGAATATCATCAAGCACGGTCGTGAACTGTTCTACCGCAAAGACGGGCGCGAGATCCGGATCGAGCGCGTGTATAACCGGGTCATCTTCGACGAACTCCTGCGCCGCCCCGAGCTCAAGCCCGGTTTCGATTTCCGCGACGACATTGACGTGAAATGGGTCGGGCACCCAAACTGGTATTTCCGGTTGAGCAAACACACCCTGCCATTCCTCAACACCGCGCACGCTTCGGGCGCCTTCTTTGCCGACGAATTTCCACCTAACGAGTCACTGTCGGACTATGTCCTCAAACCGCTTTACTCCTTTGCCGGGCTCGGGGTGGAGATGGATCCGACGCCCGAGAAAGTTGCCGCGCTGGAGGATCCGCACAGCTACATCCTGCAACGCAAGGTGACCTACGCGGAGTTTGTCCCGACGACCGATGGCCATCGCTCGAAAGCTGAAATCCGCATGATGTTCCTCTGGCCGGAAGAGGGCGAGCCGGTCCTGGTCAATAACCTCGTCCGGATGAGCCAGGGCAAGATGATGGGCGTCGACTTCAACAAGGACAAAACCTGGGTCGGCTCCAGCATCGCCCTGCATGAGCGCGCCTAACGAAGCCCAATTGGCCCGCTATCGCTCCAGCCCGAGCCGCTGCAATAACGCCCCGAATCTCGGATCGTTCCGCAGATTATCGTAGACCGGCGTGACCTTGGCGTAGACCAGCCAGGGGGCGCGCTGGTCGATCGCGCGCTCCAGCCAGAGCAACGCCTGCTCGGTTTCGCCGAGGCGGGCGTAATAGGAAGAAAGCGCTCCGGCTTCGCCGCCCGACTCTCCCTTGTCCACTTCGAGGGCCTGCAGCCAATAACCCTTCAGGCCTGAGATGGCCACGGCGTTTCGATAGGCCGCGAGATGGGCTTGGCTCGCGCCGAGTTGTTCCTCGACTCGCAACCATTCGCCTACCGCTTCCTGTTCCAAACCCGCCGCTTCCAGGGCAAAGGCCAGCTTGCGGCGCGCCTGGACAAAACCCGGGTCGGCTTCGAGCACCTTCTGCTCCTGTGCAATCGCCCGATCGTAATGCCGGCCAAAGTATTCGATCGTGCCGACGTTTGCCCGAATGATGAGCGAAAGAGGATCGAGATCTTCCGCCCGCTTGATTTCCCGCATCGCCTCCTCCGACCGGCCCCGGCCAGCCAAGAACATCGCATACCAGTGATGGGCGGTGGCGTAGTTCGGTTTCAATTCAATCGCCCGCAAATATTCGCGCTCCGCTCCCGCCCAGTCCCAGTCGAAAAGGAAGCGCGCCTGGGCGAGGGAGGTGTGGGCTTCGGCGAGCGAATCATCGATCTCCAGCGCGCTCTGGGCCGCACCGCGCGCCCGGGGAAACGATTCGTTAGGCGAGGCATCGCCATAGTCTCCCAGAGCGAGATAACAATCGGCTAGCCCGGCATAAGCGGCGGCATAGACCGGGTCGAGTTCGATCGCCTCTTGAAAAAATCGGAGTGCCTTCTTCGTGTTCTCCGTCGTCCGTTTGTTCCAGGCATGACGGCCGCGCAGATAGGCGCGAAAAGCTTCCGAATTCCGCGTGCCTTGCCGGACGAGGTTTTGTTCTTCCTCCGTTGTCAGCTTGAGCTGAAGCGCCTTGACGACGTGCTGCGAGACAATGTCCTCCACTTCAAACAAGCTGGTGAAGCGCTCATTGAAACAATCGGTCCAAAGCACGGCGCCATCGCTCACCCGCAGCAACCGTGTCGTTAGGCGGACCCGATCCTGGTCATGTTGAACCAGGCCATCGATGACTCCCTCCACTACCAGCGCCCGACCCGCTTCCAAAGGCTCCTGCGCGGCGTCGCTAAATTTCAGCACCGAGCTGGTCGGTCGCACGACAAACTGCTTCAGTCGGCTGAGTCGGCTATTGAGTGAATCAGCCAGGCCGAGGGCGAGATATTCGTCCCCGGCCGTTGCCTGGCCGAGCGAATGGAAAGGCAACACGGCGATCGACTTCATCTGCACCGGTGCGGCAGAAGTCCCAGGCCGCGCCCCTGTCCGCGAGTAGATCAGGAAACCAGCCACCCCGATGGCAAGCACGGCCAGGAAGACGAGCGCTTGTTTCTTCTTTCGCAGAGGAGCGCCGATCCTTTCGGCGGCGACAAAATTCTCCGGCTCCGTCGGCGGCAAGAGTTTGGCCTCGGGCTGCGAGCCATTGCTGGCTTTCGCGGCCGGGATTTCGATCTCTTCTTCGGTAATCGTCAGCGGCGGTCGAGCTCTCTGGGTCGTCAGCGGCACCTGCTCCTCCACCACCTCGCGCGTCTCCGCGACGAAGCGATAACCGACGCGAGGGATCGTCTCGATGAACTGGTCCCGACCGCCGTTTTGCCCGAGTGCTTTGCGCAACTGAGAGATCGCCACCGTCAGGTTGGCGTCCTCCACGATCGCCCCAGTCCAGATCGCGTCGAGCAAGGCTTGTCGCTCGAGGACCTTTCCCGGGTTCCGGGCAAGAAGAATCAAAAGCTCGATCGCCCGCGGCGGCAACGGAATGACCTGTCCCTCGCGAAAGAGGCGATGCCGGTCTTGATCAAGCCGGAAGTCGCCAAACTCATAGAGATGGCGGACACCGTTGGCGATCCAGCGTTTCACCGTCCCTCTTTTAGAACTTTTTAGAACTATTTAGTCAATCCTTAAGGACAGGCGGTCTGGAGGCGGGATAGGGGATGGTCATCAACTCAGGAGGTACAAAATTATGAAACGATCGATCGCGCTTCTTCCGCTTATCACGCTGCTGTTCTGCTTACGGGCGTCGGCCGCCACCTTCACCGTCATCAATCCAAATGATTCCGGCGCCGGCTCCCTGCGCCAGGCGATCACGGACGCCAACGGGATGGCCGGCGCCGACACTATTCTTTTCGCCATCCCTGGCACGGGGCAAAAGACGATTACCGTGTTGAGCCTTCTACCGCAGATCACGGAAACCGTCACAATCGACGGCGGTAACGGTATTTTCCGCGTGGAACTCACAGGCGCCGGCGCGCTTGGTACCGGATTAGACCTTGAGGGTTCGAGCGCAAGCGGAAGCACGATCCGCAATCTTATTATCAACGGCTTTACCTCGCGGCAGATTCTTTTCATCACCGTCAGCGACAGCACGATTCAAAACAACTTGCTCGGCCTCGATCACACCGGCAGCGCAATCGTGGATGGCAGCGGCCTCGGGATTGAAATGTGCTGCGGTTCCGGTGGCAATATCATCGGTGGCGCAGCTGCCGGCGAGGGCAACGTGATCAGTTCGGTTTCTAACCCTGGAATGCTCGTCAGCGCGAGTAACGCGATCATTCAGGGAAACCTCATCGGCCTGAACGCCGCCGGGACGGCCCACGTCGGCAACCCCAACCAAGGAATTAACCTAAGCAATGGATCAGCGACCATTGGCGGCACTAATCCCGGCGAGGGCAACGTGATTGCCGCTTTTACAGGCATCGAGTTTGGTGGGAATCCAGCCTTGGGCCATTCCACCGGAACTGTGCAAGGCAACTTCATCGGGACCGACGCGACAGGGACAGTTGCGCTCAATCTCGCGGGCGGATCGGGCATTGATGTGGACCACGCCACCGGCGTCGTAATCAACGGCGGCAACATCATCTCCGGCAATGGGATCGGAATTTCGATGCATTCCAGTGGCGTCTCCGGGGCATCATCTGACTCGACGACAGTGCAAGGCAACCTGATCGGCACTGCGGCCGATGGCGTAACGGCGTTAGGCAATAGCGGACAGGGAGTGGACATTTTTATCACCAACAACAACGTCATCGGTGGCACAAACAGCGGCGAAGGCAACGTCATCGCTTTCAACGGCGGTGTCGGAGTGCGGATGGCCATCGGCACAAACAATCCGATCCAGGGCAACTCCATCTTTTCCAATGGCGGGCTCGGCATCGATTTGGACACCGCCGGCGTCAGCCTCAACGATGTGGGCGACGGTGATACCGGGGCGAACAATCTGCAGAACTTCCCGCGAGTAGCGACTGTCACCGCCACCGGCGGGAACGTCGCGATCTCCGGGTTCCTCAACAGCCGTCCGAACACTGCCTATCGGATCGAGTTTTTCGCCAACGATGCCGCTGATCCAAGCGGCTTTGGGGAAGGCCAGATCTTCCTCGGCTCGGCCGACGTCACGACCGACGGCGTCGGGAACAATGCCTTCGATGTCAGCTTTCCATTCGCTGGTCCAGTTAACGTCGTCACCGCCACAGCCACCGATCCCGACGGGAACACCTCGGAGTTTTCCCACGCCTTCGGGATCAAACTACAGAACATCTCTACCCGGCTCAACGTTCTGACCGGTGAGAACGTGCTCATCGGCGGATTCATCATCACCGGGGATCTTCCGAAACAGGTCATCGTTCGGGCGATCGGGCCATCGTTAGGCGCGGCTGGCCTCAGCGGAGCGTTGGAGGACACCGTGCTGGAGCTGCACGAAGCCGATGGAACAGTGGTAACCAACGACAACTGGAAGGATACCCAGCAAGCTGAGATCGAAGCGACCGGGCTGGCGCCGAGCGATGACCTCGAGTCGGCCATCGTCGCTACCCTCGAACCCGGCGCCTACACCGCGATCGTCAGCGGAAAGGACAACACGACGGGAATCGCACTGGTGGAGGCCTACGATCTCGACCAAACACTCGGCCCTATCCTGGCCAACATCAGCACCCGCGGCTTCGTCGATGCCGGCGATAACGTCATGATAGGCGGATTCATCGTCGGACCGACTGACACTGGCCTGGCTGATGTTTTAATCCGCGGCATCGGGCCCTCGTTAGGCGCATTCGACATCGCCAACCCGCTGCTCGATCCCCTGCTCGAGCTACACGACAGCAATGGCGCGACTTTGACCACGAACGACAACTGGAAGGACACCCAGCAAACGGAGATTGAAGCGACGGGGCTTCCACCGACCGACGACAATGAATCGGCCATCCTGCAAACCCTCGCTCCCGGCGCTTACACCGCCATCCTGCGGGGAGTAATCGACACGACCGGCGTCGGGCTAGTGGAAGTTTACAACCTCGCTAACACTTTGTGAAATCTCGCAGTCCAGGGAAGAGCACCAGTTGCCGAAACGAGTCGACCCGCCGCTTGCCTAACGACCGATCAGCCGGTCGTCGAAGGCGAAGGCAACCGGCTTGTGCCGGCGGAGCTGACGAAAATGCGGGTGAGCCGGGTTGAGGAGAAAGTTTCTTTCGCTCGGAAGAATCACGCTCGGGACCGCCAGCACGACCGAGCGCTTTTCCCGCACCCAGCGTTCGCCGATTTGCATCGTGGAGGGCCCGGGCGGCGAGCCGCGCCAGTCGGCCGGCAACTTTTTCGCGGAGAGCACTTCCATTTGCGCCTCTTCCCACTCCACGAAATAGGCCAGATACTTTGTCTGCGGGAGGAGCGGTTGCAGGTGGACGAAAATCTCGAGCGCGGCGAGCGACTGATGTTCGCTCAGGTAAACCACCGCCACCCCGGGCAAATTCCAGCGGCCCCCGAAACGCCGCGCTCCTTCCCCGGAAAAGGCTTCGCGGCCCGGCTTGTCGATCCGCCAGCCGGAAGGCATCAGGAATAAACGCCGTAATCGATTCGGCCGAGGAGATTTTCCACTTCCCGCGCTCCGGTCTCGGTTTGGGCGTAGTCGAGCGGAACGGCGCCACCAAGCCCGCGCTGCGGTGCCTTCAGCCACTGACGCGCTTCCTCGATTCCGCCGAAGAGCTGCACCGCCTGGCCCAGGAGCCGGGCGAAGCGCAACACCTTGTCCGACTCATCGGTCGTTAGGCGACCGCTCGTCTTGCGCCGATGCAGAGTGGCGCGGGCCAGGCCGAGCTGGCTGGCCAGGCGATCGAGCGGCACGTCGAGCTGCTCGCGGAGCGATTCCAATTCGGCAAAATCGAGCCCGGCTTGAACCACTTGCACCACTTCGGCCGGGGGTGGATTCGGCTTTTCCGTCGCGATATGGAGCGCGACCAGCCCCTGCCCGATTGACCTCGCTTTCGCCCGTTTCATATGAAATAATCTATCGTATCATATGGAACAAAGCAACTCACCGTGAGAAAACTGGCGGGCGCTGCAGAGTCGGCTCGGTCACACCGTTACGCGCGGCACCTAGGGCTTTTCCGCGGCGATTTTTTGCATCTCTTGCAAGGACTTGCGATCGAACTGAGAAAGCGCGCCGCGCGCTTCCAATTCGCGCATCGCCGCGATCGCGCGCCGGTAGTTTTCTCGAGCCAGCTGCTGGTGCGAATGCGCCGTCTCACCGGCAGATCGGCCTGCGATGTCGTCGTGTGTTTTCGCGAGTGACTCGCTCGCGTTCGCGAGGTTGCGCCGCGCGGTGTGATCGGCAGGATCACCGGCCGAAAGCTGCGCGAAGAGATTGACCGAGCTTTCCGAAGCCTCGAGCGCACCAGGTAAATCGCCTTGCTGCCGGCGAGCGTCGCCCAAGCGCATGAGAGCGAGCCCGAGGTCGTGGGTGAAGCGGCGGTTTTTCGTTTCGCCCTGAATGATGGCGCGCAGGCTGGCGACAGCCTTCTCCAGATAGGCAATCGATTCCTGGCGCTGACCGATGTTCGCGAGGGTGACTCCGAGGCGCGAGTAAGTCTTGGCCAGCTGTTGCACGGCGCGCAGGTTGGCCCGGTCTTTGGCCGCGATGCGCTCGATGAGGTCGAGCGCCTGAAGAGCATAAGTGTGGGCGCGGGCGTTATCGACTTCTTCGTAGACGTTGCTCGTCATCATGTAGGTCTGGTAAAGACCAGTGCGCAGTTTCAGGTCAGTCGGATGATCGACGACGAGCTTTTCGTAAGTCGTGACCGCCTCGGACATCTCCTTTTCCGCGTCGGCTTGCTTGAGCTCCCAGGAAAGGGCATTGCCGAGCTGGCGGTGGCCATCGGCGAGAAGAGTGAGGACCGCGGGGTCGTTAGGCGTGAACCCTCGCATTTCTTCCGCCGCCGCAATGGTGCGGCGAAAATAGGCAATCGAGTCTGCCTTCCTGCCGTTAGTCGACAGGCACACGCCGAGATCGTGAATCGCGCGGGCGCGCGCGAGACGCAGCGGCACTGAAGCGGGCTGCGTGGCGAGCAGATCGTCGTAGATCGCGAGGGCGGCTTCGGAATTTTTTTGCGACCGCGCCGGCTCGTTCGTCTGGTAATGGATATCACCGAGTGCGCGATAATTATCCGCCAGCAGGCGGCGCTGTCCCGGATCGTTAGGTTGCGCGGCGAGGAGCGCCTGGCGGATGGCGTTCGCCTTGCCGTAGCTGGCGAGGGCATCGCTGAGCGCGATGAGATTGGGATTGGTCGGGTTCCCCTGGAGATCGCCAACCCTCTCGTAGGCTGCGGCGAGGTCGCTCTGCAAGGCGCGGTCGTCTCGCGCTTCCCGCGCCAGGCTGTCGAGATAGCGGAGCGACTGGGTGAGGACGGCCTGGCGCGCTTCGGTCGCGCCTTCGAGCCGCTCGATTTTCGGTGCGATCTCGAAAAGAAGCGCGTCGGAAAGATGCCGCACATCCGCAAAGCGCCGCTTCGCGCGGTCGCGTTCCTGGGCCGCAACTTGCGCTTCGCGCGTCGCCCGCTGCGCCTGCCAGGTCGTGGCGATGATGCCCGCGAGCAGGGAAAGCGCGAGCAGGCTGGCCGCGACGACACCGACCTTGTGGCGCTGAATAAATTTCCCGGCGCGATACCCCATCGTCCCACGTCGCGCCACCACCGGTAGACCGTCGAGCTGGCGACGAATGTCATCTGCGAATTGCGCGACCGAGGCATAGCGCCGCGCTGGATCTTTGTTCAGCGCCATCAGGACGATGTTATCGAGGTCGCCCTTGAACCGGCGCGCTCCGGCCGGCGCGCTTGGTGCGTTGCTCGGAGAGAGAGATTCCTGCTGGGTAATGGCGAGTTCCAGCTCCTGCGGGCTGCGGCTCGTTAGGCGATACGGTTTTGTGCCGGTCAGTAGTTCGTAGAGGACGACGCCGAGACTGTAGACGTCGCTCGCGGTCGTCATCGCCTCGCCCCGCACCTGCTCGGGGCTGGCGTACTCCGGTGTCATGATGCGCAACTGCGTCATCGTGCGCTCGATCGGCTCGACCTCCGCCCCGAGAAGCTTGGCAATACCGAAGTCGAGCAACTTCACTTCACCCTCCGCGGTCACGAGAATATTCGATGGCTTGAGATCGCGATGGATGACGAGGTGCTGATGAGCGTAGGCGACCGCGGCGCAGACCGTGCGGAAGAGCTGCAGTCTTTCGTTAGTCGTTAGGCGGCGATTCGCGGCGTAGATCGTGAGCGGGTCGCCCGCGACGTATTCCAGCACGAAAAAAGGGAGGCCGTCGTCGCTTGTACCCCCATCGATCAGGCGCGCGATGTTGGGATGTTCGAGCCGGGCGAGGATTTGGCGCTCGTTCCGGAAACGGCGCAGAATGTCGTCTGTATCCAGCCCGCGCCGGAGAAGCTTGAGCGCGACTTCTTTTTGGTAGGCGTCGTCGGCTCGCGCCGCCAGGTAGACACTTCCCAGGCCGCCGCGCCCGATCGGCCGAATTGTGCGGTAGGGACCGAAAAGCCGGCTGACAAACGTCTCTTCCTCGTCCGCCTCGAAGGCTTTGGCCGTCAGGTCCGCAGGCGGGGTTTCCATGAAGCGGCCGAGATGCTCGTCGTGCCCGAGCAATGATTCGGCCTCGGCGCGCAACGCGGCGTCGCCGGCGCAGGCTTGGTCGAGAAATGCGGATCGTTCTTCACGCCTCAATTCGAGCGCGGCGGTAACGACCTCGAGCAACTGCTCCGCCTTCTCAGGTGGCATAATTCGCGGTGCGGTTGAGCTCGCGAAAGAGCCAGATCTTCGCAAAACTCCAATCGCGCAGCACGGTCTTCTCCGAAACATTCAACGCATCGGCGATCTCTTTTGTCTCCATGCCACCGAAGAACTTGAACTCGACGACTTCGCTTTGACGGGGATAAGTCCGGGCGAAATCCCGCAGCACCTCGTCCAGAGCAAGGAGATCGTCAGCCGACTCTTGGGGCACGAACTCCGCCGCTTCGAGAGACAGCCTGGGCACGCCGCCACCGCGTTTCCCGGTCCGGTGCGCCCGAGAGTAATCGACCAGAATCTGCCGCATGACCCGCGCAGCGATGGCAAAGAAGTGCGTGCGATTTTCCCACTCCATCTCTTTGTCGTGCACCAGGCGAAGGTAAGCCTCGTGAACAACCGCGGTCGGTTGGAGGGTGTGGTCGGAGCGTTCCCGCTGCAAGTAGCCGCGGGCCAATCGCCGCAGTTCGTCATAGACGAGGGGAATCGCCTTGGCCGCAGCCTCGGGGTCGCCCTTGCCGATCTCGCGAAGGAGTTGAGTGACGTCCGGGTCTTTCATGGGTGCGCGGCTAGAAACGCAGGCACTGGAAACCATAGCAATCCCAGTGTCTTGGGAAAATACGGGAAATCGCGAAAAGAGATGTCCGTTCGGTCACGGTTTCCGCGCATGGGAAGGTAGGAATCACTCCAAAAATGAAACCACTATGAGAATAAAATCATCCTCTCACTCAGATCGCAGTCCCGCCCTGGCCCTGCGGGAGCGCGGCCTGCTCGTGCTGCTCGCCATCTCCCTTCTCAACCTTGCTTGCGGTGGCGTGGCCAAGGCGGCGGACCTCTACGTCTCTGATCTTGATTTCGGCGACATTCTAAGAATTACTCCCGGCGGTATTCAGACCACATACTCGACGGTCGGGATACCGCGAGGGCTGGCCTTCGATACGATGGGTAATCTGTTCGTCGCTGATGGCGCCGCGTTAGCCATCATCAAGATTCCTCCGAACGGCGTCCAAAGCACGTTTGCCAGCGGGCTCAATGATCCCCGTGGTATCGCTTTCGACGCGAACGGCAATCTCTTCGTTTGCAACGCCGGGAACAATGAGATCCTGAAATTTACGCCGGCGGGTGACCAGAGCACTTTCGTCAGTAACCTGAATCGACCGGCCGACATTGCCTTCGACTCGGCCGGCAACCTCGTCGAGATCGATCGCTTGAGCGGGTCGATTTTTAAATTTACCCCGGCGGGCGTGCAGAGCACCTTCGCGACCGGTCTCAACCTGGCGGCCGGCGTGGCGTTCGACAGCACGGGCAGTCTCTACGTGGTGGAACAGGGCACTCTCTCGCTCCTGAAGTTTGCCAGCGATGGTTCGCGCCAAACCTTCGCCACCTTCGATTCCTCGGATTTCCCAATCCGCCTCGCCATCGATGCGGCTGACAACGTTTATCTGAGCGACGACCCGACCGCGGGCGGCGGCCTTATCTATACATTTACGCCAGCGGGTGTGCGAAGCACTTTTGCCACAATAAGTGACGTTATCGGCTTCATCACCTTCGGACCTGGATCTACACCAACACCAACACCGACCCCGACCCCGACACCGACACCGACTCCTACGCAGCTCCTCAATATCTCGACCCGGCTCAACGTCCTGACCGGCGACAATGTCTTGATCGGCGGCTTTATCATCACCGGCACTAATCCCAAACAAGTCATCGTGCGGGCCATCGGGCCGACGTTAGGCAATTTCGGCGTGCCCAACTTCCTCAGCGATCCCACGCTCGAACTGAACTCCGCCTCCGATGGATCGGTCATCAGCAACGATAACTGGAAGGACACGCAGCAGGCTGCGATCCAAGCCAGCGGCTTCGCGCCCTCGGACGATTTGGAATCCGCCATCCTCGCCACTCTCCCGCCGGGCGCCTACACGGCTGTCGTCCGCGGTGCGAATAACGGGACAGGAGTTGGACTGATCGAAGCCTACGATCTCGATCAGACGTCAGCGACCGATAGCCGCCTGGCCAATATTAGCACGCGCGGATTCGTCGATACCGGCGATAACGTCCTGATCGGAGGCTTCATCGTGGGCGGCGCGGGGGCCGACGCGACGGTTCTGATCCGCGCTATCGGGCCCAGCCTGCGCGCTTTTGGGGTGGCCGGTGCCCTAACGAATCCGACCCTCGAACTGCACGATGGATCGGGCACCACCCTGGCGAGCAACGACGATTGGAAAGACACCCAGCAAACGGAAATCGCCGCGACCGGTCTCGCGCCGAGCGAGGACTTGGAGTCCGCCATTCTCTCGACTCTGCCGCCGGGAGCTTATACCGCGATCGTGAGTGGATCGGGCAACACAACGGGGGTTGGTTTGGTCGAGGTTTACAATCTGCAGTAAGTCAGAGGCGACGATCGGGACGTTGTAGCCGGGGATGCTGTCCCCGGTCGCGTCGCGTTCCCGAAAAGCAATTGAAGAGCTAAAGGTTTTCTCAGTTTTGCGCCGGACCGGGGACAGGGTCCCGGGCTACAACGCTGCGTTCATCGCGCGGCGTGGAGGGACGATCCAACCTTAGGCGGATGTCGTCCGTGTCTCTGAAACGGGGACGGGACGGCGCTCGGCCCTCCATCATGCGTTCAGTTCCGCGTTCGTTTCGGCAAAGGCCTTGACCGCTTTCTCTAGTTCTTCGCGCGAATGCGCGGCGCTCACCTGGGTGCGGACCCGTGCCTTCCCGTGCGGGACGACCGGATAAAAGAAGCCGACCACGTAAACGCCTTTCTCCAGCACGCGGGCGGCGAATTTCTGCGAGAGGGCGGCGTCGCCCAGCATGATCGGGACGATCGGATGCGTCCCTGGCTTGATCGTTAGGCCGCGCTCCGTTAGGGCGGCCCGGAAATATTTCGTATTATTTTCCAGCTTGTCGCGCAGCTCGGTCGAGCTGGTGAGAAGCTCGAGCGCTTTGAGCGAAGCGGCCACGATCGGCGGGGCGACGGTGTTGGAAAAAAGATAGGGCCGCGAACGCTGGCGGAGGAGCGCGACGATTTCCTTGCGCCCACTGGTGTAGCCGCCGCTCGCGCCGCCGAGCGCCTTGCCTAACGTTCCGGTGAGAATATCGATCCGGCCCTGCACGCCACAATGTTCCGGTGTGCCGCGGCCGGTTTTGCCGATGAAGCCGGCGGCATGCGCATCGTCCACCATTACCATCGCGTCGTACTTCTCGGCCAGATCGCAGACGCCCTTGAGATTGGCGATCGTGCCGTCCATCGAGAAAACACCATCGGTCGCGATGAGACGGAAGCGCGCATCCTTCGCCGCCTGCAACTGCGCCTCGAGATCGGCCATGTCGCAATTCTTGTAACGAAAGCGCTGCGCTTTGCAGAGCCGCACGCCGTCGATAATGCTGGCGTGATTCAGCTCGTCGGATATGACCGCGTCCTCCGCGCCTAACAATGTCTCAAAAAGGCCGCCGTTGGCGTCGAAACAGGAGGGATAAAGAATCGTCTCCTCGGTCCCGAGGAATTTCGTCAGGGCCGCTTCCAGTTCCTTATGGATGTCCTGCGTGCCGCAGATGAAGCGCACACTCGCCATCCCGAAGCCGTGGCTGTCGAGCGCTTCCTTCGCTGCCTCGATGAGCGCGGGGTGATCGGCCAGGCCGAGATAGTTGTTCGCACAGAGATTGATCACCCGGCGGCCGTCCGCGATCGAGATCTCGGCGTTTTGCGGCCCGGTGATGACGCGCTCGGTTTTGTAGAGTCCCTGCGCTTTGATTTCCCCAAGCGTCTTGGAAACGTGATCAGCAAATTTCGCGAGCATCGCGCAGTTTGGAGCAAAGCCCGAAATGATGCAAAGGCGCCTCAGGGGCTCCGCTGTAGCAGATGGCGGAGCAGACGTCGCCTTTGCTCGAGTAACTCCGACTCAGTGCAGCTGATCCGGCTCGCAGTGACTCATATCGTCAGCCCATCATTTGCGGGGTGGATTGCTGGCTTCGACTAGGCGGCCCGCGTTAAGAAGTTCCGCTTCGCTCAACCGGGGTCCGACTAGTTGGAGGCTGGTGACGGGAACACTCGCGTGCTCGACGGGAATCGGGATCGCCAGCGCAGGATTCCCGGCAAAGTTTACCGCTGAGGTGTTTTGCAATGCCAAGACGCGCGCTTCCAAAACGGCTGAACTTCCAAATAGTGGAATCGTCAGTGGCAAGGTTTGCAGCGTGGGCACAGCAATGAAATCAACCTTCTTAAAGATCTTCCTGAGAGTCCGCTGCCATTCCGCTTGCCTCCGAAGAGCCTTGTCATACTCGGTCGTGCGCAAGATTTGACCCAGCAGGAGCACTGATTTCGTTCTCACGCTCACACCAGGTTTGTCTTGGTATTTTTGATCATTCATCCAGGCACTGGCTGCCGCGACCACGTTCGAATCCTTCTGGGCTTGACGCCACTTTGCCGTAAAGTCCTGACCCAGCACGACGACCTCGAATTGGGACCGGACGAGTGCGTCATCGACGGCTTTGTCGACTCTAGGGTCCGTTCCGCCGAGGGAGAGCATTCTCGGATCCGTAAGACTAAAGAAGAGATTTTTGAGATCCGTCACACCGAGCACAAGACTTCCGGGATCCGCAACGGCGAGGGCGAGGTCTCCGGGGTCCGGTTGGTTAACGTAAAGTCGGCCGACCTTGATCTGCTTGCCAGAGGGTTTGGCGGCCACCGCCGCACGGTATCGCGGCGCAAATCCGTCCTGCAAAAGATCCATCCCTTCCACCACGTGAGCGACGTCTTTGGCCATCGGCCCGACGGAATCCAAATGCTTCGGGTCGACCGGAAAGATGCCCTCCAGCGGAATGAGTCCGAAGGTCGTCTTTAGACCAACGATACCAGAACACGCGGCAGGAGTTCGGATAGACCCGCTCGAATCCGTCCCAAGAGCGACGTCTGCCAGTCCGCTGGTGATCGCCGCGGCAGAACCACTTGAAGAACCGCCCGGGATATATCTGCGGAACCAACTGCCGAAGGGGCTCTTTGGAGTTCCGAAATAATCGTTGATCCCCGAGGGAGACACCGCGAATTCGCTCAAATTCGCCTTCCCTACGATCTGAACGTTTCGCTGCCGAGCGATTCTCAGGCATTTGGCGTCCCGCGCTGCCGGCTGGCTATTCTTCGCCACGTATTCCGATCCGGCGGTGGTCACCGCCCCTTTCACGTCAATGAGATCCTTCACCGCCAGCCGCAAATGGTCGTTGCCCTTAGCTGGCGGCCAGTAAGTGATGAACGCGTGATTGCGAGTATAACTTGCTGGCTGTATCAGCGGCACAGCACAGCCGCCCAAAAAACTCATCAGCAATGCCGCTGAAAGAAGCCGCAGCACGAGCTTGTAGCGATAACTCACCATCCACCCACCGTCACGTGGCCAGACCGATCCGACAAGGAGAGTTTGCCTAGTGAAGCAGTGCATTCGGGGTCGTAAAAGAGCGAGGCTGGATGAGTGAACGCTGCATTTATCGTGCCGAGCGCGGGGCCGCTACGTCCAAGCGAGCGTTAGACGCCGCAACCAAGATCGAATCGGGACACGATTCACAAAGGACGAAACACCGCCGAATTCGTTGTATCCTCAATGTGTATGACTCGCTTCGTCTGCTTTCCCGCACTTCTCTGCCTGGGATTATATTTCTGCGCTGCTTCTGCCCGCGGCCAGAGTGCCGATGCGCTGATTGCCAAGGGCGATCCCCTTGACCAAAAGCTCGAGGCCGCCGAGGCGCTCAAGTATTATCTGCCGGCTCTGAAACAGGAGCCTAACGACGTCGCCCTGCTCGATCGTATCGCCCGCCAATATCGCCATCTGATGGCCGACGCGTCCGACAAAAATGAGAAGCTGCGGCTGGGGCATCTCTCGCTCGATTATGCGAACAAGGGGGCGGAACTGGCGCCGAACAACGCCGAGGCGCAACTCTCCCCGGCGATCAGTTATGGAAAAATGCTCCCTTTTATGGGCAGCAACGATCAGGTCGATGCAGCGCCAAAGATCAAGGAGGGTTGCGAACGCGCCATCGCGCTCGATCCGGATAACGACAACGCGTGGCATATTCTCGGTCGCTGGAATCGCACCATCGCCGACATCCCCGGCGTGAAAAAAATGCTGGCCGGCGTTTTCTTCGGCAAGCTGCCGGAAGCGAGCAACGAGACGGCCGAAAAGTGTTTACTCAAGGCGATCGAGATCAATCCGCACCGGGCGATCCATTATCTCGAGCTCGGGCATATCTATCTGCAGATGGGCCGCAAGGAAGAGGCGCGAAAGTATCTCGAGAAAGGCCTCGCCATGCCCAACCATGAGAAGGACGACGACGAGGCCAAAGAGATCGGTCGAGAGCTTCTGGCGAAGCTCGGTTAGGTGTTGTAAGCCTGCCACTCGGGCAGATCGGCTAGGCCGCCGCCCATGAATTGATGGTGCCAGAGTTGAGTCGCAACGACGGCAGTCAAACCCATCTCGACGGAGAGCCGCGGGAGCGATCCAGCTTTTAATTGGCGGAACGCTTTGCGCCAATGCGCGACTTCCTTGAGATCGAAATAGCCGGTCTTGCGGAGTGACTCCTCGCTCAGGAGTTGCGCGACGAACGGTGGCTCGGGATTCATGTGAAAGCTGTCGAGCGGAGCGCGGAAAATAACTTTGCCGCGGCGCGCGATCGACTTTGGAATCCAGCGTTCAGCCAAAAGGCGGAGGAGATATTTGTCGCGGAATCCGCGCAGCTTCCAACGCGGGTGCAGCTTCGCGGTGAACTCGAAAACCGCTTCGTCGAGAAATGGATAACGTACCTCGACCGACGAATGCATCGCCACCCGATCGCCTTTCGCCTGCAAAAGATGACCGGCTAAGAGAACCCGCGCTGCCATCCAGATTCCGCGATTGAGCGGAGCCCATCGTTTCGCTTTTTCGAGCGGAAATCCGAGTTCGCCCCAAGGGTGGCTATTGTTCATCACTTCGCGCATTTCCTCGGAGTAAAAACGGAGCTTCGAGATCGCGAGCAGGCCGTAGGAATCAATCCAGGCGTTCGAACCGCCAATCGAGGCTTCCACTCGCGCCCGCCACGAGGCGGGGAAGTGCGGCACTTTGTTCATCCGCAAATAACCGCGCCGCGCCCAGTCGCTCAGGTTCACACCCGGCATCACGTCGAGGTAGTTCATCAGCTTGGCCGCCTTGTACCAGGGATAGCCGACCAGCCATTCGTCGGCGCCTTCACCAGTTAGGACGACTTTCTGACCGTTGGCGTGGACACGCTCCGCCAGCTTCAGTAACGCGCCGCAGGAAGTGTCGATAACCGGCGCTTCGGCGGCTTCGATCAACTTCGGATAACTTTCCAGCGCTTCGCGATCGCCGTATTCCTGCACGATCGGTGGCTTGGCTCCGATATGTTTGGCCGAAAGGCTGGCTGCGCTCAGCTCGTCGAGGCTGGGGTCATTTACCCGCACGGTGTAGGTGTTGATCTGCGGTCCTTTCAGCCGGCAGGCAAACGCCAGAATCATGCTCGAATCGACCCCGCCCGAGAGATAAGAACCAACCGGCACATCCGCGCGCAGTCGTTCCTCAACCGCCTGCAAAAGCAGCCCCTCGAATTCATCGACGAGCGCCTTCGAGTCGTCCCCCCAGACTTCCTGGCCGGCGTCCGGAAAGCCCATTTCCCAGTAAGCGCGCTCCGTGATCTCCGGGCTCGAGCTGTTTTTCGCCGGGGTGATGCGCAAGCAATGTCCAGCCTGCAAAAGCTGCACGCCCTCGAAACAAGTCCGCGGTCCCGGCAACGCCGTGAAAGTGAAGACGTGATCCAACCCCTTGCGATCGGGTCTTGCCGGAACCATTCGCGAGGCGAGCAAGCCTTTGATTTCCGACGCAAAGAGCAACCAATCGCCCTGTCGACTCCAGTAGAGCGGGGAAATTCCGAACCGATCGCGCCCAAGATGAAGCTGTCGTTGCCGTTCATCCCAAACCGCGGTGGCAAACTGCCCGCGCAATTTTTCCCAAGTCCCTTCGCGGTGCTCTTCCCACAGATGCGGAATGATCTCAGTGTCGCAATGCGTCACGAACTGATGGCCGCGCGCCTTCAGCTCCTCGCGCCGCTCGACGTAATCGAAAAGCTCGCCGTTGAAGACCACGTTCAGGCTCCGGTCTTCATTCGTCATCGGCTGCTGGCCGTCGGCAAGGCCGACGATGCTTAATCGTCTCGATGCGAGCGATATGCCGGGACGCTCGAGGAACCCTTCCTCATCCGGACCGCGATGCGTGAGCGCTCGCGACATTCGTTGCACAACGCCTTCTGGCGCTGGACGTTGGCCGATGAGATCAATGATACCGGCGATTCCGCACATGAGATCGTTACTTTCGCAGAGCTCGTCTTTGAGGGAAGGGAGTAGTATGCGTTTGCCCTTCTCGCTCTTCGCTTAAGGCCCATTTCCGGTCTACTTTGATGCGGTTGATAGACATAAGCATCCCACAGAAAGCGGAATTCGCCGCCCAAACACGTGTGTCGACTCCTCGGAAAACGAATGCAGTTTTTACAGCAGTGAATGCCAGACCGTTGCTTGCCGTCTCATTCCCTCCTCACCGACGAGTCGGCCTTCGACCTGCGCGTGCGCCTTACTGACCAAAATCTCCCTCAGCGAAATTGATGACCATGGAAAAAGAACGTATCGCGATCATTGGAGTCGGCTGCCGTTTTCCCGGCGGCGTGAACGCCACGGACTCGCTCTGGAAACTTCTCGTCGAAGGCCGTGAAGGCGTCTGCGAGGTCCCACCGGATCGCTGGAACGTGGAACGATATTACGACCCCGAACCCGGGATCGCCGGCAAGTCGATCGTTCGCCGCGGCGGTTTCATCGATGGGATCGATCAATTTGACCCGCAGTTTTTCGGTATCTCGCCGAGGGAAGCGCCGTTCGTCGATCCGCAGCACAGGTTGCTCCTCGAGACAGCCTGGGAAGCGATCGAGGACGCCGGTCTGGTGCTCGATTTCGAGAAAGGCACCGACGTCGGCGTGTTCGTCGGCATTTCGCATAACGACTACCAAGGCATCCAGAGCAACCCGTTCGATCATTTCGGCATCGGCCCGCACACGCCAACCGGGAGCGCGCATAGCATCGCCGCCAATCGCATTTCCTATTGCCTGAACCTGCGCGGTCCGAGCGTGGCGATGGACACGGCCTGTTCCTCTGCGCTCACCGCCGTGCATGCGGCCTGCGAACACATTCGCGCCGGTCGTGGCGACACCGCGCTCGCGGGCGGCGTCACGGTCATGATCACGCCGGGCGGATTTATCGGCTTTTCACAAGCGGGAATGCTCTCGCCGGAAGGCCGCTGCGCCGCGTTCGACGAGAGCGCGAGTGGATTCGTCCGCGGCGAAGGCGCCGGGATGGTTTTACTGAAGCGGTTGTCCAAGGCGATCGAGGATGGCGACCCGATTCATGGCGTCATCATCGGCACGTCGATCAACCAGGACGGCCACACCAACGGCATCTCGCTTCCGAGCCCCCAAGCGCAGACGCGCCTCGTTATCGATGCCTGCAAAGACGCCGGTGTTGCGCCGGAAGACATCGGTTTTGTCGAAGCGCACGGCACCGGAACCGCCGTGGGCGACCCGATCGAAGCGACCGCGCTGGCCAACGCGCTCTGCGGCGATCGCCCGGCCGACAAGCCGCTCGCGATCGGCTCGATCAAAACCAATCTGGGGCACCTCGAGACCGCCGCCGGCATTGCGGGCTTGCTCAAGGGGATGCTTGTCCTGCAGCACGGCCAGATTCCGCCCAGCCTCCATTTTAAAACACCGAGCCCGCACATCGACTTCGAGAAATTGAATTTGCGCGTGCCGACCGAGCTCGAGCCTTTCCCGGAAGTCTCCGGTGAGCGGAT
Source organism: Chthoniobacterales bacterium (assembly GCA_046593335.1). Lineage (GTDB taxonomy): Bacteria > Verrucomicrobiota > Verrucomicrobiia > Chthoniobacterales > UBA10450 > Palsa-1392. The sequence goes on along the minus strand of JBKJNW010000226.1, from coordinate 3,291 downwards.
GGTCGGCGTGAATTCGTTCGGCTTCGGCGGCGCGAACGCCCACGTTATTTTGGCGGCACCGCCCATACACCAACCGGTGCGAGGTTCCAACATCCCCGCCGCGCGTCCGTGGCCGATCATGCTTTCCGCGCGCTCGGAGAAAGCGCTCCAGGCTTCCGCGGGCAAGTTGAGCGCGTGGGTCAAAGAACACGCCGATTCCAACGGCAGCTCGCCGGTTTTGCCTGATCTTACCTACTCGTTAGGCGGACGCCGGAATCATCATCCGCACCGCCTCACTCTGACCGCCTCGAATTGGGCGGAGCTAACCGAAGAACTCGACGGTTTTGCCCAAAACGGCGAGAGCACGAAGATCCGTTCTGCTTTCAGCGCGCGGCGTGAAGAAGCGCCGCGGATCGGTTTTATCTTCAGCGGCCAGGGCCCGCAATGGTGGGGCATGGGCCGGGAGTTGATGCAGCAAGAGCCGGTCTTTCGCGAAGCGATCGAGCGTTGCGATGCCGCGCTCCGCCCGTGGACGCGCTTCTCGTTGCTCGAGGAACTCAACCGGACCGAAGAGACGTCGCAGATGTCGCGCACGGAGATTGGGCAGCCGGCGATTTTTGCGATGCAAATCGCGCTCGCCGCGCTCTGGAAATCCTGGGGCGTCGCGCCCGCGGCCGTCGTCGGTCACAGTGTCGGCGAGATCGCCGCTGCTTGTGTGGCGGGGATTTTCACGATCGAAGAAGCTGCACGCATCATCGCGCTTCGAGCGCGTTTGATGGAAGAATGCGGTCGTGGCGAGGGCACCATGCTCGCGGTCGGTTTGCCGGAGGAGGAAGCGCTCGCGCTCATCGCCCGGCACGATCGCACGGTCACCATTTCCGCTTACAACGGCCCGCGTTCGATCACACTTTCCGGTCCACGCCTTTCGCTCGAAGCGATGGCGGCCGAGCTCGAAGCAAAGGGCGCTTTCGCGCGTTTGGTGAAGGTCGACCATCCGTTCCATCATCCGCTCATGCGGCCGGCGGCCGAAGCGTTGGAGGAAACGCTGGCCGACCTCAAACCGCAGGCGGGCACGATCCCGTTTTTCAGCACGGTGACGGGCGAACGTCAGACCGGTGAAGCATGCGACGCGGCCTATTGGGGCAGCGGCATTCGTGAGGCGGTGCGTTTCTCTTCGGCGGTCGATGCGCTGGCCGAATTCGGAGTCGATGTCTGGCTCGAAATGAGCGCCCATCCCGCCCTCGCCCACGCCGCTCAGGAATCGCTCACCGCGCGTGGCACCAAGGCGCCGATCATCTCTTCCGTCCGCCGCGAACGCGAATTCGAATCGATGTTGGAAGCCGCGCTCGACCTCCATCGCGCCGGTGTGTCGATCGACTTCTCCGCCATGACGCCGTCGCGGCTTCTGCTTTCGCTCCCCGCCTACGCCTGGGAAAAATCCCGCTGGTGGAACGAAGCGAGCGACGCCCGCGAAGGCCGTCTCGCCCCCGGGGGACGCGGTCTGCTCGATGTGCGCCTGCCGCGCGCGATGCCGACCTGGATCGCGCGTCTCGACTCGCGGCACATGGCGTTTCTCAAAGACCACAAGGTCGAGAACCACGTCATTTTCCCAGCGGCCGCGTTTGTCGAGCTCGTGCTCGAGGCCGGCGTGCAGTTGTTCGAAGGCCGGCCCTTTGCGGTCGAGGATTTCGAGATTCGCAAACCGCTCATCCTGCCCGATCCGCCCTCCGGCGTGCAGCTTGAGGTCGCCTATTCGCCTAACGAACGCACCTTCACCATCCAGAGTCGATTCGACCAGAGCGTTTCCTGGTCGATTCACGTCGTCGGTTCGCTTCGGAGCGAGCGCACGGAATCCGCTTTCTCTTCCTCGAAATGGAAAGCAAATCCGGAAACGCAATCGGTCGCAGTCGACGGTTTCTATCGTCATATGAGCGATCTCGGTTTGCGTTATGGCGAGGAATTTCGGCCGATTCGCGAGCTGACGGCTGGTGCCGGAAAGTCGACCGGTCGCGTGACCTTGTCGGACACGATCGCCCCGCGGGCGGAGGAATACGCGCTGCATCCAGTCCTCTTCGACGGCGCGCTCCAGGTTTTCTCAGCCGGTGCGGCGAGCGTGGAAGGTCGGCAGGCGCGAATGAAACTCCCGGTGCGCTTTGACCGCATCCTTTATCTCGGCTCGCCCGGTGCGGCGACGCGGGTCAGCGCGAAGGTGCAGGAGTTCGCCGACGATTTCATCGAGGGAGACATCGAGATTTACGACGACGCCGGGAAACCGTGCGTCCTGGTCGATGGTTTCCGCGCGATCAGCCTCGCTGGCGCAGGTCGCGCCACCGCCCCCGGCGGCACCCGCGACGTGACTTATCACGTCGCCTGGGAACGCACGCCTAACGACTTCGCGAAGGCGGCCATTCCGCCGCTCCCGCTCGAGGAACTACAAGCGACCGCGCAGGAAGCAATCGATCGAGTGATTGAGACCCGCGGTCACTCCGAATTGGAAGAGGCGCTCTGCGCGATGGACGATCTGGCTGCGGCCCAACTGGCGCGCGGACTGCGCGAGATGGGCGTGGCGCCTAAAATCACTTTTGATGCCGATACGCTGCAGGTAGCGGCGCCCTTGCGACCGGCTTTTGGACGGTTGACCGCCGGGCTCGTTAGGCATGGTTTGCTCCGCGAAACCAAGAAAGGCTGGCAGCCGACGGCACGCTTTACCAAGGTCGCCGATTCCGCGGGGAAGACCCTGCGCGATTATATTCAGGCGCATCCCGGACATCTTCCCGAAGCGCTTCTCTGCGAAGGAAACTGCTCCGAACTAGGCGCGATTTTGCAGGGCGAGAAAGACGCCGTTCAAGTCCTCTTCTCCGGCATCGGCGCGGAGTTACTCGATCATTTCTACGGCGACGGACTCTTCACCAGTCACTGGATCGCGGGCATCGCGGCCGCCATCAGCAGCGCCGCGCGTCGCCTGCCGGAAGGGCGCGGTCTGCGCATTCTCGAGATTGGCGCGGGCACCGGTGGTCTTGCTTCGCAAGTCCTCCCGCTGCTCGAGCGCGGTTTGCATTCCTACATTTTCAGCGATGTCTCGGCCGCGTTTTTCTCCCACGCCGGGCAGAAGCTGGCCAGTTTTCCCGAGGTCGAGTTCAAGATTTTTGATCTCGAAAAACCGGGCACGGAACAGGAACTGGAAGCGGGTTCCTTTGATTTCATTATCGGCACCAACGTGGTCCACGCGGTCCGCGACGTGCGTTCCGCCCTGCGGCACCTGCACGACTTGATCGCGCCCGGCGGCAGCCTCATTTTCATGGAGACGGCGAC
>JBKJNW010000120.1:0-4960 GCA_046593335.1 Chthoniobacterales bacterium | reverse complement strand
CCTCTCAAGCCCGGCTTATGTCAAAAGTTTGCAGTATTACAGGATCAAAACCCACTCGCGGCAGCGTCATCCACCGCCGTGGCATGGCAAAGAAGAAGGGCGGCGTCGGCCGTCACGTGACCAAGAATGTGCCTCGCACCTTCAACCCGAACCTGCATGAGCAGCGCATTTGGGTGGCGGAGTTGAAAAAATTCGTCCGCGTCAAAACTACGGCGCGTGGCTTGAAGACGATCAACAAGAACGGCGCCTACGCGACCTTGAAAAAGGCCGGGTTGATCAACGCCTGATTCGCGGCTGTTCGCACGGCCGTAAACCGGCGCTGAAACAAGGCGGCTAATCTGCCGCCGGAACCTTTTCCTCGACCGCGGCCGCACTGCCGGCCTCTTCCGGCGCCTGCTCCTCCGCCGCAATAGTAGGTGCTTCCCCCGCGGGCGCGCTCTCAGGCAGCTCGGTCTCGGCCGTTGCTGAAACCGGTTCTACGTTCGCGACCGGCTCCTCGACCGCAGCAGCAGGCGGTTCATCGGCGGGCGCGCTCGCGGGCGGCGCGTCCTTGGCCGCTGGCGCAATGGATCCTTCTTTCACGACTGGCTCTTCGCTCGCCGGTGTTTCACTTGGGACAGCTTCCTTCGTCGGCGATTCGTTAGGCGAAGCGGCCGCCTCCGCCTTTCCATTCGGGCTGGTCGACTGCGCGGCGGCGGGCGGTTTCGATCGGGGCAAATCGAGCGCGCCGTCGTTGAATTCAATCACGTGCCCTTCGCCGATGAGCCAATGCAGGTTGGAGGCGAGGGCCAGCTTCTTCTTCTCCGCCTCCTCTTCCGTTCCGGCCTCGTTAGGCTGAAGTTTCTCCAGCAGCTGCTTGCGGTTGATCCCAGGGTTCGCGGCCAGGGCGTCGAGAATGCCGGCAACCGACGACGAGACTGAGCCGCTCTGATGCTGGAAAGGCCGGGCGCGGACGGGCGAGACGAAAAGCATCCCTTTGCGATGACGAAAAATATGGAGCGAATGCTGGCGCAGCGCGCCGATCAGTTCCTGCATCATCCCAGTCGGGGAACGAAATTCGTGGGCCCAAGCGTCTTCGATCAACCGGCCTAACGACCGATCGGGCAGGCGGCGGCTTTCCACGCCGTCGACAGTTAATTCCGCGCTGCTCTGGAGCAGGCCGGGCAGATAGGTCTGGCGGAAATGGCGCTCGGTCTCGGCCGCACTGGTGAAAGTGAGCACGGGATCGCCCTGGATGGTGCTGTAGCTGGTCACGCTCCGCGCTTCCTCTTTCCAGCGCTCGACCGCATCGGGGGCGCTCACGATCTCGATCTGGCGCTGGTATTCCGGGAAACTCATTCGCCGGCTGAAGCGTTGCTCGTAAAGCGCGCGCAGCTGCGGCTGGTAGGCGTGATGATTGGTCGGGCCAAGCAACGTCCCGCTCAGACGGCAGCGCGCCACGGCGGTGAAATTGCCCTTGATCGGCTCCGTCTGCGTCACCTCGGTTTTATAAAAATTATCCTTTTGGCTGAGGAAGGCGCCGTTCTCCAAGACCCGGCGGTCGCTCGCGACGGGGCCGTTTTCGCCCATTTGGAAGAGCTCGCCACCTTTTGCCTTGAGCCGGCCGTTGTAGCGCTCCGGCTTGTCGAGAAACATCCGCGCCAGCGAGAAGACCGAGTACGCCAAATGCCCGGCCTTGATCTGCGCCAGAACGCTTTCCAAAATCCGCGCGTCGGGCACGAAGCGCACGTCGACCGCCGGCGGCGGCGCCATCGGTTCCTCCTGCCGGTGCGGCTCGGGCGGGCGATTGCCGCCGGGGCGCCGATCGCGCTCGCGCAGGTCGCGCCCGCGCTCCTTGTTGCGCGCAGGGCGCGGGCCTCGGTCGCGCCGTTCACCGCCGCCGCCGCCGCGCCGGTCACGCTGGCCGGGCGGGAGATTTTCTTCGCCGGCGAAGTCGGCATAGCGATTTTCAGACGGCGTCTCCTTTACCCAGGCGGGCAGAAATTTTAGATCAAAGAGATCGGGTCCGCTCTTCTCCTCAGGCATAGCTGTCTGTACGCGAAGGCGGACGGTTGTAAAATCGGAGACCCGATTTCAGAACGGCTTCGGGAGTGGCCAACCCGCAAAATAAATTGACAACGAATCCGTTTATTTTAGTTGCCAACTTGTCGTGGCGCCTTTAAGCCGTCACCCACAACAAGCCAACCAAGGAGAATATTTGTATGTCGGATAAACCGATCGAAGAAAAAGTGAAGGATATCATCGTCGAGCAGCTCGGCGTGAACCCGGAGCAGGTCACACCCAGCGCCTCGTTCATCGAGGATCTCGGCGCCGATTCGCTCGATATCGTGGAGCTCGTCATGGCCTTTGAAGAAGAATTTTCGGTGGAAGTGCCGGACGAAGATGCGGAGAAACTGCAGACCGTCGGCGACGTCGTGAAGTACATCGAGGAGAAGGCGGCCAACAAGCCCGAGTAAGACTCTGCCCGCCCCCCACGCAGTTTGCTGGTTAGTGCACCTAAGACACGGCTTCGGCCGTGTTTTTTGTTTCCCCCTTGGCAGAGCCCGCCTGACGGAGAAAAATAGCCTGTGCAGAATCTCGATTGGCTAAAGACCCCGCTCTTCGATCTCGCCGGGCGCCAGATCTCGATTCTCGGGGTCGCGGCCTTCATCGGCCTATTCACCCTCGGGATCATCGTCGCCAAGTTCGTCCAGAGCGCTTTCGTTAGGCGGCTGCTCGGCCGTTTCAAGCTCGATAGCAACTTCGTCGCTATCATCACCACCATCCTGAGCGTGGCGGCGCTCGTTTTCTTTACCGTCAACGCGATCAACGCCCTCGGCATTCCGCTGGCCTGGAGCGCGCCGATGCCGGGCGTGCCGATCAGTCTCCTCCAGCTTTTCCTTCTCGTCGGCCTGCTCATTCTCGTCTTCTGGCTTTCCTCGCGGACGAAGCGTTTCCTCTTTAACCGCTTCCTCGTTCACAGCGGACTCGATCGTTCGCTGCAATACGCGATCTCGCAGATTGCTTCCAACATCGTCCTCGTCGTCGGGATTTTTATTGTCCTGCAAAACACCGGCATTCACCTCGAGGCCCTGACCGTTTTTGCGGGCGCGGTCGGCGTTGGAATCGGTTTCGGCCTGCAAAATATCACGAGCAATTTCATCAGCGGCCTCGTCATCTTGGCGGAACGGCCGATCACGATCGGGGATCGCGTCGAAGTCGCGGGCGTCACTGGCCAGGTGCAGAAAATTCGCGCCCGCAGCACCGTCATCGTGACGAACGACAACATCACCACGATCGTGCCTAACCAGAAGTTCATCGACTCCCCGGTGACGAACTGGACCTACGGCGACAAGCGGGTGCGCTTCCGCGTCCCGGTCGGCGTGGCCTATGGGAGCGACGTCGAGCTGGTCCGCCAGAAATTGATCGAAGCGGGCAAGGAAGATCCCCACACCCTGAACGATCCCGCGCCGAGCGTTTTCTTCGTCGAGTTTGGCGACAGCTCGCTCAACTTCGAGCTCGTCTCCTGGAGCGACCAGATGAGTCATCGTCCGGCCCGTTACCGGAGCGATCTGAATTTCGCCATCCACCGCAAACTCCAGGAAGCTGGGATCGAGATTCCCTTCCCACAACGCGATCTCAATATTCGCAGCGGCGTTCTGCAAATCGAGAGCACCCGCGCGAAAAAAGATCGCCCCGAGCGCGAGTCCTCCTAGGCCCCCAAGGTCGGCACCTCGCTTGAAAAACGGCCTGCATTAGCTAGTACGTATTCATTCTCAGGAACGTCCCCTTTCTTTCAGCGCGGCGCATGCGACGCAAGCCATCTGGCAACAGAATCCAGATTCCGGGCGGCTTTGCCACGATCGTCAACCTGGCGGAGCTGCAGCGCTGCCCGGCCTGGCAGGAAGCTTTTCGCGACAAGTGCAAGGATCACCGATTTTACGAGCTCATCGGCACCACCCTGACCGAGACTTTCGATTACCACTTTGTCGTCCTGGAGGATGAGGCAAAGCAGGTCCGCGCCATCCAACCGCTTTTTTTCGTCCGGCAAAACCTGACCGAAGGCGTCACCGGCCCGACTCGCTCAGCGATCGACCGCATCCGGCGGAAATTTCCGCGGTTCCTGACCATGAAAACGCTCATGGTCGGCTGCACGGCGGGCGAAGGGCATCTCGGCGCGGTCCGCCCGGAAGACGCGGAATGGGCGGCGGAAGCGCTTCATTCCTGCCTGGAAATTTTTGCCCGGGAATCGCGCGCCTCTCTCGTGGTCCTGAAGGATTTCCCGGCGCAATATCGCGAACCGCTCCGGAGCTTTTCCTGCAACGGCTACACCCGGGTCGCGAGCATGCCGATGACGCGCCTCTCCCTGCATCATCGCGGTTTCGAGGAATATGTGGCGTCGTTAGGCTCGGCCACGCGCAAGAATCTGCGGCGCAAGTTTCGCCAGACCGCAACCCGCGCGCCGATCAGCTTTGAGGTGCTGACCGATGCCTCGCCCGTGATCGACGAGATCTATCCGCTTTATCTCCAGGTCCACGCCCGTTCGAAACTCCACTTCGAGAAACTGACTCCGGAATACTTCTGCCGCCTCGGACTCGAAATGCCCGAGCGCACCCGCTTTTTCGTCTGGCGACAGGAAGGGAAAGCGATCGCCTTCAGCCTCTGCCTGGTGCACGACGGCACGATCTACGACGAATATCTCGGGCTCGACTACCGGGTGGCTTTCGATTTGAACCTCTACTTCTACACTCTGCGCGACATCATCACCTGGGCGCTCGAACAAGGGCTGCGCTCATATTGCAGCAGCCCGCTCAATTACAGCCCCAAGCTCCATCTCGGGTGCGAGCTGGTGCCGCTCGATCTTTATGTGATGCACACCGCGTCTCTGCTCAATCCCATCTTCCGGCACGCCCTCCATTTTCTGCAGCCGACCCGGCACGATCCCGTGCTGCGGAAATTTCCCAACGCGCACGAACTCTAG
>JBKJNW010000005.1:0-11697 GCA_046593335.1 Chthoniobacterales bacterium | reverse complement strand
GGGAAATTGGAGATCGGCCATGCCGTTCATGCACCTTGTCGGTTACTCGAAGCTGGTGAACGAGGAAGAGGTCGGCTGAGTCAGCTGCCTGGGATCAGTCTGACGATCACGCCCGTGCGCGAAGCGACCGACGAAGATCTCATGGTGTAGCTTCCACTTCGCATGCCCAAGCTGAGAAACTTCTTCGCCGAACTGAAGCGGCGCAACGTTTACAAGGTTGCGGTCGCTTACGCGGTCGTCGGCTGGTTGTTGTTGCAGGCGGCTTCGATCTTGTTCCCTACCTTCGACGCGCCGGGTTGGGTGATGAAAGTGTTTGTAGCGGTGATCGCCTTGGGTCTTCCCGTCGCGTTGATTCTCGCCTGGGCGTTTGAGCTCACGCCCGAAGGAGTGAAACGCACCGACGACGTGCCGCGCGCGCAATCAATTGCCCGCTCGACCGGACAGAAGCTCAACTTTGCGATCATCGCTGTGCTGGCACTCGCGGTCGGATTGCTGGTGTTCGATCGCTTCCGCCCGAACCGCCACGCGCGCGCATCCGCCAGCGCGGAGAAAAGCATCGCAGTGCTGCCGTTTGCGAGCTTGAGCGAAGACAAGGCGAACGCCTACTTCGCTGATGGCATCCAGGATGAAATCCTGGCGCGTCTTTCCAAGATCGCGGATCTCAAGGTCATCTCGCGCACCTCGACCCAGAAGTATAAAAGCCGGCCGGAGAATCTGCGCGAGATCGCCCAGGAGCTGGGTGTGGCGAATATCCTCGAGGGTAGCGTCCAAAAATCAGCCGACCAAGTGCGCGTGACGGTGCAGCTAATCAAGGCGGCGACCGATTCCCATCTTTGGGCAGACACTTACGATCGAAAACTGGTCGACCTTTTTCAGGTCGAGAGTGACATCGCGCAAAAAATCGCGCACGCCCTCGAAGCCACTCTGACGGGCCGGGAGAAGCAGGACATTTCGACGATCGGAACGACCAGCCCGGAAGCCTACGACGCCTACCTGCGCGCGCTCGCCCTGCGCAGTCAACAGGGCGAGGCGAACGAGGCCAGGCTGATCGAGCATGCGCGGCACGCCGTCGAATTGGACCCGAAATTTGCCGAAGCCTGGGCGCTGCTCGCGGGAGCCGAGTCCCAGCGATATTTTTTCCCGCTGCACAGCTCGGCACAACTAGAGCGAGCCCGGACGGCGGCCGAGACCGTTTTGCGCCTGGCCCCGGAGTCTTTCTTCGCGCACGAAGCCATGGGCAGTTTTTATTATTACTGTCTGCATGATTACGATCGCGCCCTGCGCGAGCTCAACTTGGCCCGGTCGCGCGCGCCCAATAATGCTCACCTCGTGGCGGCGATCGGTTTGGTGCAACGACGGCAGGGAAAGACGGAAGAATCGATCGCCACCTTAAAAGTGGCGGCGGAACTCGACCCCTTGAACCAGGACATCTGGATCAACCTGGGTAGGACTTATCGAGGATTGCGCCGCTTCGCCGAGGCCCGCGCCATGTTCGATCGTGCGCTAACGATCGAGCCGGACGCGAAATCGATCGTCGGGCAAAAAGCGGAGACTTACGTGGCGGAGGGCAACATCGACGCTGCCTGGTCGCTCTTAAAGGGTCTCAAATTGACCACCGTGGATCAGGGCATTGCGACCTACCTTCAGTTGCTCGTCGCGCGGGGCCGGACGGACGAGGCGATTGCCCTCGTTTCCCGCGATTTGGAAGACTCGACCAGGCCTGCCCCGCCACTTCTTCGCGCGCTCGCGCGAGTCATTTTGGCCTGGCTTTATGAAAACAAAGGGGAGCCGTCCAAGGCCAAGCCGTTGCTGCTGGAAGCGGAGCAGGAACTGACGGCTCTCCGCGCGAAAGGGGACGGGGGATTCTTGCTCCTCCAGGTTTTTATCGAGGTGGAGGCGCGGCTGGGAAAACGGAAAGAAGTTGAGCAGCTCGCGCAGGAAATCTTAGAACTGGTGAAGAAGGACGCCTGGGGATTTTCGCGGGAAAAAGAGGCGGTGGCGCGCGCCTATATTTTGCTGGGCGACTCTGACCGTGCCTTCCCGCTCTTGCAGCAAGCTTTGCAGGAGACGCGTTCCGATTCGCTCACTCCCGCTTTGCTCAGGCTTGATCCGTTCTGGGATCGGATTCGGGACGATCCCCGGTTTCAGGAACTGACGAAGCAGGCGGAGTGAGAGCTGCGCGGGATATTCGGCGCAGGCGTGGCGCTGGCGCGAACGATCACTCCGTCTCCTGATGCGACCAACGTGCAGAGTTTTGTCGCCTTCGTTGAGGGAAAACGGTTAGCTTTCCGGGCCGTGATCGGGAAACATATCTTCGCCGAGATGAAGCAGCGCAAGCTCGTGCAATGGGCGCTGGCCTACGTCGCCGCGGCGTTCGCGTTGCTGCAAGGGATCGACATTGTCGCGGCGCGCTTCGGCTGGCCCGAACAAACGATGCGCTTCGTCATCATCGCCCTCAGCGTAGGGCTGTTCGTTACGATGGTGCTGGCCTGGTATCATGGGGAACGCGGCGCGCAGCGGATCAGCGGCACGGAGCTTATGATTCTGGCGCTCTTGCTCGCAATCGGCGGCGGATTTCTCTGGCGGTTCGCCGGCGCGGCGCGCGGGCCAACCGTCACACCCGTTGCCGCCCCCGCGGGAATGCCTGCTGCCTCCGCTTCCGAGAAATCAATCGCGGTGCTGCCCTTCGAAAACCTCAGTCACGATCCGGAAAACGCTTATTTCGCGGAAGGCGTGCAGGATGAAATTCTGACGCGGCTGGCGAAGATCGCGGACCTGAAGGTGATCTCACGTACATCGACACAACGTTTCAAGAGTGTGCCCGGTGATCTGCGCCAGATCGCGCAGCAGCTTGGCGTAACAAACATTCTGGAGGGAAGCGTGCAAAAGACGAGCGACCAGGTGCGTGTCAACGTGCAGCTTATCAATGCGACGACTGACGCGCATCTATGGGCGGACACCTACGATCGCAAATTGACCGACATCTTTGCGGTAGAGAGCGAAATCGCGAAAAGCGTCGCCGAAACGCTGCAAGCGAAGCTGACCGGTTCCGCGGAACATGTGCTCGCTTCGCGGCCAACCGAAAACCCAGAGGCGCACCAACTTTATTTGAAAGGCCGCTACTTCTGGAACAGGCGCACCAGCGCTAATCTGAAGAAGGCGATTGAGTATTTCCAGCAAGCGATCGACAAAGATCCCGGCTATGCGCTGGCTTATGCCGGGCTCGCGGATGCTTACGTGTTGTTGCCGGCCTACGCGGCCACGCCTCCGCGCGACGATGTTCCAAAGGCAATGGCGGCTGCGAAGAAGGCTCTGCAACTCGACGACACACTCGCCGAAGCGCACGTCTCTTTAGCTCAGGCGCTCTGTGAAGACATGCAACTCGATCAGTCCATCAAGGAATTCCAGCGCGCGATTGCGTTGAATCCAAATTACGCGACGGCGCATCACTGGCATGCGGTCGGGCCTCTGACGTTTCTTGGACGCTTCGATGAAGCGTTAGCCGAGGCAAGGCGCGCGCAAGAACTCGATCCGCTTTCGGTCATCATCAACGCCGACATAGGAGACGTTCTCCTCAGCGCGCGCCGGTACGACGAAGCGATCGCGCAATTCCGTAAAGCAATGGAGATGGAGCCTGGGTTCTACTATGTCCACTGGGGTCTCGGGCGGGCTTTAGAAGGAAAAGGCGCTCTTCCCGAAGCAATCGCCGAATATAAGAAAGCCACGGAGTTAGATCCTGATCCAGTTGTCTTGAGCTCGTTAGGTCACGCCTATGCCGTATCAGGTCGGAAGGATGAAGCGCGTAAGGTTCTAGACAAGCTCACAGCGATTTCGAAGCAGCGGTATGTCCCAGCTATCGCGTTTACTTTGGTTTATGCAGGTCTCGGGGATAAGGAGCAAGCACTGCGGTTTCTCGAAAAGAGCTACAATGATCGGGCGGGGTTCGATCTCAGCGGTATAAGGTCTGACCGAGCGCTGGATCCCCTGCGCGGCGACCCGCGCTTCAAGAACCTCGTCGAGCGCATCCTTTCGGGAAAACCGGAATGAACCCGCGCAACTTCTTCGCCGAACTAAAACGGCGCAATGTTTACAAAGTTGCGGTGGCCTATGCAGTCGTGTCCTGGCTGCTGATGCAGATCGCGAGCCAGATTTTTCCGTTCTTCGACATTCCGAATTGGGCCGTGCGCCTTGTTGTGCTGTTATTGATCTTCGGTTTTCCAGTGGCTTTGATTCTGGCATGGGCCTTTGAACTAACGCCGGAAGGAATCAAACGCGCAGAAGACGTTACACCTAACGAGTCGATCACGCCGCGGACCGGTCGCAAGCTCATGGTAACAGTCGTCCTGCTACTATTATTGGCCGTCGGATTGTTCGTGTTTCGAACTACCCGACCCGGTGCGGTGGCGGCACGCTCGAACGCGCCCACGGCGAGCGCGACCTCAGAACCGAAGTCTCTCTCCGTGCCTGAAAAAAGCATCGCGGTCTTGCCGTTCGAAAATCTGAGCGATGACAAGCAGAACTCCTACTTCACCGACGGCGTGCAGGACGAAATCCTGACTGATCTCGCGAAAGTGGCTGATCTAAAAGTGATCAGCCGGACGAGTGTGATGCGCTACAAATCGACGGGCGATCGCGATCTGCGGCAGATCGGGCAGCAACTGGGCGTCGCGCATGTGGTCGAAGGAAGTGTGCAGCGCTCTGCGAATCGTGTGCGCGTCAACGCTCAGCTCATCGACGCTCGGACGGACGCACATCTTTGGGCACAGACTTTCGATCGCGATCTCGCCGATGTCTTCGCCATTCAAAGCGAGATCGCCAAAGCCATTGCCGACCAGCTTCAGGCGAAGATTTCGCCGCGCGAGAAAGCGGCTATGTCTCAGCCGCCGACCACCGACTTGGAAGCAAACCGCCTCTTCTTGCAGGCGAAGGATCTTGACGAGCTCAACGCGAACGATCCAAACGGAAAGCAAAATCTTTTGCGCGCGGAGCAGCTGCTTAATGAGGCAGTAGGGCGCGACCCGAAGTTTCTGATAGCTCATTGCCTACTCAGCGGTGTTCACATGAACTTGTACTTCGAGGGATTCGACCACACACCGGCGCGCCTCGAGCTGGCCAAGGCAGCGCTCGACAACGCGTCCCGTGTTCAGCCGGATGCCGGCGAAGTGCACCTCGCGCGCGCCAATTACGTTTACCACGGCTTCCGGGACTACGATGCTGCTCGCGCTGAGCTTGAACTCGCGCGGCGAACACTCCCGAATCACCACGATATTCCTTATTTCACGGCGCTGATGGACCGACGCCAGGGCCGCTGGATCGAAGCAGAGCAACACTTCGCGCGCGCCTTGGAACTCGACCCGCGCAACGTAGGCGTCCTCTTTGACATAGCCGATTTCTACCGGGCGCTGCGCCGCTACTCAGGGTCGAGTGCCTACTTCGAGCGGATCCTTACCATTTCGCCGCATCAGGCTTTCTACAGCACCCAGATCGGACAAAACGCATTCTTCGGCCGCGCCGATCTTCAGTCCTGGCGAACTCAGCTCGCCACCTTGCTGCGCGACGAACCTGATGCGGCTGGAGATATCGTCTATGACCTGTTCTGGTGCGCGCTGGCAGAGCGCGATTCCGCGGCAATAGCTCGGGCGGTCGCCGCCATCCCGCCGGGGGGTTTGGTAGATCAACGCGGCAACTTCTTCTGGCCGCGCGAATGGTACACTGGCCTCACCGATCGTTCCCTCGGGAATACTGCCGGCGCGCTAACCGCTTTTTCTGCTGCGCGTGTCGCGGTGGAAAAGACGCTTCACGATCAACCCGATTTCGCCCCGGCATGGGGCCAACTCGCTCTGATCGATGCCGGCCTCGGCCGTAAAGACGACGCAATCCGCGAGGGCCGTCGCGCATGTGAGCTGTTGCCGTTGTCTAGAGATACGCTCCTTGGCCCGGCATTCATTATTGATCTGGCAATGGTCTATGCGTGGACGGGCGAGAAAGATCTGGCCCTCGAACAGCTCCGGATAGCGGCGCAAATTCCAAACGGCGTCACTTATGGCGAGCTGAAACTGTACCCGCAATGGGACCCGCTCCGCGGCGATCCGCGCTTCGCGAAGATCCTCGCATCCCTCGCGCCAAAGGATCTGGCGGCTCCCTCGAAATGAATTCGCGCAACTTCTTCGCCGAGCTGAAGCGACCGTTCTTCGTTTCGTTAGGTCGAGGAAAAATTATATGAACTGGGAAATGCTTGCAGCGCTCGGGCAATTGGCGGCGGTATTTGTTGGAATCCCTTCTCTTATTTACCTGGCGGTCCAGATTCGAGCGCAAACCAAGGAACGCCGTCAGTCGGCGGTCAATGTTCTCACTGCGCAGTGGGGCGATCTGACATGCGCTCTGCACGATAGCGCAGAGCTCAGCGCAATTTATCTTCGCGGCGTACAATCTTTCGCCGATCTTGATCCCGTCTCGAAACTCAGGTTCAGCGCGTTTTTCAATCGGTTATTAAACTTATTCGAAGGAATGTATTTCTCCCATTGCGACGGCTTACTCATGGGTTCGTCATGGGGCAAGATCGAGCGGACGATGAGCGATATGATTGCCTATCCTGGCACGCGCCAGTGGTGGGAAACGCGGAGGCACTGGCACACCAATGAGTTTGCCTGCGTCGTGGACGAGATCATCGCAAAGGGTAATGAGCCTAAAGCGTACGCAACCTATAATCTGCGCGAAATGGTCGCCCCGAAAGAGACGGGAAAGCAGTGAAGATTGACAACTTCTTCGCCGAGATGAAGCGGCGTAATGTTTACAAGGTGGCGGTCGCCTACGCGGTGGTGGCGTGGCTGCTCATTCAGATTGCGACCCAGGTCTTTCCCTTTCTCCAGATTCCTGATTGGGCGATCCGGCTCATTATCATGCTGCTCGCGCTCGGTTTCCCGATCGCGCTCGTCATCGCCTGGGCCTTCGAGCTGACGCCGGAAGGATTGAAGCGCACCGAGACGGCCGAATCCTTGCCCTCGCGGAAACGCGATCACGCCTGGATTTACATCGTCGTTATCGGCGTCGCGCTTTCGCTCGGTTTGTTTTTCCTCGGCCGCTACTCGGGGACGCGGCCATCTTCCAGCGCGTCGGGCGCGCCGGATAAGTCGATCGCCGTGCTGCCGTTCGAGTCGCTGAGCGAAGACAAGACGAACGCCTATTTCGCGAGCGGGATTCAGGACGAAATCCTGACCCGCCTGGCGAAGATTGCGGACCTCAAAGTCATCTCGCGCACGTCGACGGAGCAGTATCAAAGCAAGCCGGGTAAGATCTCCGCTATCGCCCGGGATTTGGGCGTCGCGCATATTCTCGAGGGGAGCGTGCAGAAAGCGGGCGATACGGTGCGGATCAACGTGCAGTTGATTAAGGCCGAGGGGGACAATCATCTCTGGGCCGACACTTATGACCGGAAGTTGACCGATATTTTTGCGGTCGAAACCGAAGTCGCGCAACGGATCGCCTCTTCGCTCGAAGCACAACTCACCGGCGGCGAGAAAAAGCAGCTCGCCGCAGTCCCGACGAGAAATCCGGAAGCGTACGACGCTTATCTGCGGGCGTTGGAATTGATCAAGCGCCAGCCGTTCGAGGACGTGCGGAAAGGTCGCGACTTTCTCCGGCAAGCGGTCGCGCTCGACCCTTCCTATGCGCAGGCTTGGGCCCAGATCGCGATCGCGGAGTCGCAACTTTATTACTCGGTGGAACACAACGAGGCCTGCAAGGAGCGCGCACGCGCTGCCGCGGAGACCGCAGTCCGTCTCCAGCCCGAGCTGGGCGAAGCGCGCGCCGCGCTCGGCGTTTACTATTACGTTTGCCTGCAGGATTTCGATCGCGCCCTGGTGGAATTGCAGGAAGCGCTGAAGAATTCGCCTAACGAAGCGACTCTGCTCTTTTACATTGGCCTGGTGAAGCGCCGGCAGGGCCGCCTTGGTGAATCCATCGAGTGGTTGCGCAAAGCCGCCGTCTCCGACCCGCGCAACCAGGACATCTGGGTCAATCTCGGACGTAGCTATCGCGGGAAAAGAGAGTTCCCGACGGCGCGCGAGATGTTCGATCGCGCATTCGTCCTTTCCCCCGATGAAGCGGAGTTCATGGGCGACAAAGCAGAGACCTATTTCGCGGAAGGAAATCTGGAAGCGGCCGAAAAAGTCGTGCGGGATCCGAAGGTGGCGGGCAAAAATGGAACGCTGGGCGAGGTCGTTACTCTGCTGACCTTTCGACGTCAGTTTGAAGAAGCGCTCGCCGCCGCGTCGCGGGGGATCAGCGGCGCCGGGGACCGCACGCCCTTCGCGATCGCGGAGAATAATCTTTGGCTCGGCATTCTGCATTATCTCGCGGGCCATCAGGCCGAGGCCAGGTCGATCGTCGAGCAGGCCCAGCGCGAGCTGTTGGCCCTGGAAGCAGCGGGCGATACCAACCCGCGCGTGGCCGATGCGATCCTGACCGCCGCGGCTGCCCTGGGCGATGCAGCCGCGGTGGAAAAGCGGGCCGCGGCTCTCCTTGCCGCGACCGGGCACGATGCCTTTCGCCTGCCGGAATCGAAGGAAAACGTCGCCGTCGCCTACGCCATCCTGGGCGACGCCGATCACGCAATCCCGCTAATCGAAAATTGTCTCGGCGCGGTCTACCGCCGTTCGGTCACGCCCGCTCTGCTCCGGCTCGATCCGATCTGGGACAAAATTAGGAATGACCCGCGCTTCCAGAAGCTGGCGCAGGGCGGGAAGTAATCTGAGGCCGCTGGCCTAACGAAGGAAGTGGCTGGAGGGGTTGGCCGCGCGTTGGCGACCAGCGCCGATTGGATCTTTCTCCGGCCGCAGATCGCGCAGCTTGGAAAGCGACACTTTTTGCGACTGCTCCTGCGTGTTCTGTTCCGAGCTCTCGCCTGTCTCCTCTTTCGGCTCCGAGTCCATCTTCCAGATTTTGTTTTCTTCGAATTTCATGGTCAAGCTTCCCTCCAGGTTTGTGTTTACATTCCAGCCGGATGCCTCGCGGCATAGCCGCGCGTCTCGCGCAGGTCGGCGTGCCAGCGCGGACCGGTATTGCCGCCGTTCTGAAAATCAGTCGTATCCAGCCGCAGCCCGGCGATGACGGCGAAGGTGTGCCCAGGCCGGGCATAAATCGTGAACCAGCGTCCCCGACCGCGTTCGCCGAAGCGCGTTAATTCGTCGGAGGCGAGCGGCGCTCCGATCGCGTCGGCTCCATGCAGAGCAAAGGAAACCGTCCCCGAACAATCGTAACCGCGATCGTAAAACGAGCCGTGCCCGCCGCCCCAGCTATAGGGCTTGCGGGTTAATGAGTTCGCCGCCCAGATCGCGCGCTTCACGCTTTGCGGCGCGCGGCTCGGCGCATAGGCGATCCCGCGGCGCAGGATCGCCCGGCTGCCTGCGACTGTCGGGCCTTGATCGAAACCTCGGCCCACTCGTCCAAGTTCCGCCTCTTGTTCAAAATCCTGTTCCTCTTCTGTCTCCGGCTGGGGCGGGGCCACACCATGCCCGCGCGACACGAGGTAGGCGACGCGGACCGGCTCCCCGTCGTCGACTGGTTCGGCGCGCAGGATTTCGTGGCCACGCTGTGCGAGATGGAACGGGGCCGTCGCGAGAAGAGTGAGCGCTCGCGGCGCGTGCGCCACGACCGGTTCGGCGACGGCATGTACGACCGAACGCGCGAGCAGAAAAGGCTGGAGCACCACCTTGACCGGATTGGGTTTGTGATGACGACGAGGGCGAGCGTTGGCCGAAGGAATCGAGGCCGCGAGCAGGAGCGCGATTGCGCCCACGAGCGCGACCCGCAGGAATTCTTGCTCCCGGCCCGGCGTCTGCACAGCTCCCTAGAGAAGCTGCTCCCGCGCCAAGCCGGGAAGATTTTCGCGGCCGCCGCCGGGGCGGGCCGGGTCCGGTTTTCGGCTTCCTCTCTAATTGCGTCGACAGCAGAGGGAAACGACGCATTTTTGCAGGCAATTGGAGTTCCGATGCTCAATCTGAAGAAATTTTTTGCCGAATTGCAGCGGCGTCATGTCTACCGCGCGGCCGTCGTTTACACGATGACGAGCTGGCTCCTCATCCAGGTCGCGACCCAGGTTTTCCCATTCTTCAACATCGCCAACTGGGTCGTTAGGCTGATCGTCATCCTCCTCATGGTGGGGTTCCCGATCGCGGTCGCGCTCGCCTGGGCCTTTGAGCTGACCCCGGAGGGAATCGTGAAAACCGACGAGCTGCCCTCCGGGAAATCTCCCGGCTGGCCCGCGGTCCACCGTTTCTACACTGCGGTCATCGGCATTCTCGCAATCGCGATCGCGATTCTGCTCTACCTCCGCTTTTCCCCGGCCCATCGCGCGGTCGGGGAAGTCTCCTCCAAAAGCATCGCCGTTCTGCCCTTCGAGAACTTGAGCGCCGAGAAAGAAAACGCCTACTTCGCCGACGGCATTCTCGACGATCTGCTGACCAATCTGGCCAAGATCCAGGCCCTCACCGTCATCAGCCGGACGAGCGTGATGAAATATCGCAACATCGAGACGCGCAACATCAAGGAAATCGGCCAGACTCTGGGTGTGGCCACCATCCTCGAAGGGAGCGTGCGCCGGAAAAAAGACCGGGTCGTAGTCAATGTGCAGTTGATCGACGCGGAGCAGGACCGCCATCTCTGGGCCCATCGCTACGACCGCACGATTGAGGATTCGTTAGGCTTGGAAGGTGAGCTCGCGACGGAGATTGCCGAGGCCCTGCGCGCCCGGCTGACACCAGAGGAAAAAGAGCGGGTGGCAAAAAAGCCGACCCAGAATCCGGAGGCCTATCTCCTCTATCTCCAGGCGCTGCCCTACGAACAGGGGCCGGACACGTTGCTCCAGGATTATCGCCAGGCGGTCGATCTCTACACCAAGGCGATCGCGCTCGACCCGGAGTTTGCGCTCGCCCGCGCTCATCTTGCCTCCACCTGTGCCGAGATTTTCCATTTCCACGAACCGCTCGACACCTGGAAAAATCGCGCCCGGAGCGAAGCCGAGGCCGCCCTCCGCCTCGAGCCGGACCTGGGCGAAGCGCATTTCGCCCTCGGCCAGTGCACCTTTTGGTTCGACGAAGACTACGAGCGGGCCCTGGCGGAATTTGCCACCGCCCAGCGGGCCTTGCCTAACGACAGCAACATCGGCGCCTATGTCGCCGCCATCCGCCGCCGGCAGGGTCGCTGGGAGGAAGCGCTCGCGACCTATCAGCGGATGGAGAAACTCGATCCGCAGAATCCCAACATCATTCGCAACCTCGTCTTTACCAACACCTCCATGCGCCGCTGGCCACAGGCCGTCCAGGCCGTGGCCCGCTTTCGCGCCGTCGCGCCGGATTCGGTCGTGGCCAAAATCCAATCCGGCTATGTCGATTTCATGGGGAAAGGCGACCCCGCCGCGCTCGGCCCCTGGCTGGCCGATATTGCGCCCGGCAACGACCCCGACGGAGTGGTGACCTGCGCCCGCTGGGAAGATGCGATGTTGCGGCGCGATTTCGCCGCCGCTGACCGGGTCCTGGCGGAGACGGCGGCGGACGGTTTTTCATATCTCAATGGCGGCCTCCAGCCAAAAAGTTTTCTCGCCGGAATGACCGCACTGGCGCGTGGCGACGCGGCGGCCGCCGGGCAACAATTTGCCACCGCGCTGCCGGAGTTTGAAAAAGCGGTGCAGGAAGCTCCCGA
>JBKJNW010000242.1:0-5970 GCA_046593335.1 Chthoniobacterales bacterium | reverse complement strand
GTGTACTTCAGCACTTCTTCGATCGTAGTGTGGCCCTCGAAGATGCTGCGAATCCCATCCTGGCGCAGGGTGACCATGCCGAGCTCGACCGCTTTCTGTTTCAGGACGACCGAAGGGGCGCGCTCGTTGATCAGGACGCGAATCGGATCGGTCAGGCGCATCAGTTCGTAGATGCCTTTGCGACCTTTGTAGCCGGTCCGATTGCATTTGTCGCAGCCGCGTCCGTAGTAAAAATGGCGATCGCCGATTTCGTGCGGGGAAAGATTGAGCTGGGCGAGGAGCGATTCGTTAGGCTGATAATCGGTTTTACAATCGGGACAGATGCTGCGGATGAGCCGCTGGCCGAGGACGGCTTCGAGGGTGGAAGAGATGAGGAAAGGTTCGACTCCCATGTCGATGAGGCGGGCGATGGCGCCGGGGGCGTCGTTCGTATGCAGTGTAGTGAAAACGAGATGCCCAGTGAGCGAAGCCTGGATCGCGATTTGCGCGGTCTCGAGGTCGCGCGTTTCCCCGACCATGATCCGGTCCGGATCCTGACGCAGAAAGGCGCGCAGGACGCGAGCAAAGCTGAGACCGATGGCGTCGTTGACCGGCACCTGCATCACGCCTTCGAGATCGTACTCGACCGGCTCTTCCGCGGTCAGGAGCTTGGAATCGATCGTGTTGATTTTCCGCAGGCAGGAATAAAGCGTGGTCGTTTTTCCCGAACCGGTCGGGCCGGTGACGATGAAGATTCCGTTAGGCCGATTAATCACCTCGAGGATGTATTCCAGGATGTAATCGGGCATTCCGAGCGCCTCGAGATCGAGATTAACGGTCGAGCGATCGAGCACGCGCAGGACGACGCTTTCGCCAAACTGCGTCGGCAAAGTCGAGACGCGAAGATCGACCGCGCGGCCCGCGATGTTTTTCTGGATGCGCCCGTCCTGCGGCAAGCGGCGCTCGGCGATGTTCATGTTCGCCATTACCTTGACCCGCGAAATGACCGGGAGCGCGAGATGGCGCGGTGGCGGCGCCATTTCATAAAGCGCGCCATCGACCCGGTAACGGACCTTGAACTCGGCCTCGAATGGTTCGAAATGGATGTCGCTCGCCCGGTCCTGGATCGCCTGGTAGAGAATGAGATCGACGAAGCGAATGATCGGAGTCGCGCTCGCTTCCGCCTCGATGTTGGCCCCGATGGATTTGTCGCCATCGAGGGTCATGAGCTCGCCGGCTTCGCCGAGCTGCTTGAGGATGTCCTCCATGCTGGAGGTGTCTTCGCCGTAGTGTTTGCGCAGCCGCTCTTCGATCTCCAGGCTGGGCGCGAGGACAACGTGGATGTCGCGCCCGAGGGCGAAGCGCAGGTCTTCGATCGTCTGGGTATCGAGCGGGTCGACGAGGGCGACCTTGATCGCGTTGTCCTCTTCTCCGATCGGCAACGCGCGATGGAGCCGGGCGAGGCCGGCCGGGATGAGGCGCAGAATTTGCGGGGAAAACTCGATCGTTTCGAGTTCGACCATCTCCGTCCCGAGGGCGTCGGCGATGGCGAGATAGAACTGGTGCTCGTCGACGATGCCGTGATCGACCATAGCCTGCTCGATCGCCTTGCCGTTCTGCGTCGTCTCGAGAAGAACGTCGTCGGCCTGGGCCCGGTCCATCAGGCCCTGGTCGATAAAGAAGTCGGCGATGCGTTCGTTATTCATCGAGAAAATCTGAAGGCTGAAAATCGAAATCCGAATCTCGAAATCCGAAACAAATTCGAATGGGAGAAATCCGAATGATCGAAACGCTGGCGCGCCACTTTTCGAGCCTTTGTCCTTCGGACTTCAATCATTGTTTCGGATTTCGAGATTCAACATTCGGATTTCAGTTGGCATCTCCAATCGTGATCGAGATCACCTCTTCCGCCGAAGTCATGCCGGCCAAAACTTTGCGCACGCCATCCTCACGCAAAGTGCGCATGCCGAGCTCGCGCGCGCGCTTCCGCAGCGCCATCGTCGAGGTGCGGTTGTTGACCATGTGACGCACTTCGTCGTCGATTTCGAAGAGCTCGAAAATGCCCATCCGCCCTTTGTAGCCGGTCTGCCGGCAGCGCTCGCAACCGACCGGGCGCATGACGTTGGCCTCGCCCAGTTGCGAAGCTTCGATGTGCAAACCGCGCAGCTCAGTTTCAGAAAGATGCCCTGGCTCCTTGCAGTTGGAACAGAGTCGCCTAACGAGTCGTTGAGCCATGATCGCGCGGATCGAAGTCGCGACCAAAAACGGCTGGACCCCGATATCGATCAGGCGTGCGATGGCGGAAGGCGCGTCGTTGGTGTGCAGGGTGCTGAAGACGAGGTGACCGGTGAGGCTGGCATTGGTCGCGATCGCCGCGGTCTCGAGATCGCGAATTTCACCGATCATGATGATGTTCGGCGCCTGCCGCAGAATGGAACGGAGGGCGGCGGGAAAGGTCATGCCGATCT
Source organism: Chthoniobacterales bacterium (assembly GCA_046593335.1). Lineage (GTDB taxonomy): Bacteria > Verrucomicrobiota > Verrucomicrobiia > Chthoniobacterales > UBA10450 > Palsa-1392. The sequence goes on along the minus strand of JBKJNW010000242.1, from coordinate 3,523 downwards.
CGGAATTCACCTGCACCTGGTTGATCCCGTTCATCTGGTACTCGACCGGCTCCTCCACCGTGATGATTTTGCGGTCGGGTTTGTTGATGTAATTGAGGCAGGCGTAGAGCGTGCTCGTCTTGCCCGAACCAGTCGGCCCGGTTACGAGCAGAATGCCGTCGGGCGCATGCAGGAGACGCTCGAAGACTTCCTGGTCATCGCTCAGAAATCCAAGCTCGGGCAGGCCAAGAAGGAGGCTGGTTTTGTCGAGCAAACGCATGACCATGCTTTCGCCGTGATTGGTCGGGACGGTCGAGACGCGCAGGTCGATCGATTTTTTTCCCATCTTCACCTGGATGCGGCCGTCCTGCGGCAAACGCTTTTCCGCGATGCTCATGGAGCCGGTCATGATCTTGAGCCGGCTGATAATGGCCGACTGGAGTTTTTTCGGAGGCGATTGCATTTCCTGGAGGACACCGTCGATCCGGAAACGGACGCGGAAACTCTTCTCGAGCGGCTCGAGATGGATATCGCTCGCTCCGAGCTTGTGTGCTTCGAGCAGGAGGAGCGAAACCATGCGCACGATCGGCGCATCGCCTCCTTCGCCTTCGGGCAGCTCCGCGCCCTCGGCGATATCGAGTTCCTCGATCGCGGCATCGCCGATCTTCTGGCGCAGGACGTCGACTGCTTCCTCGGCGCTCCCGTAATATTTGATCAGAGCCTGGCGAATTTTTTCCGGCGTGGTGCAGACGAGCTCGATCTCGCGTTTCAACAAAAAGCTCAGGCTGTCGATGCTGTCGAAATCAAGCGGATCGCCGGTCGCGACGACGAGGCCGTGCTCGTTGCGCGCGATCGGGATCATCTTGAAACGGCGCGCGTCGTGCGGCTTGATTTCGTTGATCACTTCCTGCGGCACGACCATGTCGGCCAGATCGACCCAGTGCATTTGCGCCTGGGCGGCGACGGTGCGGGAGATGTCGTCCGCCGTGACGAGACCTTGCCTAACGAGCCGCTCGACGATGCTGCTCGAGTTGCCGTTGAGCTCGGCCCGGGCTTCCTCGATCTGCTTGCGGGTCAGCAAGCCGACATCCCGGAGGAGATCGAGGACGTATTCTTCATTCGGCGGCGGCATGCGCGGAGGAAGATCGTCGCCGGCGCCGGAAAAGAAAAGCCGGAAGTCATGCGTGGGCTGCCTGCGAAGGCTGGAAAGCTGTCTTACGGTGGGGCGAGACTCCGTCGAGCCGGGGGGAGCGGCCCGGCTGCCGAGATAAGATTACCCCCGGCTCGACGGAGTCTCGCCCTACCAATGTCCATGCCGCGCTCCGGAGGCACGAGCGGTTCGCCTAGGTCGGCGAACCACTCGAGAGCATTGGCTCGGTCGCCAACTCGTCTTCGGTCACCTGCGATTGCAGGTAGGTCTTCCCGCGATAGAACATGGCGAAGACCACGAAAACCGCGGCGGCGACGAACATCAGGACGGCAAAGAAAAGGAAATATTGCTGATCGTTCATCTTCACCGTGCCGTCGGCGTTGCGAATGAAGTAGTTGACCCCGGCGGTGAACAGGTTGCCCATCGAAACGGTAAAGAGCCAGAGCGCCATGACCGCGCTTTTCATCTTGTTCGGCGCCTGGGTATAAGAGAATTCGAGCCCGGTGATGGAGACCATCGTTTCGCCTAACGTCAGGATGACGTAGGCAAGGAACTGCCAGTTCACGCTTGGCTTGGCCCCGCCGTCGATCATCTGCTGGATATACCAGATTACGACATAACTGCCGGCGGTCAGGAAAAGGCCGATGCCGATTTTGCGCAGCGGGGTGAGGGGGAAAACCTTGTCCATCATCGGATAGAGCAGGTAATTCACGATCGGGATAAAGATCAGGATCAAGATCGGATTCGCGGTCTGCACCTGCGAGGGCAGGAGGGTGATCCCGAACCAATTCAGATCCATGTGCTGCGCCTGCAACGTCCACGAGCCGCCGCTGCTCTGGTCCCAGAGCGACCAGAAAACCGCCACGAAAACGTAAACGATAGCTAGGCGCCCGAGCGCGCCGAGACCTTCCCGGCTGAAAGTTTGCTTGAGAAATCCGATTCCGGCGGGCGGGATGTGGACGAATTTCTTGCGACCAAGCCAGAACGAAATCGTGGCAATCACCATAAAAACACCCGGAATGCCGAAGGCCCACCGCGGCCCGAAGCGCGGATCGTGGAGAAGAAATGGGCAGGCAATCGTCGAGATGAACGAACCGGCGTTAATCGAAAAATAAAACCAGCCGAAAACCTTGGAGAGAAGGTGCTTGTTCGATTCGCCAAACTGGTCGCCCACGTTGGCCGAAACGCACGGTTTGATGCCGCCGGCACCGAACGAGATCAGCCCCAGGCCGAGGAGCAAGCCGAGCCGGGTGTCATTGAGCGCGAGGGCAAAATGGCCAAAGACGTAGACGATCGAGAGCCAGAAAATCGTCTGGTATTTGCCGATGAAACCCTCGGCCAGGACGGCGCCAAAAATGGGGAGGAAATAAACCGCCGCGACAAAGAGGGCGAAATATTGCCGCGCCTCCGCGTCGCCCATGTGATCGGGCGCGCCGCCGCTCGTGACCAGATACTGGGTCATGAAAATGATCAGGATCGAGCGCATCCCGTAGAAGGAGAAGCGCTCCGCTGCCTCGTTCCCGATGATGTAGGGAACGCCCGGGGGCATGGTGGAGATGTTGGGGGGCTTGGTCGCGTATTCGTGCTTGGCCATGGCGCTGCTCGTAGTTAGGCGATCGGTTCGCGGTCGTTAGGGGTGCTGCGGCGGAAAAAAGTCGGCCGGCGTGGGCGAAGAAAGCGGCGGCTTCGGGATGGCGCCATGAATCGGCTCCTCCGCGGCGGCCTCGAGCGGATGGAGATGCTCCTTTTGCAGATGGGGCAATTCTCCGACGTGATGCCGTTCGCAGGAAGTGAAGACGATGAGTAAACCGGCGAGGGCCGCGAACGGAGAAACCCGAAAACGAAACATGCGCCGGAAGAGTAAGGGGCGAGTGAAGCAGGGCGCAACAAAAAGTTGGCGATCGAGCCGGGCGCAGAACCCAGGTAGGGCGAGACTTCGTCGAGCCTGGGATGGGCCTCGCTCCGCAAGATCCTCGCCCCACGGCTCGACGGAGTCTCGCCCTACCAGTTTGTTCTCGAACGCTTTCTTCCCTTCGTTATTCTTGGCTCATGCCGAATCGACGGCGACCCGCCCCGGGCGTTTTTATTCTTCGCGGTGGGGCCACGATCGTGTTTCTCACCGTCTGCACCCTGAACCGGGTTCGATGGCTCGCGGACCGGAACGTCGAACACGATTTGATCGCGAGCTGGGAAGCTGCCAGCAGCTGGATAGTCGGACGCTACGTCCTGATGCCGGATCATCTTCATCTGATCTGCTCGCCCGTCGAAGAAGAAGTGGAGATCGAAAGATGGATCACGTTTTGGAAGCGACAATTTCGGCGCATTCACGGCGATCCGGCGCGCCGCTTCCAATCCAGCGGTTTTCACCATCGATTACGCAAACAAGAGAGCTAC
>JBKJNW010000251.1:0-3262 GCA_046593335.1 Chthoniobacterales bacterium | reverse complement strand
TTTCGGGCGACGGTTCTTCCGCAGGCCAGGCCATGACGCGCGGAGCAGGTCGAGGCGAAAGAAGGTCGAGGCTCATGGGGAGATCAGATGTGGCGGACTGGCCGGGGAACGAACGCCGCTCCCCCTGGTAAGGTCCAGCCGTTTTTTGTTTCGAGAACAACAGCGCTGGGGCTCGGGCACGACGGCGAGGGATTGGGCTAGCCCGAGATTGAGCAAAAGCAGGCGGTCGTCGCCTAACGAATGGAAATAGCGCAAGACGAAAGAGTGCGGTCCGAGGACCGCGCCGTCAACGGTCCCGCGCTCCGGAAAAGAGGAATTCTCATCTTTCGCCGCAACTGAATGACGTCGCAGATGAGAGCGGTTACCTTGGGCTTGCGAGCCTGCTCGGTAAAAATAGCGGATGGTGCGGGGAATAAATGCGCTTCCACCATCCTCATTTCTCGACAAAACTGCGCCCGGTTCGCGCGTCTTATGTTTAATCCAATAAAGAGCTACACGCAGTGGCTGCATACCCGCTGGCCGGCGGGCGTGGTGGAGAAATTGCCGGAGTCTGGAGAGCTCGGCGTAACCAATCTCCCCGGGGTACGGATCGTGGGTGATCTCACGGGGATCCCGCTCCTGAAATTTTCTTCCAAGACCGGCGCGGAAGCGGTGCACGCGATTCTGGCGGAACCGGACTTTAGGAAGAATGAAGGTGGCTCGCCGGGCCGGAGCCAGTCCACGGCGTCGGCTGGAAGGACGAAGGATGAAATCCTTGATCTCGCGATCGTCGGCGGCGGGGTATCGGGTGTCTCGGCGGCGATCGAGGCGGAAAAGGCTGGGCTGAATTACAAAATCTTCGAAGCGGCTCAGCCCTTCTCCACCGTCATCAATTTTCCGAAGGCGAAACCGATTTATACCTACCCGACCGACCTCAAGCTCGAAGGCGGCCTCCATTTCACCAAGGACGTGAAGGAACCGCTGCTGGAGGAAATGGAAGAACAGCGCAAGGCCGCGGGGATCGAGTTTACCGACGCGCGGATCGAGCGGCTGGAGGAGCAAGGGAAGGAGATTCTTCTCCATCATGGCGACAAGGAGAAGACCGTGACGCGGGCGCGGCGGGTCATCGTCGCGATCGGCCGCAGTGGCAACCACCGCAAGCTCGGCTGCCCGGGTGAGGAGCTCGATAAGGTCCACAACCGGCTCTTCGATCCGTCGGATTTCAGCGGCAAGAATGTGCTTGTCGTCGGCGGCGGCGACAGCGCTCTCGAGTCCGCCATCGCCCTCGCCGGCTGCGGAGCGAAGGTCACGGTGAGCTATCGCAAACCGGAATTCTCGCGCCCGAAACCCGGGAACATTGAGAAACTGGAAATGCTGCATCACGATCCGAAGGCGGATGTGCAGGTGGAACGGCCCAGCTCCGAGCGAGTCACGACCGCGTTCACGCGCGGCATGGTGAAGAACGCGCCAACCGGCTCCATCACCCTCGCGATGGCTTCCACCGTCACCCGGATCGAACCCGACAAGGTCACTCTCAAGCGCGAGGACGGCGAAGAAGTCGTCCTGCCTAACGACGACGTCTTTTCCATGATCGGCCGCGAAGCACCGCTCGATTTCTTCCGGCGCAGCGGGCTGCATGTGAGCGGCGACTGGCGCCCCATCACCTGGATCAGTTGCATCGTTTTCCTTCTTTTCTGCGTCGTGCTCTATCACTGGAAGAGCAATCACCCGCAGGAGTTCCCGGTCCAGCGCTGGGCCAGCCAGGCTCACGCCTTTCCCTACAACGTCCCGCCAGCGATCGAGTCCGCCGGAGGCAAGATCGCCGAGTGGTCTAGCCGCGAGGGTAATCTTCTTTTCACGATCAAGCGCGGCTTCGGGAATCCCGCCTTCTATTACACGCTCGCTTACTGCACCTGCGTCCTTGTCTTCGGTATTCGCCGCATGCGCCGACGACGCACGCCCTATGTGAAGTGGCAGACCCTCGTCCTGATCGGCTCGCAATGGATCCCGCTTTTCATTTTGCCGGAACTGATCCTGCCCTGGATGGGGCACAACGGTTTCTTCGAGCCCGGCCATCCATTGCGCTGGCTGGCCGACCATCTATTTGAAAGCTACGACGGGTCGTTAGGCCACGAACGCGCCTACTGGCGCGCCTACGGGTTCATCCTCGCTTTCCCGCTCAACGTCTACAACGTTTTCACCGAACACCCGATGTGGCTTTGGCTCGGGATCAGTTTCGTCCAGACCTTCGTCCTCATCCCACTCATCATCTTTCGCTGGGGCAAGGGCGCTTATTGCGGCTGGATTTGTTCCTGCGGCGCCCTGGCCGAGACGATGGGAGACTCCTATCGCTCGAAAATGCCGCATGGGCCTTTTTGGAATCGGCTCAACATGGTCGGGCAGGCCGTTCTCGTTTTCGCTCTCGCGATTCTCGGCCTGCGCATCGCCGGTTGGGCGCTGGGCGACGAATCGTGGGCGACGCATTGGTATCATAAGCTTTTCGAGGGGATCCCGTTTTTGAGTTACGGCTGGAGCGTCGATATTTTCATGGCTGGCATTCTCGGGGTCGGCCTCTATTTCTGGTTCAGCGGCCGGGTCTGGTGTCGTTTTGCCTGCCCGCTCGCGGCCCTCATGCACATCTATACGAGGTTTTCGCGCTACCGGATTTTTCCCGACAAGCACAAGTGCATCTCCTGCAACGTCTGCACCTCGGTTTGTCATCAGGGAATCGACGTCATGAATTTCGCCAACAAGGGCCTGCCCATGGAAGATCCGGAATGCGTCCGCTGCTCCGCCTGTGTGCAGCAATGCCCGACCGGCGTGCTTCAGTTTGGCCGCTACGACGGCGAGGAAAACATCATCCTCGATAAATTGCCCGCCTCGCCGGTGCTGATGCGGGAAGGAATTAACTAGCAGGGCGACGACATTGGCCGATCCGCTGGGCCAAAATTGCCTTCGGACATCCCTGCAATTCTGGCCCTACGGAGCCGGATCGTGACCGGCGGCGACTTCTCGTTAGGAGCTGGCTGTGACGGGTTCGCGTTCGGGCGATCGACGGCCGCCGCATCGTATTCTCGGCCGCTGTGGTAAGAGCGGCGGCTGAGCCACAACATATGCATAGCCGGCCACTCTGACCCGCAAGATGTGGGGTTTTAATCCCTTCGTTTTGCCCCAGATAATTAGTTGTCCGGGGCCCATTTTCGCCTATGTTTCTGGCCTCGCGGAAGCTCCGCGTTTCTATGCTCCAAACCAAAGACGAAACCGACGTTTTCAGTTCACCCGC
>JBKJNW010000068.1:0-3183 GCA_046593335.1 Chthoniobacterales bacterium | reverse complement strand
GCCGTCGATCCGGGAATATTCCAGACGTCATCCAAAACATCGCCACTGAAAACAAGCAGAGTCAAAAGCGCAGCTAGCGTCAGGAAGATTCTGTTTTGGAAAAGTTTCATCCCAGGGTCAAGACGAGTAAGACAAGCGCCGCGAATGTCAATCCGCTCGCGCCTGCAAACTGGCGCTAGCGCCCGAACAAATTCGATGTCGCCAATTGGACGAGATGGAAATTAACCTCGTCATCGCTAGCGTAAGCCACGCTTTCAAAAGCCGAACCTTCTCGATGCCCGCACATCTGCACGAACTGAATCAAGCGCCGCCGCGCCGGACTTCAACCTTCGACGGCGAGTTGCTCGAAATCTCGATGGGCCCGCAGCATCCATCGACCCACGGCGTCTTCCGCATGAACGTCGCGCTCGAGGGCGAGATCGTGCGCAAACTCAAGCCGGTTTTCGGTTATCTGCACCGCAACCACGAGAAGATCGGAGAGAACGCGAGCTACCTCGGCTCGATGCCTTACACCGACCGGCTCGATTACTTTTGCTCGATGACGAACAACTGGGCCTACGCGCTCAGTGTCGAAAAACTCGCCGGGATCGAAGTGCCCGAGCGGGCCGAATATCTCCGCGTCATCCTGGCCGAGCTGACCCGGCTGGTGAATCACACCTCATTGTTAGGCTTCCTCCTCAGCGACATGGGCGCGTGGGGCACGCCCCTCATGTATGCCTTCCGCGAACGCGAATACGTGCTCGACCTTTTTGAGTCGCTCTCCGGCTCGCGCATGATGTGCGACTACATGCGTTTCGGCGGCTGCCGCTGCGATCTGCCGCCCGGCTGGATGGAGCGCTCGCGCAAAATCGTCGACGGCTTCCCGCGGTTTCTCGACGAGTTCGAAAAATTGATCACGGGCAACGAAATCCTCCTCGCTCGCACCTACGACATTGGCAAAGTTTCCGCCGAACTCGCGGTCAGCGCCGGCATCACCGGTCCCGGCCTGCGCGCGAGCGGCGTGAATTACGACATCCGCAAAGTGGACTGCTACGGCATCTATCCGCGCTTCAAATTCCGGGTGCCGTTAGGCGAGCACGGCGATTGCTACGATCGCCTCATGATGCGGGTGCTCGAGTTGCGCGAGACGCTCGGCATTTTGCAACAGGCAATGGACGGCCTGCCGGAAGGCCCGATCATGAATCCAAAAGTAAAAATCCGCGCCTTTAAGCCGCCGATCGGCGAAGCCTACGGCCGGATCGAGGCCCCGAAGGGCGAGCTCGGCTTCTACCTGATCAGCGACGGCAGCGGCAACCCGTATCGTTACCGCGTCCGCCCGCCCAGCCTGATCAACCTCACCATCCTCGAAGACATGTGCCTCGGCCATACCGTCGCAGATGTGATGGTCATCCTCGGCAGCATCGACATCGTGATGGGCGAAGTGGATCGTTGATCGCGTCGCAAGACCGGGCCGCCGAAATGATTTCCAGCGTTCCTTTGAGGGATGTTGGTTGCGATTTTCCGGGGCGGAACTAGCCCAGCACTGCAGTGCTGCTATGCTCAATCGTCCCGATGGGATTTTTGTTTGGCCACTATCGGGGAAACCCCTTGCTTTGAGCGAGTGCTCTAGCAGGATCATCTCTTGAGAATGTGCCGGAATGCTTCGTAAAACTGCGTGACTGCACTGGCTGATATCTCCTCGCTCATCCGTGCCAAAAAATCGGAATTGCTCTCCCAATGGCGGCGCGACGTCCGCCTCCTGCCAGGCGCGGAGCATCTCGATTTGCCAACGCTCAACGATCACATCCCGACCTTTATCGACGAGCTGATCGATGCCCTGGAAGCGGAGGCCGACGAGCGGGTCGCGGAAGCGCACGCCGGGGGCAGCCCTTCGGCGCATGGGTTGCAGCGTCTCGAGGACGGCTTCGACATCGCGGAAGTGGTCGCGGAATACAACATTCTGCGCGAGGCCCTCCAGGATCTGGTGGAACTTCACGGGCTGATTTTGCAAGGCCGGGCGCCCCGCATCCTCAATCGCGTGCTCGACGAGGCCATCGGCGTGGCCGTGAAAACCTACGCCGCGCAGAAAGCGGTCGAGCTGCAACAACGCCGCGAGGAACATCTGGCCTTCGTTGTGCACGATCTGCGCACGCCGCTCTCCGCCATGTCGGTCGCCGCCCAGGCTCTGACCGAGAGCCTCCCCGAGTCCGCCACGTCTAATGACGCGGCGGTCATGATGAGGACACTCCAGCGAAACCTCGGGCGCCTCGACGTGCTCGTCACCAAGGTGATGCACGAGCAGGTCAATCTCGTTTCCTCGGCCGGTCGCAAATTGGAGTTGCGGGAAGTCGACCTCTGGCCGCTCGTGCAAAATCTTCTGCACGATCTGCGCCCTTTGAGCGATGCCAGTCAGACCCGCGTCCTCAATCTGGTCCCGAAAGATTTCACTGTGCAGGCGGACGCCGCCCTCCTCACCCATGTCTTTCAAAATCTTGTCTCCAACGCCCTGCGCTACGCGCCCCACGGCGAAGTGCTCCTCAGCGCGCGAGTCGCGCAGGGCCGGGTGGAGTGTTCGGTGGAAGATGATGGCGAAGGCATTCCGCCCGAACGCCTCGAGCGAGTTTTTGATAAACTGGAAACCGATCCGGACCCGGAGAAAAGCGGCACCGGCCTCGGCCTGGCGATCGTGAAGCAAACCGTGGAAGCCCACGGCGGCGAAGTCACGGTCGAAAGCCGGCCGGACCACGGCACCATCTTCCGCTTCACCCTGCCGCTCCCGGCGGGAGCCGATGCGGGGAATTCATGAGCGCCGGAAAATTCGACGCCACGGCCTAACCGCCTCACCATTTAACCATGATCGGCTCGGGGAATACTCAAGGGCATGGCGGTGACGGGGCGAAACTTCGTCGGCAGTTATTTCGAGAAAGATCGCCATGGATAAACTCGTCGTCTCTTCCGACGATGTGGCCTCGGTGGCTGACACGCTTTCGTCGCCGTTGGTTTCACCTCGGTTGTCTCCGGCTCTGCCGATCACGCCGCGAGTTCTGCTTGCTCCATTGGTCTTAGTCCTGCCGCTGCTGATCTTGGCTTTTACCTGATCAGCGACGGCACGGGAAATCCTTATCGCTACCGCGTGCGTCCGCCGAGCCTGATCAACCTGACGATTCTCGAAGACATGTGCCTCGGCCACACCGTCGCAGATGT
>JBKJNW010000147.1:0-19475 GCA_046593335.1 Chthoniobacterales bacterium | reverse complement strand
CAGCCGGTCAAGGACCTGATCACGGGAAGGGTCGCGATCACCTCGCAGAATCATGGCTTCGCGGTCGATCCGGATTCCTTGCCTAACGAGGTGGAAGTGACGCACATCAATTTGAATGACGGCACAGTCGAAGGCATGCGGCATCGCAAGCTGCCGATTTTCAGCGTGCAATATCATCCCGAGGCCGCCCCCGGTCCGCATGACGCCAGTTATTTTTTCGGGGAATTCGCACGGTTGATCGAGCGGGGAAAAAATTAACCGCGGAGGACGCGGAGAGCGCAGAGGAGGGATTATTTGTCCTCTGGCTTCCCCTCTACTCTGCGTCCTCCGCGCTCTCTGCGGTAACCAAACGTAAATTGACCGCAGGGTGCTTCGAGCGGAAGTTCCGGCATGTATTCAACTACCGAAAGAGTTCCTAAGCTTATGAAGTTGGCGGTCACGCTCGCGTTCACCGCGGCGCTGGCCACATCTCCGCTCGTGCTGGCTGCGGATGAGGCCGCGAAATCCGACACCTCGACCAAGGAAATGACTGGCGAGATCGTCGACATGATGTGCTACGTCGACCACAATGCGATGGGCGAGAAACACGCCAGCTGCGGCGAGAAATGCATCAAAGGCGGCGGCCCGGTTGGCATCGTCAGTGATGGCAAAGCCTACCTCGTGGTCGGCGCGCACAAGCCGATGAACGACGAGCTCGCGCCACTCGCGGGCAAAACCGTCACGCTCAAAGGCAAGATGGCGACCAATGGCGGAGTCTCGATGCTGGAGAACGCCGAGATCGTCAAAAAGTAGTTCGTTAGGCTAAAGCGAAAACGCGTTTTCTTCGGCCCGGACCGGAGGAGCGCGTTTTTTTGCGTACGCTATTCGTTCGATGTTAAAAACGGTCGCGATCGGAAACAAGGACCGCGTCCCGGTGCTCGGGCAGGGGACATGGAAGATGGGTGAAGGGGAACGCCCTCGAGCGGATGAGATTGCCGCGCTCCGGCTCGGAATCCAGCTCGGGCTGACCTTGATCGACACGGCCGAAATGTATGGCGAAGGAGCTGCCGAAGAGGTCGTGGCGGAGGCGATGGCGGGGGAGCGCGATCAGGTTTTCCTAGTGACTAAGGTGTATCCGCACAATGCGACCCGGACCGGTTTACCGGAAGCCTGCGCCCGCAGCCTGCGGCGACTGCGGACCGAGGTGATTGATCTTTATCTGCTGCATTGGCGTGGCACCGCTCCGCTGCAGGAAACGGTCGAGGCTTTCGAGAAACTTCGTGCTGAGGGCAAGATCCGGCGCTGGGGTGTTTCTAATTTCGACGTCGCTGATCTGGAGGAACTCGATCGGCCAGACTGCGCGACCGATCAGGTGCTTTACAATCTCGAGGCGCGCGGGATTGAATTCGATCTTCTGCCGTGGGGCCGGGAACATCGGATGCCGGTGATGGCGTATTCGCCGGTTGGTCAGGGTGGCAAATTGTTGCGTCATCCAGTCCTGGCCACGATCGCGCGGCGGCACAAGGCGACGCCGGCGCAGATCGCGCTTGGCTGGGTTTTGCGTCAGCCCGGGCTGATTGCGATTCCGAAAGCGACCGCGCAGGAACACGTGCGCGCGAATGCGGCCGCGGCAGATTTGCAGCTGAGCGAGAAAGACCTCGCCGAGCTGGAAGCGGCTTTCCCTCCGCCGCCGCGCAAAGAGCCGCTCGCCATGCTTTGAGGGATACCTGCCGCGTGTCTTACTTCACGTCCACCGGCACCGGGATGACGAACCTGCCATCCTTTTCGGCAACGAAGCTTTCGCTGGTGCTCGAGGAAGAGCCGTTCTCGTCTTTCGTCTCCACCGTGAAAACGAGCTTCTTGGTCGGTTTGAGCGGGAGATGAGTTTTAATTCCGCCGGGGCCGTCCTGAGTGCCGGCGGCTTTCTTCGCCTCCTCCGGAGTCAGATCGACCAGCTCGATTTTTGAAATTTTCCCCCCGGCACCGTTGCTCATCATCATCCGGTAAAATCCGAGCGCCATGGGATTGGCATTCTCGGTGAATTCTTTCTGCTTTTCGGAGGAGTCGGCTTGGAGGGCTGGCGCCCCGAGCCAGAGCGCGAGAAGGAATGAAGCAAAGAGCAGTCTTGTTTTCATGCTTCTGGGTTGATCCTACGTTTTGCTCCCGACAAGCTGATTCTCCAGCTTCGGGTGGCTGCGCTGGTTGTTCCGGCGGCGCAAATAGCATCTGGGCAAGAAAAACGATTGCTCGCCGCGCACTTCGCGGTCTTAGTGAGACCCTCACGCAACCCGCATGAATATTCACGAATACCAGGCGAAAGAGCTGCTCGAGAAATTCGGCGCGGCCACGACCCGTGGAAAGGTGGCCGAGACGGCGGAACAGGCCGAGCAAATCGCGCGTGAGCTGGGCACCAATGACCTGGTAGTGAAGGCGCAGGTGCATGCTGGCGGCCGCGGTAAGGGGACCTTCGCCAACGGTTTCAAGGGCGGTGTGCACCTGGTGAAATCACCCGCCGAAGTGCGCGAGGTCGCGGGGAAAATGCTCGGCCAGGTTCTCGTCACGCATCAAACCGGCGCGGAAGGCCGGCTCGTGAACAAGGTGCTCGTCGCGGAGTCCGCCGATATCGAGCGCGAGATTTATTTTGCCGTCCTGCTCGACCGCGCGACCGCGGCCCCGCTGATCGTCGCCAGCACCGAAGGCGGAGTGGAAATCGAGACCGTGGCCGAAAAATCGCCTGAGAAAATAATGCGCGAGCCTGTCGATCCGATGGCCGGGTTGCAGCCCTTCCAGACGCGCAAGCTGGCGAAACAGCTTGGGTTCAAGTCCGACCAGATCAAGCCGGCGGCAAAACTCTTCAGCGCGCTCTATCGCACTTTTATCGAATCCGATTGCTCGATGGTGGAAGTGAATCCTCTTGTCGTGACGACGAAAGGCGAAGTGCTCGCGCTCGACGCGAAATTCAACTTCGACGACAACGCGCTTTATCGGCACCCCGAGATTGCGGCCATGCGCGACCCGGCGGAGGAAGATCCGCGCGAAGTCGAGGCTTCGAAGCACGGCCTCAACTACATCGGACTGGACGGCAACATTGCCTGCCTCGTCAACGGCGCCGGCCTTGCCATGGCGACGATGGACATCATCAAATTTTACGGTGGCAGCCCGGCCAATTTCCTCGACGTCGGCGGGAGCGCGACCGAGGAGCAGGTGACCGAAGCTTTCAAAATTCTTGTCGCCGACAAGCGGGTCGAAGCGATCCTGGTCAATATCTTCGGCGGGATCGCAAAGTGCGACGTGATCGCGCAGGGCATCATCGCCGCGGCCAAGGCCGTCCACCTGTCTGTTCCGTTGATCGTTAGGCTGGAGGGCACCAATGTCGATGCCGGAAAAAAATTGCTCGCCGAATCCAGTCTGGCCGTAATCGCGGCCAATGACCTGGCGGACGCAGCACAGAAAGCGGTCAAGGCCGCGAAGGAGAAATCGTCATGATCAAGGAAGTGGCTTTCGTCGCCGTCGCGGTTTCCGACTTTCCGCGCGCGCGCAAGTTTTACGAAGAAACCCTCGGCCTGAAACCGGACTCGGCCCCGGGCGATTTTCCCTGGGCCGAATACACCCTCGGTGCGACCACCATCGGGGTCGGCCAGCATCCCGCCTGGCAGCCTTCGCGCGACGGAACGACGATCGCTTTTGAAGTGGATGACATCGACGAAGCAATCGCGACGCTGCAGAAGCGCGGGGTCACGTTCGACATGGAGAAAATGGAAACCCCGGTCTGTTGGATGGCGCAATTCCGCGATCCGGACGGAAACAAGCTGCTCGTGCACAGGCGCAAAGCCGCCTAAAGGCGGAAAATTCGAAGCACGAAATCCGAAATCCGAATGAGGAAAATCCAAAACCCAAAACCATCAAGTGTTCGTGTTCACCTTTGCGTTTCGAATTTCGATATTCGGATTGGAAAGCCCGGCCTCATCTTCGATTTCGTTACGGCGAAATTTTTTTCCTGATGTCTGTCCTCGTCGATAAAAACACCCGCCTCTGCGTGCAGGGCATCACCGGCAGCGCGGGCGGATTTCATGCAAAGCAATGCATGGATTACGGGACCAACGTTGTCGCCGGAGTCACTCCCGGAAAAGGCGGACAGAAGTTTGAGAACACGGTCCCGGTTTTCGACACCGTCTGGGAAGCGCGCCAGGAGACTGGTTGCAATGTCTCGGTCCTCTTCGTCCCGGCGGCGGGCGCGGCCGATGGAATTTTAGAAGCGGTCGATGCCGGAGTCGAGTTGGTGATCTGCATCACCGAAGGCATTCCGGTGATGGACATGATGTGGGTGAAGGCGCAGATGAAAGGCAAAAAGTCCTGGCTCATCGGCCCGAATTGTCCCGGCATCATCACCCCGGGTGAATGCAAGATCGGGATCATGCCCGGCTACATTCACAAACCGGGGAGCGTCGGCGTCATCTCGCGCAGCGGCACGCTGACCTACGAAGCGGTCTGGCAACTGACGTCGCGCGGTCTCGGCCAATCGACCTGCATCGGGATCGGCGGCGATCCGATCAACGGCATGTCGCATTTGGACGCGGTGAAACTTTTCAATGACGATCCCCAAACCGATTCCATGATCCTGATCGGCGAGATCGGCGGCACGGCGGAAGAAGAAGCGGCTGCCTGGATCCAGGAAAATTGCAAAAAGCCCGTTGCCGCGTTTATCGCTGGCGCGACCGCGCCGCCGGGACGCCGGATGGGCCACGCCGGCGCGATCGTTTCCGGAGGGAAAGGGACCGCTGAGGGCAAAATCGATGCGCTCAAAGCCGCCGGCATCGCGGTGGCCGAAACTCCGGCCACAATGGCGGAAACCTTGATTGCGCAGCTGAAAGAGAGGAAATAGACAGATGCCCGTTGCCAAAGGTCTTGAAGGAATCGTCGCCAACAGCACGCGCCTGAGCGACGTGATCGGCGACAAAGGTCAGCTAATTTATTCCGGCTACGACATCAACGAGCTCGCCGGCAAGGTCAGCTTCAAGGAAGTCATTTACCTGCTCTGGAAAGGGAAATTGCCCAATCGCGAGGAGAGTGCGCAGTTCGTAAAACAGCTCCGGGCTGAGCGCGAGTTACCCGGCGGGGTGATCGATTTCATCAAGAGCGCGCCGAAAACCGCCAACCCGATGGACGTGATGCGCACGGCGGTTTCCATGCTCGGACTTTACGATCCCGAGATGGACAAGGAAGCGACCCGCGAGATCAACGAGCGCCGCGCGCGCAGCATCACCGCCAAGATCGGGATCATCGCCGCTTATTTTCATCGCGCGCGCAACGGCAAATCGCTCCCGCCGGTCCGCGACGACCTTACCGAGGCGGAACATTTCCTTTACCTGATCAACGGCGAAGTGCAGCCCAAGGAAGCATCCGACACGCTCGACGTCGCGTTTGTCCTGCACGCCGACCACGGGACGAACGCCTCCACTTTCAGCGCCCGGGTTACCATTTCCACCCTGAGCGATTTCTATTCCGCCATCACCTCCGCCATCGGCACGCTGAAAGGTCCGCTCCACGGCGGCGCAAACGAGGGCGTGATCGAGATGCTGGAGGAAATTGGGAGCCAAGACAAAGTCGACGCCTACATCGAGGAGCAACTGGCGCAGAAGAAAAAGATCATGGGCATCGGCCATCGCGTCTATAAGACCCTCGATCCGCGCGCCCCGCATTTGCAGAAGATGGCGGTGAAGTTGAGCGAAAAACTGGGCGACCCGAAGTGGATCAAGATGTCGGAGCGGATCGCGCAGTTGATGAAGGAAAAGAAGAACCTGAACGCGAACGTCGATTTCTATTCCGCGACCGTTTATTATTCGTTAGGCATTCCGACCGATTTGTTCACCCCGGTCTTCGCGATCGCGCGTTGCGCGGGCTGGTGCGCGCAGGTGCTCGAGCAACTCGAGGATAACCGGCTTTATCGGCCGCTGAGCGAATACATCGGCGAACCGGTCGGGAAAAAAGTGATCCCGATCGACGAACGCGAATAGTCTTTAGCCGTCGCCCTATAGGCGACGCGGGTTTGAACTCTACCGGCGTTGCCTTCTCCCACGCTTCGCACAGCGAAGCGGCTACAATTGCCCGATCGAACGCGTCCTTCGGTCGCATTGCGGCTCCGCCGTTCACCGCTTATCTGTTGCTTCCAAATGAGCGCCGGCCATAAACCCTGGGGACGCGATACCCGCGCCCTGCTCCGCGCGGGACCGTTTCGCCGTTACCTCATCGGAACCTCCATTTCCGATACCGGCACCTGGATGCAGATCATGGCCCAGGGCTGGATCATGAGCACCCTGACGAACAAGGCGATCATGCTCGGGATGGTGAATTTCGCCGCCGGGATGCCGATGCTTTTCCTGACCATGTTTGGCGGCTCCGCCGCTGATCGCTTCGACAAGCGCAAGATCCTCGTCTGGACTCAGGTGGTGCAGATCGCTCTTGCCCTCGCGCTTGGTCTGTTGATTTACACCGACCGGGTCCAGATCTGGCATATCATCGTCGTCGCGGGATTGTTAGGCATTGCCTTTGCGTTTGAACATCCGGCCCTCTCCGCGCTCGTGCCGGAATTGGTTAAACATGAGGAGATCGCCGCCGCGGTGGCGCTCGATCGCGGGGTTTTCCATTGCTCGCGTCTTGTCGGGCCCTCGGTCGCGGGAATCGTGGTCGCTGTCTGGGGTGCGGCGACGGCCTTTTTTGCCAACGCTTTTACTTTTTTCGCCCTCATCGTCGCGCTTCTCTCGCTTCCGCCGCGGGTCCTGGGCAGCCAGGAGGAAGAAGAGAAACGGGCCAGCGGTTTTAAAGACGGCTTTCGTTATGTCCGCGGCGACCGACCGAGCCTCGCCATGGTCGGGATGATCGCCTCCATGACCGTTTTTATTTTTCCCACCGTTTCGGTCATGATGCCGCTCTACGTGCGCGACGTCCTGCTGCTGGGGCCGGCGCAACTTGGTTATTTGATGGCGGCGTCGGCGGTCGGATCGGTCATCGGGGCGGTCGCGCTGGTTTCCATCCCGCGGCCGCGGCGGCTGGCCGGCATGACCGCAGCCGCGATTTTCGTCATGCTTTCGGTTCTTGTTTTGAGCCGGGTGCATGGCTTCGGTTTCGCCGCGGCTGCGCTCGTCGTCACTTCCTTTGGCCTCTCTCTCATCTTCGGCCTTTCCAATACCATCGTGCAGGAGCGCGCCCCGGCTTATCTGCGCGGACGGGTCTCGGCCGTGATGGGACTGAGCTTCTTCGGCCTCATGCCCCTGACCGGTCTCGGAGTGACGAGCGTGGCCGACATCGTCGGAATGCGGACCGCGCTTTTCGCCTCCGCCATCGGTTACGGCGTGACCGCGCTTTTCATCCTGAGCCGAATCGGCGGCGCCTTGAACGAGACGCCGCTGAACCTCTCCACCCCAGCGCCGGAAGCCGCCGCCGCCGCCGCTTCCTAGGATTTCGTTAGGCAAAAACGATGCTCTCCTTTTCCACCTGCTGGAATTCCAGTCGACACACCGCCGGGGATGAGATGCTGCGCGAGATCAAGGGCGAGTTCGATTTCGAGCTGATCGAGCTCGGCCATGGCATCCGCATTTCGCTCATGCCCGGGATCCAGAAAATGTTTGAGGCCGGCGAAGTGCGTTTCAGCAGCCTGCATAATTTCTGCCCGCTCCCGGTGGAGGTGATGGGCGCCTCGCCCGATTGCTACACCTTTTCGAGCACCTCGGTGGCGGAACGGCAGCGCGCGATTAAGCAAACCCTGCAGACGATTGATTTTGCCGAGCGCCTCGGCGCGCCTTTCGTTGTTCTTCACCTCGGCAAGGTGCCGATCAAACCGGTGACGGAGCCTTTGATCGCGCTGGCCAAGGCCGGGGAGATGTTTTCCCGCGAATATGTGCGACGGAAGGTGGAAGCGGTCGCAAAGCGTGAGGCGGCCGCGCCTGGGTATCTCGCCAACGTCAAGGAATGCCTCAAGCCGATTATCGAACATGCCGCGGCCAAGAATGTGCGGCTCGGGATCGAGGGCCGGCGCGGCTACGAGGAAATCCCGAGCGAACGCGAAATTCCGCCATTGCTCGACGAGTTGGATTCGCCTCAGGTCGGCTATTGGCACGACATCGGCCACATCCAGATCAAGGAAAACCTCGGCTTCGTCGATCACGAGGAATGGTTGCGCACGATTGGGCCGCGCGCGCTTGGGTGTCACGTGCAGGATTGCATCTGGCCGGCGCAGGATCACCAACCCCCGTTTGCCGGCGGTGCAAAACTGGCGACACTCATCCCGCTCCTTTCGCCGGATTGTCTTTTCGTTTGGGAAATGAGCCCGCGCAAAACAGCGGAGGAGATTCGCCGGTCGGTCGCGGCCTGGGAGGAGCATTTCGGTAGATGAAAAAAATTCTCGTTACCATTTTGCAGGTTGTTGTGACGGTCGCCGTGTTGATTTGGGTTTTTCACGATCCGGAGAAGCGCACGAAAATGCGCGAAGCGCTCTGGGCCGCCGACTATCTGTGGGTCGGTGCTGCCGTGGTAGCATATTCTGTGGTCGAGCTATCGGCCGCCCTGCGTTGGCATGTACTGCTCAAGGTCCAAAAGATTCACCTCAGCGCTCCTAGGGTCGCGGGCCTGTTCCTGATCGGGATGTTTTATAACCAATTCCTGCCCGGCGGCACGGGTGGCGACATCATGAAGAGCTACCTGCTCCTAAAGGAAACACCGGGAAAAGCGACGGGAGCGCTTCTCGCCGTCGTCTTCGACCGCATGGTCGGGCTGGTTGCACTCATCTGCATCACCGCCACCTTGATCGGGTTGCGTTATCACTGGCTGACGCAATTGCCCGAGACGAGCGTTCTTGTCCGTGGGCTTCTGCTGGTGCTGGGCAGTGCGGTCTTGATGCTGCTCACTTCGTTTGTCGTGAGCGGATTGAATCTCGCGCATAAGTTACCGATGCGTTTTCCAGGTCGCGAAAAGCTGATCGAGCTCTCGGCGGCCTATCATCTTTACGCGCATCATTGGCGCGCGACGTTCGTCGCGTTTGGCGCCTCGATAATTGCCCATCTCTCCACCTTCGCGACTTTTCTTTTTGTCGCGTACGCTTTCCACGCCCAGGTGGCGGTGCTCGACTTTTTCGCGATTATGCCGGTCGAGCGCACCATCTCATCTCTCCCGATCAGCCTTGCGGGAGTGGGTCTGCGTGAGAAAATTTTCCAGATCATGCTGCACGGTCTTTGCGGGGTGCCGGAAGCGGTCGCGGCCCTGATCGGGTCGATGAGTTTCCTCGTCATGCTCGTCTGTTCCGCGCCGGGCGGGATTGTCTATTTCTTCTACCGGCCGAGCGGCCAGTCTGGGCACGTGAAGCTGAGCGAGATGCGCAAGGAAGTGGCGACGTTGGAGCATGAAATCACGGAAGGCGAGTAAGGCGAGTAAGGCGAGTAAGGCGAGCAAGCCAGTTAATGTGGGAGGGGCCTTTGTGCCCCGATCTGCCAGGGCAATGCCACGCGCCAAGTCATTGGGGCACAAAGGCCCCTCCCACATTGCCCGGCGCACGCGCCCGATGGTCGCGGCGACTTTTGCCATGACGGTCGATGGCAAAATCACCACCCGCACTTTCTCACCGGTCGATTTCACCTCGCGCGAAGACAAGCTTCATCTCCTGCGCATGCGGTCGTTAGGCGACGCTGTCCTTATCGGGCGCAGTACCTTGGCGCACGACAACGTTCGGCTCGGCCTGCCCGATCTGAAGATGCGGGCTGAGCGCGAGGCCCGCGGACAGGCGCCTTACCCGCTGCGCGTAATCGTTTCCAACGAAGGCCGGATCGATCCCGAGCTGAAAATTTTCCAGAGCGATATCTCGCGGATCGTGATTTTCTCGACCACGCGGATGCCGCGAAAATACCAGGTCGCGCTGCGCGAGAAAGCGACCTTGCGCTTAACCGACGCGCGCACGGTCAGCCTGGTGCGCATGCTCCAGATTCTGCGCAGCGAATACAATGTGCGCCGGGTCGCCTGCGAGGGCGGTGCGGAATTGTTTCGCGGTCTGCTCGAGTTGCAGTTGGTCGATCAACTGAATCTCACCATCGCGCCCTACATTTTCGGCGGGAAAGATGCGCCCACCCTCACCGGACGGGGAACCGGCTTTCTCCCGGCCACGGTCCAATGTGCCCTGGTCGAGATGCGCACGGTGGGCGAGGAATGCTTCCTTCAATATCGGGTCAAATATCCGACTGCCCGCGCCGGCTCTGGAAAAGGTGCCTCAAAGACCGCTCCTTCGGGGCGTAAATAGCGGCTCAACAGGGGGAACCGGCCCGTCGCCCCTGGGCCGATCGAATTCTTTCGTATTTGTTACGAATTTCCCGTGCCCATCTCTCGTCCATGCATTGCACGGCGGACTTCGCCGTTTATCCTGACCGCTCTTTTCCACGTCAACTTTCATGCAGACCGGTAACTCCATCATCATCCAGGCTCCGCGCGATGTGATCTTCGAGACCGCGGCGGCGCTGGAGAACTGGCCGCGCATTTTGTCGCATTACCGCTACATCCGTTTTCTCGAGAGCAACGCCCAGCGCAGCATCGTGGAGATGGCCGCGGTTCGCTCCGGCATTCCGATTTCATGGACCTCTGAGTTTGTCGTCGATCGCGAGCGGATGGAGCTGCGTTTTCTGCATCTGAAAAAATTCACTCGCGGGATGAAAGTGGTCTGGACCTTCCAGGAGACGGCGCTCGGCGTTCTAGTCGAAATCGGGCACGTCCTGCGCTTTCGGGTCGCGGCCCTGGCGCCGATCGCCGAGCCGATCATCGGCGGCTTCTTTATTCATCATGTCGCGAACCAGACCTTGCGGGCGCTGAAGGCGCATCTCGAAAAAACTCCTGTCCCAGCATCCCGGGAAGGCTGAGAGTCGAATTCACTTCATGGCTCAGCCCAAACGTCGCGCCGTCATCACCGGGCTCGGGCCGATCACTTCAGTCGGCATCGGGCGGGAGGAATTTTGGAACGGGCTGCGGGCGGAGCGGAGCGGCATCCGGCGCCTGGAAAGTTTCGACAGCTCAATTTTCAATGCGCATTGCGCAGCTGAGATTCCGCAATGGAAGCCGGAGAAATTTTTTCCGCCGCATCGGCTGAAGCGGCTCGACCGTTATGCGCAATTTTCCGTCGCCTCGGCCAAACTTGCGCTCGATGACGCCGGGATTGAGTGGTCGCGCGAAGCGCCACAACATCGCATCGGGGTCAGCTTCGGCACCGCCTTGGGAGGAATCGCCAACGCCGAAAGCGAGCACGCGCATTTTTTGAAAAAAGGCAGTCGCGCGGTCAACCAGACGCTCGCGCTCCAAGTCTTCGGCGGCTCGGCTCACACTAATATCGCGATCGAGTTCGGCTTCCGCGGGGCCGGGACGACGAACTCGAACAGTTGCGCCAGCGGCACGATCGCGGTCGGCGAAGCGCTCCGTTACATCCGCGATGATTTTGCCGATGTCATCGTCGCGGGCGGCGCGGAATCTCCGCTCAGTCAGCTCACTTTTGGCGCATTTGCCTTCATCAAAACGATGAGCCAACAGGAGCCGGCGATCGCCTGCCGGCCATTCGACCGGTTACGCGACGGCTTCGTCATGGGCGAAGGCGCCGCCTCGCTTATCATCGAGGAACTGGAGCACGCCCGCGCCCGCGGCGCGCACATTTACGGGGAAGTGCTCGGCTACAGTTTAAACAACGACGCCTTCCACATGACCTCGCCGTTGCCGACCGGCGAGTCGTGCATTCGCGCGATGCGCGAGACGCTGGCCGACGCGAAGTTGGCGCCGGAGCAGATCGACTACATCAACGCGCACGCCAGCTCGACCCAGCTCAACGACAGCACCGAGACGATGGGGATAAAGGAAGTCTTCGGCGCGCACGCGCGGAAAATCCCGGTCAGCGGGACAAAGCCCTACACCGGCCATCCGTTAGGCGCGACCGGCGCGATCGAGGCCGCGATCTGTGCTCTCGCGATCGATCGCGATTGGGTGCCGCCGACTTTGAACTGGGAAAATGCCGACCCGGCCTGCGATCTCGACGTTGTCCCGGGTCACGGGCGCGAACTGAGGGTTGATCATATTCTGAGCAACTCCTTCGGCTTCGGCGGGATCAACGCCTGCATCGTTTTGGGTCGCGTGGCGCCCGGCAATTGACGCCGCCCCTGCGCGCTCCTAACATGCGCGCGTGCAAGCTGAATTAGAGCAACTGCTCATCCTGCAGGATCGCGCTCAGAAAATTCGGCAAGTGGAAGCCGAACTACGGAGCATGCCGCTGGAGCGAAAGTCGCTCGACGCGCAGATCGCTACCGCCTCTGCCGCGCTAGAGGCGACAAAAGATCGCGCCAAGCACATTGAGGTGGAAAAGAAGCGACTCGAGCTCGATGTCGGGACGCGCAGCGAGAGCATCGCGCGGCTCAAGACGCAGCAATACGAGACGCGCAAGAACGACGAATTCTCCGCCATGGGTCGCGAGATCGAGCGCTACCAGAAGGAAATCAGCGACCTGGAAGACAGGGAGCTGGAGTTTATGGAGCAGGCGGACACGCTCAAGGCGCAGATTGCGGTCGAGGAAAAGCAGGCCGCCACGGCAAAAGAGTCAATCGCAAAGCAGGTCGCCAACCTGGATTCCAAACAAACCGCGCTCAGCACTCGGCTGGAGGACTTGAAAAAAGAGCGGGAAGAACTGGCCGCGAAAGTGGATGAAGATTTACTCGACCGATTCAACCGGCTCTTCGCCAGCAAAGGCGACGCGGCGGTGGTGGCGCTGGAACACGAATTCTGCACCGGCTGCCACATGAAAGTGACGACTGCGACTTCCGTCCGGGTCAAAGGCGGCCTGGAGATCGTGAGTTGCGAGCAATGCGGCCGGATTCTCTACCTTGGCGAGTAATGTAGCCGCTTCGCTTTGCGAAGCGCGGGTATAGGCCGGGCTGGCTAAAAACGTTTCCGTCCGCGTGTCCCAGAGGGAAACGTCTACACCCAGCTAGACGTTGAAACGGAACTCCACCACGTCGCCATCCTTGACGACGTATTCCTTGCCTTCAATCCGCAGTTTGCCCGCCTCGCGCGCCTTGGCGAACGAGCCTAACGATAACAGATCGTCGAAGTGCACGATCTCCGCCGCGATGAAGCCGCGTTCGAAATCGGAATGGATCACGCCGGCCGCGGCCGGGGCCTTGTCCCCTTCGCGAATCGTCCAGGCGCGGGTTTCTTTCTCGCCCGTGGTCAGGTAAGTGCGCAGCCCGAGAAGATGATAAACGGCGCGAATGAGCGCGCCGACGCCGCTGCCTTCGACTCCGAGGTCGCGCAGATATTCGGTCGCTTCCGCCTCGGAAAGATCGACCAGCTCGCTCTCGATCTGGGCGCTGATCACGACCGCCTCGGTCGCGAAATGGTTGCGGGCGTAGTCCTCAACCGCGCAGACATGCTTCCAGGCGGCATTTGCTTCGTCTTTTTGAGCGATCCCGGCGAGATCGGTCTCGGCCACGTTGCAGGCGAAGAGTGTCGGCTTGGAAGTGAGAAGGAAAAATTCGCGGGCGGTAATTTTTTCCTCGTCCGTCAGCTCGAGGGTGATCGCGGGTTTTCCGGAATCAAGATGGGGCAGAAGTTTTTCGATGAGCACGGTCTCGGCCTTGGCGGTCTTGGAGCCGGCCCGGACTTCCTTTTGCAGGCGATCCCGGCGTTTTTGCAGAGAAGCGAGATCGGCCAGGATGAGCTCGGTGTTGACGACCTCGATGTCGCGCACCGGATCGATCGTGCCGCTGACGTGATGGATGTCGCCGTTCTCGAAGCAGCGCACGACCTGCACGATCGCGTTCACTTCTCGGATGTGGCTGAGGAATTGGTTGCCGAGCCCTTCGCCCGCGCTCGCACCTTTGACGAGGCCGGCGATGTCGACAAACTCGATCGCGGCCGGAATGATTTTCTGCGAATGCGAAAGCTGGGAGAGGACCTCGAGCCGCGGGTCGGGCACGGTCACGACCCCGAGGTTCGGATCGATAGTGCAGAATGGATAATTTGCCGCCTGCGCCTTTTGGGTGCGGGTGACAGCATTGAATAGGGTGGATTTGCCAACGTTAGGCAAACCCACGATCCCGGCGCTCAACATAGGCGCGGAGGTTACGGCGGATGGGCCCGGGCCGCAATCGCGCCGGCGAAGGAAATCAGGCGGCGATGCCGACAGGGGAGCGCTGGAGATGGGCGGCCACGGTCGAGGCGAGGCGATCGGGGAGGTAGGGTTTGGCCAGGAAACCGAATTCCTTTTCCTGCTCGAAATCCTCCCCGAGCAGTTCGGCACTGTAGCCACTGGTGAAGATGACTTTCAGATCGGGCTTTTCGACAATGAGAGTATGGGCGAGTTGCCGGCCAGAAATGGATTCCGGCATGACGACGTCGGTCAGGAGCAGATCGATCTCGTCGCGATGCTCGGACCAAACCTTGAGGGCGTCGCGTCCATTGGCGGCAGTGAGCACGCGATAGCCGAGGACGCCGAGCGCCTGCCCGACAAAGTCGCGTAACATCTCTTCGTCCTCTACGACCAGAATGGTGACGCTCTCCGTGGGCACGGATGCGGCCGGCGGCCTTGCGGGCTGGGCGGTTTCCGCCGGAACTTCATCCACGCTGAGGGGGAAGAACGCGCGAATGGCGGTGCCGCGCCGAGGTGCGCTCTCCACTTCAATCCAGCCGCCGTGTTGCTTCAGCACGCCATAGACGGTGGCGAGGCCCATCCCGGTGCCTTCACCCGAGCCCTTGGTCGTGAAAAACGGCTCGAAGATGCGAGCGACGGTGGCTGCGTCCATCCCTTTTCCGGTGTCTTTCACGAGCAGACAAATGTGTCGCCCGGGCTGCGCCTCGGGATTGCGCGTGAGCGCTGTCTCATCCGTCTCGACCTCATGCGTCGCGATCGTCAGTTTGCCGCCGTCGGGCATGGCGTCACGGGCATTGAGAGCGAGATTCATGATGACTTGATCGACGTTGCCCGAATCGGCAAAAACCGGCGGCAAATCGGGTGTGAGCTGGATGTCGAAAGCGATGTGTTCCCCAATGACACGGCGCAGCATCGCGACGGTTTGCTCGATCACGCCGTTGAGGGCGATCGGCCGGCGCTGAATGATTTGTTTGCGACTATAAGCGAGCAATTGGCGGGTTAGCGCAGTGGCGCGTTCCGCGGCGCGCTCCACCTGTTGGAGGGAGACGGTCAATTTTTCGTCGAGGAGCGGATTGCGCAGTTGGAGCGAAGTGTTGCCCAGGATGACAGTGAGAATGTTGTTGAAATCGTGCGCCACGCCGGCGGCGAGGCGGCCGACCGCTTCCATCTTCTGAGCCTGGCGCAGTTCGTTCTCGAGCCGGCTGCGCGCCGTAATGTCCTGCAGAATGAGCAACTGATAGGGCGCGTCGCCGAGGTTGAGAATCTGGGCCGTGATGAGGACCTCGCGGGTCTCGCCGGAGTGGGTTCGGATCGAGGCCGGTAACTCCTGTACCGTGCGCTTGTCCGCGAGGCCGGCTGCGATTTTCTCGTCAATCTCGGGTTCCGTCCACAACTGGGCGCCGTCGGCCAGCGCCGTTGTGCGGGAGGCGCCCAGGAGTGCGACGAAGCTGTCGTTGACATCCAGATAACCGCTGATGTCCAAACGCCGAATCGCCATCGGCAGGGGGCTGCCGTGAAAGGCCTTTGAAAATCGCTCTTCGGAATGGCGCAAGGCGGCCTCCGCCATCGTGCGCTCGGCGACCTCGCCCGTGAGCTCGGCATTGGCCGCGCGCAACTCCGCGGTGCGCTCGTTGACAAGAGCTTCCAAGTCCTCCATCTGGCGATGCGCGATCTGGGTCAGCTCCCATTTTCGACAGAGAGCGTGCGCCATCTGCAGAACCTCCACGTTGTCGAAAGGCTTTTTGAGAACGAGCATCTGGTCAGTGTTTCCAATGCTCTTGGCGATTTCGTCCCAGGAATAATCCGAGTAGGCAGTGCAGATCACCGTCTGCAGGTCGGGAAAATCTTTCCAGATGCGCGAGATGGTCTCGATCCCGTCCCATCCTGGCGGCATGCGCACATCGACGAACGCCACCGCGTAGGGAAGGCCTTCGGCGGTGGCCACGCGCACTTTCTCCAGCCCTTCCTGGCCTTGAAAGGCCGAGTCGATCTGAAAACTCCACGATTTCGGAGCAACGGCGGTCTCACCGAAGAGCGCTGCTTCATCGGCATCGAGTCCTTCGGTTAGTTTTGCATCCGCCGGGCTGAGGATTTTGCGAAAGTCTTCGTGAATGGACGGGTTATCGTCGATCACGAGAATACGGCGGTTTTCCGGCTGAGATGTTAAGGCGGTTCTGTTCATGTTTTCGGTGTCGTCGCGGCGAGTGGGAGTTCTAAAGTAAAAGCGGCGCCTCTGCCCGGGCCGCCGCTGGCTACGGAAAGGGAGCCGCCCATGGCGCGCGCCGCGAGGGCGCCGCTGTGCAATCCAAAGCCATGGCCTTCTTCCTTGGTCGTAAAACCGTGCGCGAAGACTCGGGTAAGATTTTCCTCCGAGATGCCGATCCCGTTATCGGTCACCACGATGTGCGCGCTCAGTTCCTTGGCGGCGAAAATGGAAACGGTGATCCGCTTGTCGGTGTGTTTCACTTCATCGAGCGCATATTTCGCGTTGCGCAGGAGGTTGATGAGAATCTGCAGAACCTTATGCCGGTCCACCCGGACATGCGGCACCGCTGAGAATTGGCGCTCGACTACGACCTGATGGCGTTGGAACGCGCCGATGTTCATGGCGAGCGCATCCTCGACCAGTTGATGCGGAGGCAGATTTTCGAAGACTCCGCTGACTTTGGCGTAGCTTTGCTGCATCGCGACGACCTCTTTGATGTGCTCGATGTTGCGCCCGAGTTGATCGGCTTCCTCAAGGAGCTCGGCGTTTTCCGCGAGGAAAAATTCTCCCAGCTTCGCCAGATACCCCGGCAGCTTCTGTCCGTTGGCGTCTTTCGTGAGATATTCGCCGAGGTCGCCATTCGGCCGGTTCAGGAGGGCGGCGGCTTGCGCGAGCTTGGGTGCCTTGGAGCGACGTAATTTTTCGACGACCAGGCTGGCGGAGACGTTGACGCTGTTGAGCACGTTGCCCACGTTGTGGAGCACGCCGGTGGCCACCTCCGCCATCCCGGCGAGCCGGGAGGTTTCGAGCAACTTTTGCTGCGAAACGCGCAAGGCTTCCTCCGCCTCCCGGCGTTCCGTCATGTCGCGCATCACCGTCGAGAGATATTCCACGCCACCCTTCGAATTCCGGTGCGCGATAAGGACCTGCGAGACGTGGATCTCCGCACCGTCATGATCGTAGATGGCGGTCTCTCCGGACCAGGATCCGTTTTCCAAGGCGAGGGGAAAGCCGCTTTCCAGCACGATCGCGCGCGCCCACTCCGGTTGCAGGTCGAAGATTTTCAAAGCGCTGAGGTCGTCTCCGTCGCCCAGTCCGAGGAGCTCCCGGCCGGCGTGATTCAGGTAGAGAGCTTTCCCACTGGGGTCGGCGTTGATCACGATGTCGGGCGTCGCTTCCAGGATGGCGGTGAGACGGGCATGGGCTGCTTCGGCACGCTCGCGCTCGCGGATCTCGCGCTGGAGCGCGTCGACCTGATCCTGCAATTTTCCCTGCGCGCTTTGCAAAGCGCTGTCTTGCGATTGGATCTGCGCGAGCATTTGGTTGAACGCGTCGGTCAGAAAGCCCAGTTCATCGCCGCACACTTTTGGCGCCCGGACGGAATAGTCCTTCTGGTCGGCGATGGTGCGCGCAGTGCCGGCGAGGCTGAGAATCGGTTGCGTAATGAAACGCTGAAATTGACTCGAGAGAACAAACGCACAGAGGAGCGAGGCGGCGAGGACGAGAGCGAAGATGCCGCCGAAAAGCCTGAGCAGTTGCGCCGTCATGGCGTGCAAATCTGCCAGGAGGTAGAGCGTTCCTTCGCGCTTGCCATTGAGCAGGACCGGCTGGGCGAGGAGAATGCGATTGCCGTTGATCTGGAATCCTGCCCGGGGCCGGGCCGATTGGATTTCCACCTCGTCGCGCGCCGCGCCGAAAAACGCCAGCCGCTGCCGGTCCATCAATTCCAGGCGTGCGCTCACGATTTGCGGCATCGTCTTTAAGCCGCTGAGGATCTGTGCGGCCGCATCCTCGTCTTTGAACATGACGGCGGCGGCGCAATTGTGGGCCGTGATTTCGCCGACGACGGCCAGCTCATGCGCCGACTGCTGTCGCAGAGTGTAGGCCTGAAAATAGAAGAGCGCGGCAAAGGCAAGGAGCAGCACTACGCCCGAGATCAACATGATCACGAGCATGATCTTTTGCCTGATAGGGCGGTCGCGCAGCTTGAACATGCAGTCTCAAGGTGGGTTCAAAGCTACTTTCGAGCCCCACGGAAAAAATTTCGTTGGGCTGGGCGGAAAATCCCTGCGCCAAGATTGTGCGGCCTTGCTGGAACATCTCTTGCTTCCATCAACTCCCTCACAACAACCCAATGAATCTCGACACTCCCGCAGTGGCCGAACCAATAAAGCAGGCCCACCTTTCATCCGAGAAGGAGCCTGCGAGGCCGGGCGGTTCCGTGCCTGCCACTGCACATCGTTGGCGCGTATTCACGGCCGTTCTACTCCTCGCGACCGCATTTGCACTCGGGTTTGGGTTATGGAGCCTTTCCCTCCGGCTCGCCCCGCAGATCACCGCCCCTGCCTCCGCGGAGTCGGCCTATGTCGCATCTTTTCCGGAGGAAAGCATCGCGGTGCTTCCGTTCGCGGATTTGAGCGAGGCGCAGCAACACCAACCAGCGCTCGCTGAGGCGGTCCAGGATGACATCATCAACGGGCTCTCCAAGATCGCCGATTTGCGGGTGATCAGTCGCACTTCCGTCAGCAGCTACGCGCCCGACAAGCCGCGCAACCTGCGCGCCATCGCCCAAAGCCTCGGGGCCGGCCACCTTCTCGAGGGGACGGCGCGTCACGACGGCCAGAAAGTGCGAATCACGGTGCAACTGACCGACGCCCGCCGCGGGACCAGCTTATGGACCGTTAATTACGAGCGCGATCTCGCCCACGTCTTCGGAATGCGGGGAGACCTTCTGGAAAAAATTTCCTCTCAGCTTCACGCGACCATTTCGGCGGACGAGAAAATCGCCATCGACGAACAACCCACGCACGATCTTGCCGCCTACGCGCTTTACATCCAGGGCAAGACCCTCATCGCCAGCGTATCGAGCGCTCAAGTTAACGATAAGCTGCTGCAGGCGGTGCAAGCGCTTGATCAAGCGGTCGCCCGCGATCCGAAATTTTATCTTGCCTGGTGCCAGCTGGCCGCGGCCCACAACTACATTTATTTTTTCGGTTTTGATCGTACTGCCGCCCGTCTCGCTTCGGCCGAGGCGGCTCTGCAGACGGCCATTCGCCTGCGTCCGGAGGCCGGTGAGACCCATCTCGCGAAGGCAAACTTTCTCTACCGTTGCCATCTCGATTACGACAAGGCCCGCGC
>JBKJNW010000116.1:0-3380 GCA_046593335.1 Chthoniobacterales bacterium | reverse complement strand
ATGCTCGACAAGAAGAAAAGAAATGAACAACAAGCATCCAGACGCTGTCTTTATTCCGATATTTAACCTTGTTAAGTAGTTGCGCTGATGCTACAACACGCATTCCACAAATGCCGGGAGTTCGAAATAGCCGGTTTTTTGTGCCCGCACCCACCTTTCGACCTAATTCATGAGAACTTATATGGCCGCTGAAGATAGCGACACGGGGATAAAGATTTACCTGCGCGAGATCGGGCAAATCCCCCTCCTTACACCGCAGCAAGAGATCGAGCTCGCCGCCAAAATCAAAAAAGGCGACAAGGAAGCTCGCGCCCTGATGATCCGCTCCAACCTGCGTCTCGTCGTGAAAATCGCGCACGATTACGCCAACCTCGGGCTGCCCCTGCTCGACCTCGTTTCCGAAGGCAACATCGGCTTGATGAAAGCCGTCGAGCGTTTTGATCCGGCCAAGGGCGGCAAGCTCAGCACCTACGCCGCCTGGTGGATCAAGCAGTCGATCAAGCGCGCCCTGGCCAACCAGAGCAAAACGATCCGGCTGCCGGTGCACCTCGTCGACAAAATTTCCAAGATGCGCCGCGTCTCGCTTCAGATGAGCGAGGAACTCGGCCGCGAACCGACCGACGACGAGCTCGGCGAAGAAATCGGCATCGCTGCGGGTAAAGTCTCGCAGCTGAAGACGGTTTCGATTCGCCCGGCTTCGCTCGACGCGCCGATTAGCGATGATGACTCCACCGAGTTTGGCGAAATCGTCGGCGACGAAGATGCCCAGACGCCGTTTGAATTATTGCGCGACAAGAACCTGCGCAACGAAGTTGGCGGGTTGCTCGACGTCCTCGACGATCGCGAACGCAAGATCATCTTCTCCCGGTTCGGGCTCGATGGGGGCAAGCCGAAGACGCTCGAGGAAGTGGGCAAGAAGTTCGGCGTCACGCGCGAGCGCATTCGCCAACTGCAAAACATCGCCCTCTCGAAACTGCGCCGCGCGCTGAGCAAGAAAGAGCGCCCGGTCGATGTCGAACTGACGGCTGAAGTCTAACCTTCCGAGACTAACGAATTCAGAGCGCGCGGATGGAAACGTCCGCGCGCTTTTTTTGTAGACGAGTCGTTCTGCGAAGCGTCTAAAAGCGAGGCGGCACCGCCAGCTCAAAGCCCGGCAGGTTAAGCGAGAGGTTCGGATTGTAGGAGGGATCGTGCAGCAGTTCGTAGCCCCACTTTTGCTGCATGAAGGTGGCTTCCTTCACGAAATGCGCCTGCTCTTTCCGGGTCGGCTGATGGCCACGCGAGGCGGACTCGGCATGGATCAGATTAGCGAACGGCGTCCAGACGTTGCGATAACCGGCCACCTGCAAGCGTAGGCAGAAATCGGTATCGTTGAAGCTGACCGAAAGATTTGTTTCATCGAAAGGCCCGACTGTTTCGAAAAGCTCCTTCCGCACGGCAAGACAGGCACCGGTCACGGCAGAAACGTTGTGGGTTAGGTGCGCGCGGCTGAAGTAGCCGCCCCGTCCGCGCTTGAGATGTGGAAAGACATGCCCAGCCACGCCGCCGAGGCCGACAATCACCCCGCCATGCTGCAGCGTGCCGTCGGGAAACCAAAGCCGCGCGCCGACCGCGCCAACTTCCGGGCGCGTGGCCTGGCTCACCATCTCGCGCAGCCAGCCGGGCTCGGTCGCTTCGATGTCGTTGTTCAGGAAAAGCAGGGTCTCACCCCGGGCCGCGGCCGCACCTTTATTCGTTAGCCGACTGAAATTAAATGGGCCGTTGTCGTGCAGGACGCGGGTCCCGTCGGCGCCTTCCAAGTCGTGAAGAAAATCCAAGGTCTTCTTTTCCGTGGAGCCGTTGTCGACCAGGACAAATTCGAAATTTGGGTAGTCGGTCTTGGCTCGAATGCTCTCGAGGCAGCGCTCGAGCAATTCCAATCGGTCACGAAACGGAACGATGATTGAAACCAGCGGGGCTTTTTCCCCTAACGAATAGACGACCCGGTGTTGTTCCAGGTTTTCCGGGCTCGCCTCCACTTTGCCGGCGATGCCTTGCCGCTCGAGGTGCTCGGCAATCGCCCGGCGTGCCGCCTCGCGCGCGTAGGGCTTGGCGTCCGGAGCAGCCGCGACACTCCCCGCCACCATCCGCCAGTGATATAGCACACGGGGAATATGGCGGATCTGCTTTGCATCGAGCTGCTCCATGCAGCGCAGGACAAGGTCGTAATCCTGCGAACCTTCAAAGCCTTCGCGGAATCCGCCCACCTGGCGCACCAGCTCGGTTCGGTAAAGACCAAGGTGATTGATGAAATTCTGTCCGAGAAACAAATCCGGGTTCCAGTCGGGTTTGAAGTAGGGGCTGGAGCGCGCGCCAGTCCCGTCGATTTTGTCTTCGTCGGAATAGATCAGGCCGGCATCGGGATGGCGATCGAGTTCGAGCGCAAACTGCGCGAGGGCGTCTTCCGTCAGGAGATCGTCCTGGTCGAGCAACGCGCACCACGCCCCGGTTGCGAGCTGGAGCGCGGAATTAGTGCAGGCCGCGATGTGCCCGTTCTTCTCGCGGAAGACCAGTTTGATCCTGGGCTCGTTCGCGACCGCGGTTTCCAGGCGCGGCCGCACCTGTGGATCGTCGGAAGCATCGTCGGCGAGGCAGAGTTCCCAGCGGTCGTAGATCTGATTGCGGACGGAGGCGATCGCGGCCTCGAGCAGGTCGAGATCAGGGTTGTAAACGGGGACGAGAATGGAGACGAGCGGCTGCTCCCTGATCTGGCGAAGATCCCGCCGCAAAGCGACCGCATCGATGGTAACGAAGCGCTTAATCCATTCCGGGTAACTCGGCGGACGCTCCGGCGGCGGGATTTTGGTTTTGAAAAACTTCATCCGGACAACCCTGCGCGGTGAGCGGCGAGCAAGATCGCTTCCTCGATCACGGCGCGAAAGTCGCGACCGAAGCGGTCGAGGGTAAATTGCCGTTCATAAGTCTCGCGCGCCTTTTCTCCAAGCTGCGGAATGAGATCGGGATTCTCGAGCAGTCGCCGCAGGGCCGCGGCCAGCGCCTCGGGCGCTTCCGGCCTGACGAGCAAGGCGTCTTCGCCGTCGACGAGGATTTCCAAGGCGCCACCGACCGTCGATGCCACCAGGGCTTTACCCAGGCTGAGCGCCTCCAGGATGACGACCGGGAGGGCTTCATCCCGTGACGGCGACACAATGACGTCCGCGTTTCGCATCAACCCGATGGCGTCGGCGTGGTCGAGCGCGCCGGTCACGGAAAGATTCTTCAGCGGCGCGGCGATGCGGTCGACCTTCAACCAAAAATCCGGATCGAGAATGCGGCCGGCCAGTTGAAATTCCGCTTTCTCCAGCAGCTCCGGCGGGAGCAAGGTCAGAGCTTCAACGAAA
>JBKJNW010000053.1:0-14923 GCA_046593335.1 Chthoniobacterales bacterium | reverse complement strand
CGAAATCCTGCGCGATTTCCGGCAAATCCCGGAGAGCGAGATTCCGCCCCGTATCCTGGCCGATGCGCGTGGCCTTGCCATCATCCGTGTTCTCAAGATTGGCTTCGGGGTCAGCGGCAAAGGTGGCGAAGGCGTGGTCGTGGCCCGGACCGCGCATGGTTGGTCGGCCCCATCCTTCATGGGCCTTGGTGGCGCGGGCTGGGGGCTGCAAATCGGCGCGCAGGTTTCCGATTTTATTTTTGTTCTCAATAACGACCCCGCCGTCCGCGCCTTTTCCCGCGATGGAAACGTCAAAATCGGCGCCGATATTAGTGCCGCCGCCGGCCCGGTCGGCCGCGACTTGCAGGGCGCGGTCACTCCCACCGCCGCGGTCTATACCTACAGCCGGAGCAAGGGCCTTTTCGCCGGCATTTCGCTTGAGGGCGCAATTATCGGCACGCAGAAAACGGCCAACGCCCGCTATTACGGCCGGGTCGTCAGCGCGCGCTCCATCCTGAGCGGGCGAGTTGCTCCCACCGGCGGAACGCAGCGCTTGCTTAGCATCCTCAGCCGCTACTAGCGGGCGCCTGCTTTTTCCTTTACAGGCTGGAACCGATTGCGGCAGGGTCGCCCGGTGCGCCTCCTTCTTGCTCTCCTTTGCCTAACGATTGGCGCCACCGCCAGTCGCGCCCAGGAGCAGGAAAACAAGCTGGTCGACCGGTTGCTCAAACCCGACATGACGCTCGCCAACCCGGCGCAGAACAAGCAATTCAACGGCACCGGTTCAACCCCGGTCGACAAGAAGTTTGAAGCGAAGTCTTTTTATTCGGGCAACGAAAAGACCACCAAAACCTTCACGGGCGAGAAGGAGTATTCCTCGAAAAGTTTCACTTCGGCCAAATTCACCCGCGCCGAAAAGGCGGCCAACGCCAGCGGCGAGCCGACCTATGCAGGGCTGAAATTTGCCACCGGGAGCAGTTCCCTCGTCCGAACCGCCGCCGACCAGAGCAAAACCGCTTCCACGCGCGATTACGCGGGGAATCGTCCCTTCCAAGGCGAAGGAACGCGTCAGAAAATTCTCAGCCAGCAGGACAAGCCGCTCACGATCGACGAAATCCGCGAGCTCTTGAACAAGAGCAAGTAGCTGCCGCTGCGGGTTGAAGCCGCGCGAAGCTGACGCACCTTGCGAGATGGATCCAGCGGACTCGTTCAAACGCCTCAAGCTTGGCGCGGCGCAAATCATCAGCGAGGAAGAACTGCGGCAAAAGCTTTCGTTAGGCAGACCGCTCCGGGTGAAGCTGGGAGTCGATCCGACAAGCGCGGACCTTCATCTCGGCCACACCCTCGTCCTGCGCAAGCTGCGCCAATTCCAGGATCTCGGGCACGAAGCCATCCTCATCATCGGCGATTTTACGGCCATGATTGGCGACCCGAGCGGTCGGTCCATCACCCGTCCGCAGGTGACCCATGAGCAGGTCATGGCCAATGCCGAGAGCTACCGCGCCCAGGCTTTCAAAGTGCTCGATCCCGGGCGGACCCGAATCGTTTTCAACGGCGATTGGTTCCGGAAAATGTCCTTTGCCGAAGTCATCCGGCTCAACAGCCGCGTCACGCTTCAGCAGATGCTGCAACGCGAGGACTTCAAGGCAAGGATCGAAAAACAGCAGCCGATTCGCGCGCATGAAATTCAGTACCCGATCATGCAAGGCTGGGACTCCGTCGAGGTCGAAGCCGACGTCGAGCTCGGCGGCACCGACCAGCTTTTCAACATCCTGGTCGGGCGCGATCTCCAGAAAGAAGAGGGCCAGCCACAGCAGGTCGTTCTGCTCATGCCCATCCTCGAAGGGCTCGATGGCGTGCAGAAAATGAGTAAAAGCCTGGGCAATTACGTCGGCGTAAACGACGCGCCTAACGACATGTTCGGGAAGCTGATGAGCATTTCTGATGAGCTCATGGCGCGCTACTATCCCCTCCTCTTGGCCCGTTCCCAGCCCGCGGACGCGCACCCGATGGCCGCCAAAAAAGAGCTCGCCGCGGAAATCGTCGATACCTACCACGGCGCCGGTGCCGGACGCACAGCGATGGAGGAGTGGGAACGCCGTTTCAGCGAAAAACGACTCGACCAGACCGAACTGCCGGAGTTTTCGCCTCCGCCGGACGATCGCAATCTCATCTCGCTCGTGGTCGCAGCCTACGCGGCCGCGTTTGGCCTGACCAAATCACGCGGCGAAGCGCGCCGTCTGGTCGAGCAGGGCAGTGTCCAGCTTGGCGGCGAAAAAATCAGAGATCCGCAAGCGGAGACCATTCTCCGCTCAGGCGACATCCTGCGACTGGACAAGACGCGTGCGGTTCGGATCAAATAAAA
Source organism: Chthoniobacterales bacterium (assembly GCA_046593335.1). GTDB lineage: Bacteria > Verrucomicrobiota > Verrucomicrobiia > Chthoniobacterales > UBA10450 > Palsa-1392. Next base: position 12,579 of record JBKJNW010000053.1, on the reverse strand, counting down.
AAAGAGCGCGACCAGTTGCCCGGTCGCGCTCCTTCCAATGGAGAAATTTGGGTCTCGTTAGGCCGAGAGCGGCTCCAACATTCCGAAGACCGGCGCCCGTTCCATGACCGGGGCCGCGATGCCTTCGAAGTGCGAACGCAGGCTGCGCAGCTCGGCGGTCAGGGTCGCGTCGACAAACCCGAAGCGCCGGTCGAGCCAGGCGTAGAGTTTGTTTTTGATCTCATAATGCACCGCGATCGTGACTTCGGTGCAGTCAGGCCGCACTTCGTCGAAATCGATCAGACCCATGAGGTCGATGTTGCCTCCCCAGGACTCGAATGCCACTTGGCTGGGAGAGCTGCTTTCAACGGTGGCGACGACTGTGTTCGCCTCAAAGCCCAGAGGACCCTTGAAGCTGAAGTCGAGCGTCTTGGATGAAGTCACCGTGGCTTTCGTGACCATCACGAGTTGGCGGCGGTAGGATTGGATGCTGGCGAGGCGGCTTTTGCTCTCATCCAGCGACTGGCTCAGGTGAAGGGTTTTTTGTAGCAGCATAGTGTTAGTCAGGTTGTGCCACTCCTTTTAGCAATGGATGTGCCGACACCGCTTTACCTAGGGAAAGCTCTCTTCAGGCGGAGTAAATGTGTTAAGATAATTGACACAACTGTCATCATACGACCGTCAACGCCGTGACATGAACTGCCTGATTTCCGGGATGATTTGCCCGAACTGCGCCAAGTCGGACCCAAAACCGGAGACCACGGGTGCCGTTAGGCAACTCCGAAGGATTTCAAAGTTAGTCTCCGTCGCCACATCCGCTTCCTGGCCGAAGTCATTCAGCACCACGCCGGCACACGTCAATCCGTCCGCTTCAATGGCGCGAATGGTGAGCAGGACGTGGTTTAGACACCCGAGCCGATTGCGCGCAATCACGATCACAGGCAATCCCAGTTCAGCCGCCAAGTGATTGCTGAAATACTCGGACGTGATTGGAACCATCCAGCCTCCCACTCCCTCGACCGCGACGAAATCTACGCCCGCGCTCAACCGGCCGAACCCAGCGCGCAAAGCTGGAAGATCGATCGTGCGCTTTTCCGCTTGGGCGGCAGTCAATGGCGCGACCGGCGTCCGGAGCCAGACCGGGTTTACCTCGTCAATGGTCAGGCTGGGGTCGCCGGCGGCTTGGAGCTGGATCGCGTCATCGCGATCACCGCAGCAAATTGGCTTGTAGCCGGCGCAACGGACGCCGCGACGGTGCAGCTGGCGCAGCAGCCAAGTCGTAAAACTGGTCTTGCCGACTCCCGTATCGGTGCCGGTAACAAAAATGCTCACGCTGCCGCCCGGTCGCCGGCAAGCGCGCTGAGCATCGACTCAAAAATCCGCACTCCGTCACCGCTGCCAAGCCGCTCTTCACAGGCCCGATCCGGGTGCGGCATGAGGCCGAAGATATTTCGCTCCCGGTTGCAAATGCCGGCGATATTTTCCACCGAACCATTCGGATTCGCCTCGCTTGTGATCGCGCCCGCCGCATCGCAGTAACGCAGCAACACCTGCTGCCGTTCGTTCAGCTCACTCAAAGTCGTTGCGTCGGCGTAATAGCACCCTTCCCCATGCGCCACCGGCAACTCCAGCAGAGTCCCAACCGGCATCCCATGGGTGAACGGCGTCTCCGCCACCTCAACCCGCGTCGTCGCCATGTCGCAAACAAAATGAAGCAAGCGATTGCGAATGAGCGCGCCCGGGAGCAGCCCGGCTTCGCAAAGAATCTGGAAGCCGTTGCAAATTCCGATCACGAGCTTGCCGGCACGGGCGTCGTCCACCACCGCGCGCATGATCGGTGAAAAACGCGCGATCGCGCCGCAGCGCAGGTAATCGCCGTAGGAAAATCCACCGGGCAACACAATCGCGTCCCAGTCGCGCAGGGAAGTTTCTTTGTGCCAAACGAATTCACTTTCGATGCCCTCGACCCCGCGCAGAGCGGCCAGGCAATCCTGGTCACAATTCGAACCGGGAAATTGAATAACGGCGAATTTCATTTGCTCTCGTTAGGCATTTCCAGCCGGTAATCCTCGATCACCGGATTGGAGAGAAGATCGCGACAAAGTTCGCGGAGCTTCGATTCCTGCCCGGCGGCGTCGCCCTCGAGTTCGATTTCGAGGTAACGACCGATTCGCACCTCGCGCGCGCCAGTCAGGCCAAGGTGATGCATCGCCTCTCGCACCGCCGCTCCCTGCGGATCGAGCACAGTTTCCTTCGGCGTCACGATCACTTTCACTTTCATCCGTCACTATTAGCCGTGACCAGCGACCGCGGAAGAGAAAAGATAACGCGGCCGCGACCCGCCCCTTTAGGGAGGCAACGACTGGCCTTTGTATGCCCTGACGAGGACGCCGTCCTGCTGATCGATTTTGCCATTGGCGTTCACGTCGTCGCGAAAATCATCACTCGTTAGCGGCATCCCGATGTGGAGTCTGACCTGGAGCTTGTCTTCGTGATTGACGACGCCGGTGGCGTTGACATCGGCGTAGGCGAGCGCAAACGGCACGGTTGTTTCCGAACCCCCGCACGTGACGGTCACGAGGTTGACCTGAAATGCGGTCAGGGTGCTGAAAGTAAAAAAGGCCTGCGCTCCGGCGATCAGGTCCACGTCAGTCCTCTCGCCATTGAGCAGGTAGTAACATTCGCACTCTGGGTCGATGTCCTCGGCGTAAGTGGCCACGCCCAGATAGCTCGACGCGATCCGGCTCTCGATTCCGGCCGGCCCGGTGAGCGGCATCGCGATGTCGAATGCGCCCGCGGTTCCCTGCGTCACGCGCGAAACAAAACTCACCATCTCGTTTGTCGGGAGATCCGCGCCCGCCCGTGCGGGTGAGATGAGTTGCAGTGAAATAAAAAGCGCGCCGATAGCGGCGGCTGCCTCTGCCCTGGGGAACGGCTTCATGGGAAAGCCATTAAGCGAAAGGTCTGCGGCCATGTCAAGCCTCCTCATGCCTCGGGGGAGAGGCTTTCCCAGCGCCACAAAGGCGTTACAGTCCGTCGTTATGACCGAACAAATTCTCGCAGGAAAAACCGGCGTCGTTTTCGGCGTCGCGAACAAACGCAGCATCGCCTGGGCGATCGCCAAAGCCTGGGCCGCCGCCGGTGCACGGCTGATTTTCAACTACCAGGGCGAGCGGCTGAAAGAAAATGTCGAGGAGCTGGTCGGCGAATTTGGCGAAGGCACGCCGCTCTATCCCTGCGACGTCTCAAAAGACGACGAGATCGAGTCTTTCTTCGAGAAAGTCCGGGGCCAGACGGAGCGAGTCGATCTTCTCCTCCACTCCGTTGCGTTCGCTCCGAAAGAAGCCCTCGAGGGCGACTTCATCAGCACGACGCGCGAGGCCTTTCGGACCGCGCACGACATCAGCGCCTATTCGTTAGTCGCGCTCTCCCGCGCCGCCGCGCCCCTCATGACCGCGGGCGGTAGCATCGTGGCCATGACCTATTACGGCGCCGAAAAAGTCGTCCCGCACTACAACGTCATGGGCGTGGCCAAGGCCAGCCTCGAAGCCAGCACGCGTTACCTCGCTTACGATCTCGGTTCGAAAAAAATCCGCGTCAATTGCATCTCCGCCGGCCCGGTCAACACCCTCGCCGCCCGCGGAATCAGCGGCTTCTCCGCGATGCTGAAACATTACCAGGAGCACGCCCCACTCGGGCGAAGCTGTGAGCCGGCTGAGATCGGCCAGACCGGGCTCTTTCTCGCCAGCGACGGCGGCGCCGCCATCACGGGACAGGTGATCTACGTCGACGGCGGCTATCAAATCATGGGGATGTAACGCGGCGGAGGAGGTAGGCCCCGCCCTTCCCCAGCTGCACGATCCAGTAGATCGGACTAACGATGAGGATGAGAACCAGGAGCTGGTGAAAAACAAAGCTGAGCTGCATCACGCTGGAAATGGAAAGATGAAAGGCCACAAAGGCGCAGCCAATCAGAAGGCCCCATTTGCGGCCCAGGAGCATGACCGGGGCAAGCAGCTCAAGCCCGAGCCCGAGCCCGGCGATTAAGGCGATCAGCGGGCCATGCCCCGCCGCGAACTGCGCGATCGCGACCTGCCGGTCCAGGCCGGCCGGATCGAGCTGGTTGTAGTATTCCTGGTAGGCGGTCTTAAAAATCTGCACGCCCATGAAACGGGCGCGAAAAATCCAGGCGCCATGGGTCGCGATCAATTTCGTCAGGCCGGCGACGAAGTAGGCGGCCGCGACCGCCTGTTGCGCCCAAGAGATTTCGCGTTCTTCCAGCGAAACCTCGGACCGCGAATCACGCCGGCGTAACCAGAGCCCGTATAAGTGCGCTGCCGTCTGCGCCAGCAAAGCGAGGGAAACGATCTGAATCGCGTGATGAATCGCGCCCTGCGAGTTAATCACGGTATTGATCCCGACGTTGATCAGAAGCGCGACGGGCAAGGCGAGCCAGCAGAGAAGCCGGACGATGTAAAGAGCGAGGGCAATCAAGAGCACCGTATGGAGGACGGACAGGAGATGAGGATCGGCCAGAAAGGTGAGATCGATCAGCCGGGCTAATCCGTTAGGCGCCGGGAGCGAGCGAACGTTGACGGCGGCGGGGGTGGAGATCAGCACCACCCAGGCGAAGCCCACCCGCATGAAGAGCCGCTCATAAAGCGGGTGAGTCGTGGCCGGCGTCGCCTCGTTCATGGGCGTTGCGCCACGACCGTTGTCGTGTCTTCAATCCGGCCCGCTTTCCAAAGGAGATTAACCCGACGGACCTCCAGTCCGGGCAGAAGCGACGGCTTTTGCCGCTGGACCGCGGGCAACCCTTCGAGATAACGCAAAAGCGCGGCGCCCGCGGCGCGGTCGGCCCAGAGTGGATCCTGTTTGTGCGCGCTTTTATCTTCCCTGATCGCGCTGCGCCGTTTCGATTCGAAAATCTTTTTCATCCCCGGCGTCGTTAGGCCAAACTGGTTCGCGCCCAGCGCCTCGCCTTTCCCATCCGCGAGATAGATGTAGTAGGAATTCTTGGCGAAGGAGGAATACATCGGGAAATCGGAGAAAGGATAATTTTCCTGCAGGACGAGGCAGAGAACAGTCAGCCCGAAAAGAGCCGGCCAGCGTCGCGGATGGAATAACCGCCAGAAATGCCGCAGCCCTTCGCGAAGCCGCAACCGATGAAAGATTCCCGCAGCCACGGGTGACCTAACCCGGCGGCCAAGCAAGGGCGCGTTTGCCTAACAAGTGGACGTGCAGGTGCGGCACGCTCTCGCCCGCGTCCGGGCCGTTATTGATCACGACCCGATAACCGCTCTCGCTCACCCCCAGCTCGCGCGCCACTTTGGCCGCGGTCAGGATCAGCTTCCCCAGCACCGTTTGGTCCGATTCCTTCGCCTCAGCCAGTCGCGGGATGACCCGCTTCGGCACGATCAACACGTGCACCGGTGCCTGCGGACTCACATCGTGGAAAGCCAGAACGTCGTCGTCTTCGAAAAGAATTTTCGCCGGGATCTCGCGCGCGGCGATCTTCTCGAAAATGGTCATCGAATCGAGCAGCTCAACTCCGCGACTTCCGCCGCGCTGCAAATTTTCTCGCGGATGAAGCAGGTGACTTCCTCGCGTAATCCATCACAGGCCCGGGACCAGATTTTGACTCCGCGCAGATGTTTGATCGCCGGCTGCAATCCAAAAAAGTGAATGCCGGTCGCGCCCGTTTCCATGATCGCGTGTACGCGTTTCTCGAGCAGATCGAAAAACGCCAGTTCGTAACCGTCACCGGCCGCTTCCGCGACTTCATAAAGCGAGACTGAAATCGGCGGCGGGGTGGGCCGGAAATGCGGCACGATTTCCTTGTAGCCGATCACTTTGAGCACATAGCGAACGGTCTGATTGAGCTGGCTGAAAGCGACGACCGACTCGTCCGTCCGCAGGCGCAAATAAAAGGCGATGCTCTCGGTCACGTGCTCGGTCAGCCACCAACTCGGATAACCGGCGCGGTCAGCCGCCTGCCTGATCTCGCCGTGCAACCAATCGCGGTTGAACTCGAAGAGCTGACCGGATTCGGAGCGGAGGTAGGGAAATTCTTCTTTAAACGCGACCATGGTTTGCGGGTTCGTTGAACAGTTCCGGCTGGGCGGCGTTGGGTTTAACGCGCCGGCCTAACGCATGAATTTCATCGACGAAACGTTCAACATCCTCGAAGCGCCGGTGGACCGACGCGTAACGGAGATAAGCGACCTCATCCAGCTCGCGCAGCTTTTCCAGCACCTTGTCGCCGATCGAGGTGGTCGAGATTTCGCGCCCGCTCGTTTCGAGCTCGTGCACGACTTCATCGACGGTTTGTTCGAGTGCCATCAGACTGATGGAGCGTTTTTCGCACGCTTTCGCGATGCTAGTGGCGAGCTTGCGGCGATCGAAAATTTCATGGGTCCGATCACGCTTCACAACGCGCAGATCGCTCCGCTCGATTTCTTCGTAGGTGGTATAACGGAAGGCACACTGAATACAGACCCGGCGTCGTCGAATGCTGGAGCCATCCCGTGACTGGCGGGAATCGATGACCTTGTCATCCCTGCATCCGCACTTTGGACAACGCATGGTGTAGTCGTTGTGTGTATCACACCATTAGTTGTAGCGTCAACGTTTCTGCGCAACTATTCGCGCTCTGGAAGAAAAATTTGCGCGACGCCGGTTCCTCTCGCCTAACGAAAAGCCGGCGCGGTCTGCCGCCTAACGAGGCGGAAATTCGAATTCCGCCTTGTCCTTTTTCGGCGAGAGCACGAGGTAGGCGGCAAATTTGTTGCCCCGCTTCGAGATAAAGTTCTCGATCAGCGGCGACTTTCCTTGCGCGAGCAATTCCTTCACTTCTTCCGGAGTGATTTCGTGTTCGCAAAGTTTCTTGGTCAACTTGAAGACCGCGCGGTTGTCCTGGTCCGGTTTGCGGACGTAGTAGGCGTCGTCGGCTTCCACCAGCTCGCCGTGATGCACTTTGCTCTCACCGACCACCTTTGCTTTGGAGAGATCGACCTGGGCACGCTCTTTACGCGCGACCGGTTTTCCATCCTTATCCTTCTTCGCTTCCCGCGGCGGGAATTCCCAGGCGATGCGCGCACCCTGGCGCACGAGAAAGGCGTCGAAGGGCCGGCCTTTCTTCGAGATGAATCCCTTGATCAGCTCCGTCTTGCCCTTTTCGGCGAGGTGCACCGCGGTCTCGCGCGGAATTTCCTTTTTGCACATCAATCGGCCGACGCGGAAAGCCTGCTTCCATTCCTCGCCATCGCGTTCCCGGAGGATGTAATTGGAACCCGCTTCGCAAAGTTGCGCGCCAGTCGCTGGATCGGTCCAGAACGGTTCCAACGCGCCGATATCCGCTTTTTCACCGAAGTCGTATTCGGCCCGCAACTTTCCGGTCTTCTCGTCTTTGCCGATTTTCAGTTTGGCCGGAAAGGAAGAGCGCGTTTTGGCGGAAACAAATCCATCGAGCGGACCGACGGAGCCGTTGGTGACCAGTTCGCGCACTTCTTCTTCCGACATTTTGCGGCCGCCGATGACCTTGTAGATCATGAACTCGCCATCTTCCGATTTGTAGCCACGCAAAGTCTCGCGCAACGGCTTGCCATCAGTCGGCGAAATCATATCGGTCACGCGTGCAACAGAATCGTCTTCCTCGAATCCCTTGACCCGCTCGACGATCCCCTTCGTCTCCTCGACGATCTCGGCCATAAATTTTTCGCGCGAAAATTTCCCCTGCTCCATCAACCGAAGCTGATGTTCCCATTCGCCGGTCATCGCCGGGCTGGTGATGTCGGTGGCTTTGACCGCCTGGAGAAATTCCATCAACTGCTCAGCCTTCGCGGTCGGCACCAACTCGCGCTGATTGCGATCGATATATTTCTGGTAAATCAATCCGTCGATCGTGTCGGCGCGAGTCGCCGGCGTGCCGAGCCCGCGCTCTTTCAACGCTTCCTTGGCCTCTTCGTCGTCGACGAATTTGCCCGCCGTTTCCATCGCAGAGAGAAGCGTCGCCTCGGTGTAACGGGGAGGCGGCTTGGTCGCTTCGCTGTGGAGCGTGACCTCGCGCGTCGTGGCCTGGCTGTTGTCTTCCGCGCTCAAGGCCGGAAGCGCTTTTCCCTTGTCGGAATCTTCGTCCACTGTCGTTCGGCCGTAAACTTCCAGCCAGCCGGGCGCGGTCAGGACTTTGCCTTCGGTTTTGAACTTGTGCGTCGCGACCTGGCTTATCCGGGTCGTGATGTCGAACTCCGCCACCGGATAAAAGACGGCGACGAAGCGCCGCGCCACCATGTCGAAAATTTTTGCTTCGGCGTCATCTAGGTTTTTCGCCTCCGAAGTCGTCGGGATGATCGCGAAGTGATCGCTGATCTGCGCGTTGTTGAAAATACGCTTGTTAAACTTCACCCAATCGTTTTCCAGCACCTTCTGCGCATGCGGCTGCAGCGACCCGCCAAGATTGCCGAGCGCTTGCCTAACGACGGGGAGGTAATCCTCCGGCAGGGCGCGCGAATCGGTTCGCGGATAAGTCAGCATCTTGTGCTTCTCGTAAAGCGCCTGCGCGATCTGCAAAGTGCGCTTGGCCGAGAAACCGAAGCGGCCGTTCGCTTCGCGCTGGAGGGTGGTGAGATCGTAAAGCCGCGGGGCGATCTGCGTGCTGCTCTTCTTTTCCTCGGAGACCGCCGCCATCGGCTGGCCCTGGCAGTCGGACAGCACCTGCTCGGCCGCCGCATGCTCCCAGAGGCGATCGATCCGGTTATGCTCGTCGTCGTTCTTTTTAAATTCCGGCCGCTGATAGACGCCTTCGTAATTGCCCTTGGCGATTTCAAACTTCGCCGTCACCCGCCAGTAATCGCGCGGATTGAAATTCCGGATCTCGAGTTCCCGGGCGTAAACCATCGCGAGAGTCGGAGTCTGCACTCGGCCGACGGACGCGACGTTGCCCGCGCGAGAGCCGAACATTCGTTTCGTGATCGCGCGGGTGCCGTTGATCCCGATCAGCCAATCGCTCTCGCTCCGGGAACGGGCGGCGTCGGCCAGACCCTGCATTTCCGCGCCGTCGCGCAGATGTTGGAAGCCGTCGCGAATCGCCTGCGGGGTCATCGATTGCAGCCAGAGCCGCTTGACCGGGTGTTTGTTTTTCGCCAATCGGCAGAGGTTATTGAAAATCAGCTCGCCTTCGCGGCCGGCGTCGCAGGCGTTGACCACTTCGGATACGTCCTTGCGCGCGAGCAACTTCTTGAGCATCGCGAATTTGCCCTTCGCATCTTCGCTCGGCTTCAGCTCAAATTTTTCCGGGATGATGGGCAGGGTCTCGAGCCGCCAGAAGCCGTATTTCTTTTTGTCGATGTCCTCCGGCATGAGGAGTTCGGCGACATGGCCGACGGCGGAGGAGACAACGTATTGGTCGTTCTCGAAGTAATCGCCGTGCTTGGGGACTTTGCCGAGGGCGCGCGCGATGTCCGCGGCGACACTCGGCTTTTCGGCAATGATGAGGGTTTTGGCCATGAAGGGTTGCCAACTAGACCTCGTTGGCGGGGTTTGCAAGTCCCACTCGCGCTCGTGCTCCTGCTCGTGATGGTGCTCGATCGGGTCAGCGCACGAGCGGGATTAGGAAAGTTTGACGAAATACTTGCCGGGCAACTGTTTGACCAGCCGTTTCAATTCCAGCCGCAACAGCACGGAGGAAACGGTCGCGGCCGGGAGCTCACTCGTCACCGCGATCTGGTCGATCGGCGTCTCGGTCGGCCGGATCGCTTCGTAAACAAGGCGCTCTTCCGCGCTCAGTTCCGGCAACGGGCGGGCGGCCGCTTCCGGCAGCTTTTCCCTCTCCGGGATCAGGATTTGCAGGTCATCGAGAATGTCGCTCGCGTCCATGACGAGCTTGGCGCCTTGCTGGATGAGGCGATTGGAACCGTGCGCGCTCGGGGCATTGATGTGGCCGGGAACTGCATAGACGGAACGGCCCTGCTCGATCGCCTGTGAGGCCGTGATCAGCGCGCCGCTGTTCAGCCCGGCTTCGACGACGAGAATGCCGTGGCTCCAGCCGCTGATGATCCGGTTGCGCATCGGGAACGTCTGACGGTCCGGCTCGACCGCCATGGAGAATTCAGAAATGACGGCGCCGTTGCCGCTCCGGATTTTGTCCGCGAGGGCGGCGTTTTCCGGCGGATAAAGTTTCATTAAACCGGAACCGATGACGGCAATGGTGCGGCCCTTAGCCGCGAGCGCGCCCTGGTGCGCCGCGGTATCGATCCCGCGGGCCAATCCGCTGATCACGGTCAGGCCCGAGTAAGCGAGCTGGTAGGAAAGCTTCTTCGCGCACTCCCCGCCGTAATGACTGGTGCGGCGGGAGCCGATGACGGCGATCGCATGTTGATCGCGTTCCGTCAGTTCGCCCCAGACATAAAGCACGATAGGCGGCGCATGGATCTCGCGCAGCTGGCGCGGATAAACTGGCGACTGCGCGGTGATCGCCTCGGCCCCGAAATCGCGGATGCGCGCCAGCTCTGCCGGGAGATCGACCGTGCTTTCCCAGTTCGCGATCTTTTCCGCGACGTCGTTGCCGATGCCGTCGACCGTTCGCAGCTCACTTCGCTTCGCCGCCAGGATGCGCTCCGGCGTTTCGAAGACTTCGAGGAGCTTGCGCAACCGGACGGGGCCCATGCCCGCGACCATATTAAGCGCGATGCAAGCCTCGGTGCTGTTCATCGGGTTTAGCCGAAGTGGGAGGCGCTTTCGTTAGGCGCAAAGGCGCGCCGAATCAGAACGGAATGTCGTCGTCGTCCGGCTCGCCCGCGGGCGCGCTTTTTGGCGGGGCTGAGCTGCGTCCACCGCTGCTCGGGCGCGAGCGAGGCGCTTCTTCGCCTTCATCGGGCTCGCCACCACCGGCAGCACCGGCCCCGCCGCGGGAGCCGAGAAATTGCACGTTGTCCGCCACGACCTTGAGCTTGTTGCGTTTCTGGCCGGATGTTTTGTCTTCCCAGGAATCGAGCTGGAGACGGCCTTCGACGAAAACCGGCCGGCCTTTCTTGAGATATTCGCCGACATTTTCCGCCGTGCGGCCCCAGACCGTGACGTCAACGAAGGTGACCTCTTCGCGCTTCTCTCCGTTCTCGCCGGAATAGACGCGGTTGACTGCGATGCCGAGTTCCGCAACCGCCGTGCCCTTGGGCGTATAACGCACTTCGGGGTCACGGGTCAGGTTGCCCATGAGGAGGACTTTATTGAGATTGGCCATGCGACCGTTCTAGCGATTCTACTTCTCGGCCGCGACTCTCTTTTTCGCCGGCGCTTCTTTTTTCTCGCGCAGCTTCTGGTAGTGCTGGCGATAGACTTCCGGGTCGAGCTTGAACTTGGAACGCAGTTTGGTGATGAGCTGCGAGTCGGCGTGGAAGATAAAGTTCACGTAGAAACCAGCATCGAGATCACCCGCGACGTAGGAAAACTGCCGCTTGTCCATTTTCTGGACCTGCTCGATCTGGGCGCCTTCTTTTTGAAATTCGGATTCGAGGCGGTCGACGATATCCTTCACACTGTCATCCTTGCCCTGCGTGTTGAGCACGAGCAACGCTTCATAACGATTCTTCATATTTCTTCAGGTGGTTGGTTGAAAACATTCATCGCAGCAATCGGTCCTTTGTCGACCGCGCACTTCACCGCTTCGGCGGCGCGTTTGAGGGAGGCATCGAGGGCCGGCTGTTCTTCTTCAAAAAAGCGTCCCAGCACGTAATCTACCGCGCCGTGGGAGGGGGCCGCGCCGATTCCCACCCGCAGCCGCGGGATCGCCTCGGTCCCGAAATGCTCGATCACTGACTCGAGCCCGTTGTGGCCGCCAGAGCTCCCTTGCGTTCGGATTCGTAACCGGCCGAGCGGCAGGGAAAGGTCGTCGAGCACGATCAGTACTTCCGCAGCCGCGATTTTGTAAAAATTTGCGATCGCCGCGACGGCTTCCCCGCTCCGGTTCATAAAAGTGGCTGGCTTAACCATGATCATGTCGCTTTTGGCCCAGCCCGCGTTCCACTTCGACGAGAAATCCCAAGGCAGCTGCGCATCGGCAGCGAGGCGATCGAGCACCATGAAGCCGACGTTGTGGCGCGTGCGCTGATATTCGCGCCCCGGATTGCCAAGGCCAGCGATCAGTCGAATGGGCGCGGCTGTTTCGTTCACGTCCGCTCCGGCGCAAGGGCGCGGATATTACTTCTTGGCGTCCTTCTCTTTCGCAGGCGCGCCTTCCGGCTCTTCCTTCTTCGCCGTGATCACTTCCGGCGCAGCAGCCGGTTCGGTGGAAGCGGCGACCGGCTCTTCTTCCACCTTCGGCGCGAGGACCGAGAACGCGGTCAAATCAGCCGGCACCCGGGTGGTGACGCCCTCCGGCAACGGAAGTTCACGCACGTGAATAGAGTCGCCAATCAAAAGATGTGAGACGTCGACGGTGATGACATCGGGGAGATCGCGCGGGAGACACTCGATTTCGAGCGAGCGGATGTTCTGCTCGAGGAGTCCGCCGAAGGTCTTGACGCCTTCCGGAATGCCCTGCGGTTCGAGCGGCACATCGGCCTCGATCATTTCGTCCATCGAGACGGCGTGAAAATCAACGTGCAG
>JBKJNW010000136.1:0-9447 GCA_046593335.1 Chthoniobacterales bacterium | reverse complement strand
CCTCACTTTGACGCGAGGGGAAAAGATCACTTCTGGGATGGACCCGCGGCTGAACCAGAGTGGCCCGACCTTTATCATCCTGGCCGAGCACAAGGCGCCCGTTTATGCGAAAAGCGGCCTGAGGTTGATCACGAGTAAAATGCGCCGCCCGCCGCCGGAGGTGCTTGATCCGAAAATCCATCACGCCAATCTGCTCAATTCCATCCTAGCCAAAATCGAGGCGAACCAGGCCGGAGCGGACGACGCACTCATGCTCGATCTGTCCGGCCACGTCGCGGAAACCAATGCGACGCACATTTTCCTGGTGCGCTCCGGTGAGGTCGCGACCAGCCGGGTCGTCGCCTGCCCGGAAGGAATTACGCGCGCGACGGTCCTGGAGATTTGCGCTGCGGAGAAAATCCCCCGCGTTGAAACCTACCTGACGATCGAAGACGTCTATCGCGCGGATGAAGTATTCTGCACGGGAACGATGGGCGAGCTGGCGGGCGTCACCCGGGTCGACGATCGAACGATCGGGGAGGGCGAAATCGGGCCCACGACGCGACGCCTGAGCGAACTATTTGAGAAACTCACCGCCTCGGAGGGTGTGCACGTGGCGGACTAATCCTTGCGGTTGCTTTGGAAAGAAAGGCCGCCTTGCGGGGGAGCGGCTTGGGGAAGAAAGGACACTGGCAAGCCATGCCGCCATTGAATTCTATCCTATTGAGCGTACCTTCTTTCATGAAAACGTTAAAACTGGCGCTCGGCATCGCCGTCGTGAGTCTCGTTGGAATTGGGATCGCAGCAGCGGATCCGCTGGCTCCTGCGGTGCTGGGGCAGAAGAAGGATAAGGACGCAAAAGACGACAAGCTCGTTTTTGTGACGGGCTCGCGCATTCCGAAGCGAGTCCAGGTGAAAGCCATTGGCACTAACACGGTTGGGCAGTTGCGCGTCTATACCCGCGAGGAAATAGACCGTACCGGCCGCTTCACAACGGAAGGAATCCTGGCGCAGGATCCTTCGATTACGATCATCGGCAACGGTTCGCACTAGGGGCGGGACTCCTAAGCGGTTTGCAAATAGCGATGACGGTTGGCGTCGAGCCAACCGGTTCATCGCTTTTTTTTGACGGCAGCCGCCTTCTCTCAAACGACGAGAGTGGCCTTCGGGTTCGTTTAAGCTTAGTTCCTTTCGAGGAGCACTTTACGCTGATGGTCGAATCCGACTTCTACATCGGGGCGATGTAAGCGCCGGCGGAGTGGCAACTGCGCTCCAACTTCTTCTCGTCCTCCACCCCGGTATGCAATGTTCGCTGGGGATACTTGATGAGCATTCAGTACGGTCCTCCGAAACGGCTCTGCCTCGTTTGAGATGATCTGGCCGAATCTCTTGCTGCTTCCTTCCGAGATGGGAGGCCATTCGTCGCGGGAATCGAGCCATTGCTGCCAGCAAGAAAAACCGCGCGGGGAACGGAACTTGCGATTGGTGTTTGGCGTGCGGCTGGCTGGCACGGGCGCTGCTTATAGAAAACATAGATATTATGGTTTTTGTAAGCGTAAACCCTTTTGCCCTCAAGCGATTCTTCCTTTTTCTCCTCGCCGCCATCGGATTCTCCTGCGTCTCCTGTTTTGGGCAAACGATTCTCCTGAGCGTAACAAACACGCCCTACGATAATCAAATGAGCCGAATCCGCCCCTTCCTGGCCGGGGAAAGTCGGCGGGCGAACCATGAACTCTCCTTGGGAATTGTGAATCACTGGATTGGCGATCTGCGCTCCATTCCTTACGGCTTTACCAAAGAGTGGAAGACTCCCGTGGAAACCGAATCCGGCGCCCCGGCCGATTGTAAGGCCAAGGCGGTCGCGCTCTACGAGAGAATGCAATCCCATGGCGCTTCGAACGTTCGCCTCGTCATCGGAAAACGGGCGGCGACCAGCCGTTCCACCCATGCCTGGTTGGAATGGGACACCGAAACCGGCACTTACGTTCTGGATCCGACGATCAATTGGCGGGCCTATCGCGGTCGGGAAGTGGGGCGGCGATCCTACATTCCATTCTATGCCTACGAAGGCACCCGCAAATTCCGCGCTGCCCCGACGACTCTTGTAGCGCAGAATTAACGCACCCTCTCTTGTCCCCCTTGGGGGCGGCTGAGGAAGTCGTAAGGTAGTTTTGCACAGCTGGCGGTTGCTCCCGGTTTCACGAAGACTTTAGCCGCCTGTCTGGCGCTGACACAGGACGGTTTCACCCCTTTCCCTGGGGGCGAAACGGGCCAGTTGCTTGCCGCGGTGCGATTCAGACGCGGGCGCTTCAAAATATTTTCGGAGGTTGCAGATTTTCATTGCCAACTGAGCCGAGATTCTCCTACTATCCGTTTTTGTAAGTATGGAAATTATATGAAACTGCACACAATATCCTCCTCTGCCAAAAGTCTCGTCGCCGTTCTTTTGCTAGGACCCTCTGTCGGCATGGCGGCAGACGTCGTCCTGCAGAAAGCGCCGCCTTTGACTGTGCACCAGGCGCCCGAGTATCCCGAGAATCTGGCTCGCTTCCATTTCGGAGCAGCGGTGAAAGCGACCCCGGAAAATAGTTCGCTGGCCAAGCTCCAGCTGAGCTCCAACGGTCAGGATCAGAACACTTCCGCCGCAGCGCTGCTCTGCGACGATCCGACCACGGGCTATCAACTGCCGGCCGGAGCTTCCTCGATTCTCGTTTCCTTGCCTAACATTGAGAACATCCAAAGCGTTTCCTTCTTGAATGAAGGCGTCCAAGGGGAAGTGACGATTGCTATTTCTAACGCGGATGTGCCGGAAAGCAGCCCGGAATGGCGGCAGGTGCAGAGTGGCGAGCTGGCGCAGGGAGCTGTCGCGACCAAAATCGGCCCGGGCGAGGCGAAGTACGTGAAGTTGACTTTTAATGTCAAACAATCCGGTCGCATCGCGGCTTTTGGGGTTTATGCGACGCCTGCGCTCTCTGATTTCACCATGCCGCGCCCGCGCAAAGTAAGTTTCGAGGAAAACTCCGAGAGCTTCGCGCTGATTAACTTCAATTTCAGCGACGTCCACGCAAGAGCTCGCGCGCTCTATGTCAGCTCGGGCGACGTGAACCGGGTCAACGCCATGATCGACGACCAGCCGGCAACAGCCTTCCACTTCGCGGACGATGATGCTTCTCCTACGGCAGTCATTGACCTTGGCCGGGAACGTAACCTGAGCCGTCTGTCGGCCATCTATGCTTCCCAGTCGGGCAGCGTCGACTTCTACGTTTTGAATCAACTGCCGGCCGGCAGCTCGGATGCGCAAGAGGCCAGCGTGCAGCAGATCGCAAACGTTGGGCAAAGTGCCAACCTCCCGTCATCTCTGAAAATTACCGAGCAGGCGTTTGCCGGCCTCAAGCCAGTTGGCTCCGTCGTCAGCACGGGCGAAGGCCGGGCGTCGGTCAACTTCACCGAGGTGGCTGGTCGTTACGTCATGCTCAAATGGCACCCGGCCGCTCGGGGTCAGGCATTTTCTATCGCGCAAGTTGCGGCGTTTGGCCCGGCGAATCGCACTGCCAGCGGGACCAGCCAGGCCGTCTCGGCTGATGGGAAAGAAATGTACGACGGGAAAGACATTCTCGATAACAAAGACATCCCGGCGGAGGGCCTCGATGAAGCGCAAGCGCCCGCGGAAGGACCTCCCCCTTCGCTTCCGGACGTGCCGCCTTTCACCTTCATCCCGCAGGTGCCTCCTACCAGCCCCTAAAGAGCTTCGACTGCGAGGGCCCGCCCGCTGACGTGAAAACGTTGGTTGGCGGGTTTCGCCTTTTCGGGCCGGGCGCCGGGTCGGACGCAGCGACCAAGGACAGCAGCCGGTCGAAATGTCAGAGGTTTTCTACTCTGCGGCCGGGGATTCTTCCTGACCGAGAGGTTCACCGACGGAATAACGCGTGAAACGGCGGATAACGATGTTCTCGCCGATCTCGGCAATTTTCGACGCGATCAATTCCTTGATCGTGAGGTCGGGATTTTTGATGAAGCCCTGCTCCAGCAAACAGACAGTGCTGTAAAATTTATCGAGTTTCCCGTCGACGATCTTCGCGAGCACGTTCTCCGGTTTGCCTTTCACCTGCGCGGCATAAATCGCGCGCTCCGAATCCACCGTCGCCGCCGGCACTTCGTCGCGGCTAACGTAGAGAGGCTGAGCGGCCGCGATGTGGAGGGTGATGTCTTTGACGAAAGCGCGGAAGCCTTCGTTCTTGGCCACGAAATCGGTCTCGCAATTCACTTCCACGAGAACCCCGACTTTGCCTTGGAGATGAATATAGGAGGCGACGATTCCCTCCTTGGTTGCCCGCGAGGACTTCTTGCCCGCGCTCGCGATGCCCTTAGTGCGCAGGAGGGTCTCGGCTTTCTCGAGATCGCCGCCCGCTTCGGTCAGGGCGCGTTTGCAATCCATGAAGCCGGCGTTGGTTTTTTCGCGCAGCTGTTTAACGGTTTGGGGATTAATTTCCATGTGAGAGAAAAGTTTAAGTTGTTGAGAGCCGAGGAGTCAGAGGGGAAGGGTCCGGAGAGTCGGGAGCCGCTCGACTCTCAACCACCCTCTCTCCACTACTGTCGTTAGGCCGAGACGCCGGCCATCTCGACTTCTTCGCGCATGCGCGCTTCGCCGCTGGCCGAAACAATCGCGTCCACGAGCTTCTGCAACATCACGCGGATGGCGCGAATGGCGTCGTCGTTTCCGGGGATCGGATAGTCGATCACTTCGGGATCGGCATTGGTATCGACAATGCCGACGATTGGCACACCGAGACGGCGCGCTTCGTTCACTGCATTCTGCTCACGGGTGGTGTCGATGATGATGAGGGCATCTGGGAGCTGCGACATTTCCAGAATGCCTTCAAGGTTGCGGCGCAACTTGGCCGCTTCGCGACCCAAAGCGGCGAGCTCCTGCTTGCCCATTTTCTTGAAGTCGGGCGAGGCTTCAATCTCCTCGATATATTTCAAGCGTCCGATGCTTTTCCGAATGGTCGTAAGATTCGTCAGGGTGCCACCGAGCCAGCGCTGATTGACGTAGTATTGACCGCAAGCCAAAGCCGCTTCCTTGACCGCCTCCTGCGCCTGCTTTTTGCAGCCGACGAAAAGGATTTTGCCGCCCCGCTGCGTCACCTGCTGCAGGAAATCGGTCGCGAGCTGCAACTGCTTCACCGTTTCATCGAGATTGATGATGTAGATGGCGTTGCGCTTTTCGAAAATGAAGGGCTTCATCTTCGGGTTCCAGCGCTTCGTCTGGTGGCCAAAATGGACGCCGGCTTCGAGCAACTCAGGCACTAATTCGATCGTGTTGGACATAGGTAGTTTGCAATCGCCGGGGGGCGCAGGGGACGGGGAAGATGCTACACGCCTTCCGCTCTGGCAACTCCAATTTCGTCCCCGCCGTCGCTAGTGATCCCAGCCGGAATTACTGTCGGAAATCAGCTGCTGGAGTATCGGAAAACGAATTTCGCCGTAGTTCAAAGCGTAGCGAAGGTCGCCGCCCTTGAAAATCCAGGTCGTCGGGATCCAGCTCACGGGCAGCCCGGCAAATTGCTTGATGTGCCCTGAGCCGCGCAGGCCGGGGTCGGCCGCGATCGTCACGTTGGATTGCTGCGAGATCTCATATTTCGCCAGGGTGGCGCGGCCATCCTCGCCGCCGTTCCAGACCGAGACGAAATAGAATTTCACCTCGGGGTTTTCTTTAACGACCTTCGTCCACCCGCCACTTTTCAATTCGGCCAGGCAATTACCACACCACGGCGCCCAGAGGTGGACGACCGTCGAGCCCGGAGCCTTGATCGCTTCGAGAACTTGTTGTTCGGCCGATGGCGGAGCGGCTAAAAGAGGTGAGGAAAGCAATACCGCACCGAGGAAGGCGCCCAGAAAATATTTAATCATGCGGTATGTTCAAACGGAGCGACTACCTGCGCTCCCCATTTGGCTGCAACCAGCCTATGTCTAGTTCGTTGAGTCGGTCAGTGCCTCACTTGTGCTCCAACTCATGATTGCGCAACTATAGGCGGCGACAGTGGGGAGCAAACCGATTCTGGCTCCCAGTTGACCGCGCCTTGGAACGTGACTACTTTCCATCCCCTTTCCGCGGGAACAGTTGGCGATTGTCGCTGCTGCTTATAACCACCGAGCCCCGCCTCACCAGGAGAGTCACACACCGTTATGTTGCAAATGCAGGATTTGATGGCGAAGTCGATGAAGGACTTCAAAGAAGGCAGCATCGTCAAAGGACGCATTCTGGAGATTCGGCCACGGGAAGTTCTCGTGGATATTGGTTACAAGTCGGAGGGAGTGATCCCGTCGGCAGAGTTCGACGACATCGAGTCGCTCGAAGTGGGGGACGAAGTCGAGGTACTCCTCGAGCGTCTCGAAAACGATGAAGGCATGGTCGTTCTCTCGAAGGAGAAAGCCGCCTACCGTCAGAACTGGAATAAGATCGCCCAGGTTTTCGCTGGCGACGGCCTGATCAAAGGCAAAGTGAAGTCCGTCGTCAAAGGCGGCCTCATGGTCAACATCGGCGTCGAAGCTTTCCTTCCCGCTTCCCAGATCGACATTATCCCGCCGCGCGATCTCCAGCAGTTCGTTGGCAACACCTACGATTTCAAGATCGTCAAAATTAACGACGACCGCAAAAACGTTGTCCTCAGCCGCCGCGAGCTCATTGAGCAGGAGCGCAGCGAAAAACGCCAGAAATTCCTCGAGGGCGTGAAGGTCGGCGACACTGTCTCCGGCGCGGTCAAGAACCTGACCGATTTCGGTGCCTTCATCGATCTCGGCGGCATGGACGGCCTCCTCCACATCACCGACATGACCTGGGGCCGCCTCGGTCATCCGAGCGAATTGCTCAAAGTCGGTCAGCAGCTCGAAGTCCTCGTCCTCGACATCAACAAGGAGAAAGAGCGCGTCTCGTTAGGCCTGAAGCAGACCCAGAAGAATCCGTGGGATCAGATCGAAGAGCGTTTCCCAGCGGGGCAGAAGGTCAAAGGCAAGATCACCAACCTCGTGCCTTACGGCGCGTTTGTGGAATTGGAAGAAGGCGTCGAAGGCCTGATCCACGTTTCCGAACTTTCCTGGACAAAGCGCATCATGCGCCCGTCGGACATCCTCACCGTTGGTCAGGAAGTGGAAGCCGTCGTCCTCGGCGTGAACAAGGAAGAGCAGAAAATTTCGTTAGGCCTGCGCCAGCTCGAAGCCAACCCGTGGGATGAGATTGAGAAGAAGTTTACCATCGGCAGCCGGGTGAAGGGCCAGATCCGCAACATGACCGCCTACGGCGCTTTTGTGGAACTGGAAGACGGCATCGACGGCATGATCCACGTCTCCGACTTGAGTTGGACGCGCAAGATCAATCACCCGATGGAGGTATTCAAAAAGAACGACGAAGTCGAAGCGGAAGTGATCGACATCGATAAGACCAACCAGCGGATCAGTCTCGGCCTCAAACAACTGAGTGACGATCCCTGGAAAGAAATCGACACCAAGTACAAGATCGGCGACCTCGTCACCGGCAAGGTCACGAAGCTGGCCAGCTTTGGCGCCTTCGTCCAATTGCAGGACGACATCGACGGCCTGGTTCACATTTCCCAGTTGAGCGAAGATCACGTCGCGAAAGTGAAAGACGTGCTCAAGGTCGGCCAGGAAGTCGAAGCCCGCGTCATTAAGGTCGACAAAGTCGAGCGCCGCATCGGTCTCTCGATCAAGGCCGCGAATTATTCCGAGGAAGAACTCAAACGCGAATCCGAAGCGTTCGACAACTTCCGCCCGGGCGAAGACATGGTTGGACTCGAGAAGGCTTTCGAAGCCGCCGAGGAAGATTATCGTCCCGGCGAAGCCAAGAAAAAGTAAGCCAAGCCGACGCCAGCCCTAGTGGACGTTTCGCTCTGCGAAACGCGGCCCAAGGATCCGTCAGCGGCTTCAGGCCATTCCAACTCGACAACTCGACAACTCGCGTTTCGCACAGCGAAACGTCTACATGCGCTTCATTTTTGTGCTCTGCGCGCTGGCGCTGTTGCTTGACCGGCTTGCTGCCCAAACCGCTCCCGCTTTTTCGCAAGTCATCGTCTTTGGCGACAGCCTTTCCGACAACGGCAACATCCAGCATGTCGTCGAGAATAAATCCGTCTTCATCAGTTTCCCGAGCCTGACCTTTAATTATGCGGATGGGCGCTTCACCAACAGCCTGCTGACTCTCCCGCCCTCGCGCAGCTATAGCGGCACCTGGCACGAACAACTGGCCGAAACTTTCCTCGGGCTTCCCGCCGCGACGAACAGCCTGGACGGCGGAACGAACTACGCTTTTGGCGGCGCGACCACGATCGCGGGCGCGAGCGACCGCACTGTGATTTCCAATCCACAGCCCTTCCTCGGCGGCGATCTCTCCATTACGATCGATAACCTCGGAAAACAGGTCGACGATTACCTCGCGAAACAAACCGTCGATCCGGCTGCTCTCTACATCGTCTGGGGCGGCGGGAACGATTTGTTTGACGATCCCAGCTCCGCCAACGTGCTCGCGACGGCGCAACGTGTCGCCGGCCTGGTCGAGCAGCTGGCGCGGGCGGGGGCCTATCACATTTTGGTGCCTAACGTTCCGCCTCTCGGGCTGGTTCCCAACTACCAGGACGACATTCCGAAAGCGGCGCTTTTGGATGCGGGTTCGGCCGAGTATCGGCAGGAATTCAATATCCAGCTCGACGCGGCCGTCAGCACTCTCGCGGGAGAGGGGATCACGATTGCGCTTTATCGCTACGATATTTTCGGGCTCTTCTACCGCCTGGCGGCAAACCCGGAGGACGTCGGTTTCGTCAACATCAGCGACGTTTCCCAGGCCCAGGCCGTGGACCCGGACCAATACCTTTTCTGGGACGACATCCATCCCACGACCGCCGGGCATTACCAGATCGCCTCGGCCGCCTTCGATTTACTGAACGGGACCGCGACGACGCCGGCCCAGTCGTTGAATCTTTCCGCACGTCTCCCGGTGGGGACGGATGAAAATGTCCTGATCGGCGGCCTCATTGTGACCGGCACCGAAGCCAAAACCGTCATCGTTAGGGGCTTGGGCCCTTCGATTGCGCTCAATGGCGTGCCTCTCGCCGACACGCTGAGCGATCCCGTGCTTGAACTTTTCCAGGATGGCGCGCTCCTCGCGAGCAACGACAACTGGAAGGACGCGCAACAAACCGAGATTGAGGCCACCGGTCTCGCCCCGGCCGACGACAAAGAATCTGCGATTCTCAGCACGCTCGCTCCCGGCTCTTATACTTTCATTCTTCGCGGGCAGAGCGGCGGCACCGGCGTGGGGCTGGTGGAAGCTTACGACCTCGATCCCGCGGCCAAATCTTCCCTCGCCAATACCAGCACCCGCGGTTTCGTGCAGACGGACGACAATGTCCTCATCGCCGGCTTCATTATCGGCAACGGCGCCAGCGATACGGTGCTCGT
>JBKJNW010000168.1:0-10541 GCA_046593335.1 Chthoniobacterales bacterium | reverse complement strand
GCGCGCCAGCTCGTGCAGGAACGCCTCCAGCTCGCGGCGGAAAAATTGCCGAAGGGCGTCACGCCGATCATGGGTCCGATTTCCTCGATCATGGGCGAGATCATGCTCATCGGTCTTTCGAGCGAGAACGGAAAGACCGCGCCGATGGACATTCGCAGTCTGGCCGATTGGTCCGTGCGTACGCGGTTGCTCACGATTCCGGGAGTCTCTCAAGTCATTCCCATCGGTGGCGGCGTGAAGCAATATCAGGTGCTCGCTTCTCCGGAAAAGATGGCCGCCTACGGAGTCACCCTGAAGCAGGTGATGGACGCGGCGGAGAAATCGCAGGTCAACACGGCCGGCGGATTCCTGGAGGGTGCAAACCAGGAGGCGCTTATCCGCAACATTGGCCGCACCACGAATGTCGATGATATCGCCAGCGCGGTCGTCGAGACGCGCAAAGGCGTGCCCATTCTTTTGAGAGACGTCGCCGAAGTGAAA
Organism: Chthoniobacterales bacterium; assembly: GCA_046593335.1. Taxonomy (GTDB): domain Bacteria; phylum Verrucomicrobiota; class Verrucomicrobiia; order Chthoniobacterales; family UBA10450; genus Palsa-1392. Next base: position 10,061 of record JBKJNW010000168.1, on the reverse strand, counting down.
TTCGGCAAGCAGGTGATGCGCGGCGACGCGGGCGTGAACGGCGCGCCCGCGGTCATCGTCTCAGTGCAAAAGCAGCCGGGGGCTGACACGATCAAGTTGACGGCCGAAGTCGAGAAAGCTTTGGCCGAATTGCAAAAAGGTTTTCCGCCCGACGTGAAAGTCACGCCGCTCTTCAAGCAGGGCAACTTCATCAAAGCGGCCATCGCCAACGTCGAGGATGCAATCCGTGACGGCGCCATCATGGTCGTGATCATTCTGTTTTTATTCCTGCTCAACTTCCGCACCACGTTGATCACGCTCACGGCGATCCCGCTCTCGTTTGTGATCACCATCCTTTATTTCAAATGGGCCGGGATCACGCTCAATACGATGACTCTGGGCGGCCTCGCGGTGGCCATCGGCATGGTCGTGGACGACGCGATCGTGAACGTGGAAAATATTTTTCGACGACTGCGCGAGAACCGTCACAAACCGAAACCGGCGCCAGTGCTTCGGGTCGTGTTCGATGCTTCCTCCGAAGTCGTGAACTCGATTCTCTACGCGACGCTGCTCATCATTTTAGTATTCATTCCGCTCTTCGGACTCGGCGGCATTGAAGGCCGGCTTTTCGCGCCGATCGGCGTGGCAACGATCGTGGCGATGATCGCTTCGTTCCTTGTCTCGCTCACGGTCATTCCCGCGCTCTGCGCGTATTTGCTGCCGCGAATGAAGCGGATGACGCATGAAAAAGATGGCTGGCTCGTGCGGAAATTAAAAGGTTTCGACGAGCGTTACATTCTTAAACACACCTTGCAGCATCCCTGGCTAATCATGGGAATCGCGCTCGTGCTCGTGCTCGGGTCGTTCGCGCTCTACCCGATGATGGGCAAAGAGTTTCTGCCGGAGTTCAACGAAGGCACGGCGACCATCAACGTCCTTTCTGCGCCCGGCACTTCGCTCAAACAGTCGAACCGCATCGGCGAGATTGCCGAAAAACTTTTGCTCAGCGTGCCGGAAGTTATTTCAACGGGTCGTCGCACCGGCCGCGCTGAGCTCGATGAACATGCCGAGGGCGTTCATTACAGCGAGATCGACGTCGATTTCAAAAAGACCGGGCGCAAACGCGAGCAGATCCTCGAAGACGTCCGGGATAAGCTTGGCCAGATTCCGGGCGTGGTCGTGAGCGTTGGCCAGCCGATTTCACATCGGCTCGACCATCTGCTCTCCGGCGTCCGCGCGCAGATCGCAGTGAAAATTTTCGGCCAGGACCTCGACGCGCTGCGCGCGGCCGCGGCGCAAGTGGAGGGAGTCATGAAAACGATTCCCGGCATCGTGGACTTGCAGATCGAGAAGCAGGTGCTGATGCCGCAGATAAAAATCGCAGTGAACCGTGACAAGGCCAAGCTCTACGGCGTCCAGGTTGGCGAGCTGAATGACGAACTGGAAACGGCATTGAACGGCCGCACCGTGGCGCAGGTTCTCGATGGCCAGCGCAGTTACGATGTGAACGTTCGTTACGGCGAAAGCGCGCGTGGTGACGCGGAGTCAATCCGCCGGATGCTGATCGACACGGAGAAAGGCCAGAAAGTGCCGACGGCATTGATCTCGGATGTTCTGGAAGGCAAAGGCCCGAACATCATCAATCGCGAAAATGTGCAACGGCGCATCGTCGTGCAGGCCAACGTTAGTGGGCGCGATCTGGGCGCGGTCGTGAATGAGATTGAAACCAAAATCAACGCCCAGGTCCATTTGCCTAACGGATTTTTCATCAGCTACGAAGGCCAATTCCAAAGTCAGCAGGAAGCGACCCGGCTCATCGGCATTCTCTCCATCGCAACCCTCGCGACGATGTTTCTCGTGCTCTTCTCGCATTTCCGTTCGACCATGATCGTCGCGCAGATTTTGCTCAACATTCCGCTCGCGTTCATCGGCGGTCTTGTTCTGACCTGGCTGATGGTTGGCAAGGTCTCGATCGCGACGCTCGTCGGCTTGATCACGCTCGCCGGCATCGCCTCACGCAACACCATCATGATGATCTCGCACTACATCCATTTGATGGAACACGAGGGAGAAAAATTCGACAAACAGATGATCGTGCGCGGCTCGCTCGAACGGCTCGTGCCCGTGACGATGACCGCTGCAGTCGCAGGACTGGCTCTGATCCCGCTGGTACTCGCCGCGAATGAACCGGGCAAGGAAATTCTGTATCCTGTGGCTGTCGTAATTCTTGGCGGGCTGATCAGCTCGACCTTTCTCGACATGGCGGTTACACCGGCCGTCTTCTACAAATTCGGACGGCGGGCCGCGGAGAAATATATCGCGCAGGAAGAGATCGATCCGCTCGATGCGATCGCCGCGGAGCCGATGCCAGCTGGCGAAGGCGCGGCACATGAACTGGTGCCAGCAAATGGCGCCACTGAGCTGGCGGTAGGTACTCCCGGTCGCCGCACGTAACCCCAACAATCTTCGGTGTCGCATCAACGCGGCTCTGTCGAAACCAAAACCAAAGAAAAAAACCACATGAAGAAAATAAAACTCCTGGCAATCGGCGCGAGCGCGGCGTTTGCCTTTACCGCAGTCACTTCGCAGATCGCCGTCGCCGCGGAAGAAGAAGCCGCTGCAACCACCAAGATGACGATACCGAACACAGCTGACGGCATCCTGCAGGAAATCCACAAGCATCACGGCGAGCTGACGGAAACCGTGAAGGCCAAGAAACTCAAAGACGTGCACGTCCAGGCCTTCATGATTCGCGATCTCGCGAACGCTCTGCCCGCCAAAGTCGCTGCTGACAAAAAAGCGCGCGTCGAAGGCAGCGCGAAGAACATCACGAAGCTCGCCGAGGACCTGGACAAGACCGGCGACGCCAACGATCAGGCGGGCACGGAAGCCAACCTCAAGAAGCTCGATGGCGTCCTGATGGCGCTGGACAAACAGGTAAAGTAAAACCAAACCCGGTTTTAATTCGGGTCTGATGAGCGCTATGAAGGCAGGGTTCCCTCACCATTCGCTTGGGTTGGAGGAAAGACCTACCGCGCAATGAGTGCGAAAGACATTACCGCCAATCGAGAGGCCGGCCGCAGAAGAAAGCGCAAACTTTTGCGGCCGGTCCTTACGGGCAGGACAGAGTCACGCCCGAATTTTGCGGCAGCAAAAGATGCGACCTTGGGAACTCACCAGAAGGCGCTCCAAATCAATCTCGATTCGACTAAATTCGGCGCCTTCGCCGAGATCGGAGCAGGACAGGAAGTTGCGCGCTGGTTTTTCCGGGTGGGCGGGGCCGCGGGCACGATCGCCAAGACGATTTCAGCCTACGATATGAAGGTGAGCAACGCCATCTACGGGCACTGCGACCGTTATGTAAGCCGCGAACGCCTGGAAGGTATGCTGGACCACGAATTTCAATTGTTGCAGCAGCGGTTGGATAAAGAACGGGGCACCCATACCAAATTCTTTGTCTTCGCCGATACCGTGGCGGCGCGCAGTTACACGCGGGAGGAGGATTCGCACGGCTGGCTTGGGATTCGCTTCCAGGATGAACCACGCGCGAAGCTGTCGGAGATCATCATCCATGTCCGGCTTAATGATCGGGAGAACCTGCCGCAACAAGCGGCCCTGGGGATTGTCGGGGTCAACCTGGTTTATGGCGCGCTTTATCTTCATGAGCAGCCCGAAAAGTTGATTGGCTCGCTGCTCGATGACCTGACGCCCCAGCGACTCCAGGTCAACTTGATCAGGTTTTCCGGTCCCGCCTTCCGCAAGGTGGACAACCGTTTCATGAGTCTGCAACTGGTGCAGCAAGGGTTGGCCGGCGCCGCCATGTTCATGCCCGGCGGTGAAGCGGTCCTAGCCTCCGAGGTGCTCTATAAAAAGCCGGTTTTGGTCGAACGCGGCAGTTTCCGTCCGATCACCAACGTCACGATCGACATGCTGGAGTGCGCCCGCGCCCAGTTTGTGCAGGAGCCGGACGTGCAAGGGGAAGATCCCGTTGTGCTCATGGAAATGACGCTCAAAAATCTCACCGACCAGGGGGAGATCGATCACAAGGATTTTCTCGATCGCGTGGAGCTTCTCGGCACCCTGGGCAAGACCGTGCTGATCTCCAATTACGGCGAGTATTATCGGCTGGCGGGTTATCTCTTTCATTACACCAAGAAGAAGGTCGGGCTGGCCATGGGTGTGCCGAGCCTGAGAGAAATCTTTGACGAAAAATATTACGCGGACTTGGAGGGCGGCATTCTGGAATCTTTTGGCCGCTTATTCAAAAACGAGCTGAAACTTTACGTTTATCCCTTGCGTGAGAACCGGCAACGCCCGCTTATCACGGCGGACAACCTCCAGGTCACCCCTCATCTCCGCGATCTTTACTCCTATCTGTTGAAGAATCGCTGCATCGAGTCCATCCGCGGATACGAGGAAAATTATTTGCCTATTTTCTCGCGGAATGTTCTGGCGAAACTCCGGGCGGGCGACGCCAGCTGGGAAAAAATGGTGCCGCCACAGGCGGCGCAACTGATCAAAAGGCGCAAGCTCCTTGGCTATCGCCGCGGCAGCGTTGATTCGGCGCTAACGGCGCGAGGAAAACAATGAAAGAAATGACCAGACTCATCGTCATGCAAAGGAGCTGGGTCATCCGGTGCGGTTGGCAGTTGGAATTCTGAATTCTTATCACGAACAGATGCAGAGCGAACACAAAGACCACGGAAAATGAACTTCTTCTATCTATTACTTGGCGGACTCGCGACGTATCGGCTGTCGCTGCTCGTCTCGAAAGAGGACGGCCCGGCTTACCTTTTTCGCAAGATCAGAAGAGTGCCGCGGCCTAATTCCTCGGCGAAAGAGGGACTGTCCTGCGAATGGTGCATGTCCATTTGGGTGAGCGCCCTCGTGACGACGTTCTTTTGGTGGCGGGGCCTCATCGTCGACATCGACTGGCCGTTATATTGGTTGGCGATGAGCGCCATCGCCGTCATTTGCAATCAACAGTGGACAAAAACCCCGAACAAACCTGAGCGGCCAAACGAGCTACAAGGAGCGAGAAGTAACATTAGCGGTTCACCGACAGCCAGCCCCAAATGAAAACAAAAACAAACTAAAGGAAAGAAATGAAAGCCATAACCAGACTCATCGCCATATTGGCGCCTATAGCCGCAGCCACTGTGTTGCATGCGCAAAGTCCACGGGACGCCGTGCCATCCAGGCAGGCAGGTTTCGTTTATACTGCGGATGAGCGGGGCGAATCCATTAGTGTGATTGATCTCCGCACGGAACGAGTCAAGAAGGTTGCCGTGCGCATCATGCCCCACAACGTTCAGATCTCGCGCGACGGACGCTTACTCCTCGCCGTCGGGTCTGCGGGTGGAATGGAAAAGATGAAGGAGCAGGACGCGGCGAAGATGAAGATGGAGCGCGGGCGGCTGCTCATTCTGGATGCCGAAACGATGGCCACCGAAGGCGCGGCGGACATCGAGATTGGTCGTGATCCGGCCCACGTCATTATTGATGAGCTAGGCAAGCTCGCTTACGCGGACAACTCCAAGGACAACAATGTTCTAATCGTTGACGTGGCGCAGAAGAAGGTCGTTGGCGAGATCAAGACTGGAGCATTCCCTCACGGATTGCGGATGAGTCCCGACGGACACGAGATTTACGTCGCCTGTGTCAATGACAACAGCGTCTCGGTCATCAACGTAGCCGAGTCCAAAGAGGTCGCTCGGATTCCCGTCGGCAAAGCGCCGGTTCAGGTCGGGTTCACGCCCGACGGTCGCCGCGCCTACGTCTCATTGAGAGATGAGAACAGCGTTGCTGTCATCGACACCGCGCAGCGAAAGACGATCGCCACCGTTCCGGTCGGTCGCAATCCCATCCAGGTCTTCGTCACGCCGGATGGCCGCTACGTGTATGTCGCCAACCAGGGCAGCGAGACAAACCCTGACGACACTGTTACGGTGATCGAGACCGCTAGCAACCGTGTGGTGGCCACGGTCAAGACAGGGCAGGGAGCGCATGGCGTAGTGATCAACGATGGTGGAAGCCGTGCCTTCATTGCGAACACCTTCGCGAACACGGTCTCCGTCATTGATACGGCGACGCAAAAGGTACTCAACAACATCAAGGTCGGGGAGGGACCGGGTGGAATCACGTTTCGCGCGTCTGGTCAGCAATAGTTCCACGTTTCGGTGGTCGGGCTGTTGTGGACAACATCCGCGCGCACGAGCCCAGCGACCGTAGCGAGAAATGAATTTGCGAACACGTTGTTCGCTGAAGCAACAAAACAAAAGAAAGACACAGTTAACCAAAGACTCTTTATGATGAACCAAACTGACGGATGGATGGGTGGATGGGCGGGCGGAGAGATGTGGGTCTGGACAGTGGTCGGCATCCTGGTGGTAGTCCTGCTAGTCGTCGCTATTAACAAGCTGTCCAAAAAATGATTCAGCGTCCGGTGCTGCTACGAAGTGAAATATTAACCAAGAAACAAAGAAAACCTATGCTGTTCAAACTATCTACTAACAAAACCGTGAACGAGGCTTCGGCTGCTTTGGAGAACGCCGTTAAGGCCAATCATTTTGGCGTCATGCAGGTGCACAACCTCAAAGAGACAATGGTGAAGAAGGGCGTGGAGTTCGCTCGTGAATGCCTGATTTTCGAGGTCTGCCAGCCGCAACAGGCCAAGAAGGTTCTCGATCAAAACATGAGCGTCTCCACAGCACTGCCGTGCCGGATCTCCCTCTACGAGGAGAATGGTAAAACGGTTCTGGCCACATTAAAGCCAACTATTCTTCTGGCCATGTTCAACGTGCCGCAGTTGGAACAAGTGGCGCAGGAAGTGGAGGATACGATTGTTAAAATCATGAAGGAGGCGGCCGCGCCGAGTTCGTCTCGATGATCACCGTTATGCGGGCGCTCGATAGACAATTGAAGTAGCAGGTTGCGACTCGACGGAGATAAAAGCGAACTGGAGGGACGGGCTCTGTCCCGTCCCCGATTAAGATAGGGACGACACGGCAGTTGTCCCTCCGAGCGGTGAGAAGAGTTACGACCGGGATTACTCGATCGTGAACACCGAAGGAGACGACCTGGCTGCACGCGGCTTCGGCATCGCCGGCCACAGCTTTGCCATTCGATTGATTTAGTGTGCTTGAGGCGCGGAATTTTGTTCCGCCGGTCGGACCCGCACGACGACGCTGCCTAACAAGCGTATGTGATCACGCAACGCGCGCTCGACCTTTTGGGAAATGGCGTCGGCCTCGTGCACCGAGAGCGCGGGATCGACATTGATCGCGACATCGCTGTAAACCCGATGACCGATCCAACGCGCGCGCACGTCGTGCACTCCCATCACCCCTTCCACATGGGTCGGTGCGTGTTCGATCTGGTCTAGGATTTCTGGTTCGATTCCGTCGATGAGCCGCGTCCAGATCGAAAGCGCCGCATCTTTCACGATGAAGAGAATCGCGATGGTAATCAGGACACCGACGATCGGATCGAGGATAGGTAGGCCAAACCATACGCCGCCAACTCCGATCAAGACGGCGAGACTCGTGAATCCATCGACTCGCGCGTGCTGGCCGTCGGCGATCAGGGCGGCGGAACCGATCTGCTTGCCAACGCGGATGCGAAAAACCGCCACCGCCTCATTGCCGACAAAGCCGATGATGGCGGCGACCGCGACCCAGCCAATGTGAGACATCGTTTGCGGATGGATGATTTTCCTGACCGACTCATAAGCGGCCACGCAGGCGGAAAAGAAAATAATCAGAACGATGGCGACGCCGGCGACGTCTTCCACTTTCCCGTAGCCGTAAGTGAACCGCCGGTTGGCGCCGCGCCGCGTGAGCGCGAATGCAATCCAGAGCGGGATGCTGGTGCCGGCATCGGCGAAGTTGTGAATCGTATCGGCCAAGAGCGCAACCGATCCCGAGGCCAGAACGATAAGAAGTTGGAAGAGCGCAGTGAGGCCGAGACCGATGAGTGAAATTTTCAGAGCCCAGATTCCGCGGGCATTCGACTCCATCGATTCATCGATCTTGTCGGCGGCGCGATGGGAGTGCCCGTAAAAGCCGCGCAGCCATCCGAAAAAGCCGGTGCCGTGAACGTGGGCATGCGCGCTTCCATCATGTGAAGTATCGTGAGCTTCCCCCGGCGATCCATGGGCAGGATGCGCTTCGTGCTGGGGATCGTCTGCGGTGGCCGACATGGTAAAGACCATACCCCCATCCCCCTTGACTTGGCAATTACCTTCTTTAAGCTTGGAGGCGTTCATGGTCGCCACGCATCCCTGCATTTGAAGAAGTCTCAAGAACACCGGCATCCAGTCGGGGAGCGAGAGGCTCTGCGGCTGCGATTGCGCAAGATCGGCGGGCAACTGAAGGCGATCGATCGGATGATCGAGGAGGATAGAGATTGCGCCGAAATTCTCACTCAACTCGTCTCCGCGCGAAAAGGGATCAAGTCGTTGTCCGAAAAACTGATTCACTCGCACGCGCAGAACTGCATCGAGAATGCGGCGAGCCCCAGAGATGCAAAGAAGAAGCTGCGCGAGCTTCTCGTCGTCCTGGAGCGTTACGTGGAATGAGAGGGCTGGACGTTAATCCAAATCTGGAGAAAAAGCGGCAGACATCGCCGGTCGACGCAGAAACCCCTCATCGGGAAGAATAGACGCCGAGCGAGGAGGAAATTGAATGATCAAGAGATTGATGATTGCCTTCATCCTCGTGCTTTCGGCGCTGACCCCGCCGGTTTCTTCGCGGGCGCAAACAACGGAAAGCCGCCACATAAACGTCGAGGCTGAAGAGTTGCCGAGTGCCTATGGCGCCCCGCCGGATTTGTCGCATGGCCGCATCTCCACGTTGACCAAGTCCTACGTCCTTTCGCCCTACAGCTTCGAACTCGAATCGGGATACGAAGGCGCCATCTTCCGGCATGACGCCCCGGCACAGCTCTTCCGGCAGGAAATCGAAATGGGGCTGCCGGCGCGTTTCACCGTGGGCCTGCAAAACGAAGTCGAGCACATCGCGGGCGCGACGCGGGAGCGCAGCTTCACCCTCGAAACACGCTACGCCCTGGCCGATTGGAACAAGCTCCCGCTCAACCCGGCGATCTCGGCCGAATATCGGTTCGGGCTCAGTCCCACGACGAGTGACTCGGCCCAGCTTGCCTTACTCGTGTCGCATGACTTTCCTCATCTCATCGAATCGGCGCTGAACATTTTTGTCGAACGCGAGACCGGCGGCCGCAAATCGACCAGTTTCGGTTTCGCCCAAAGCGTGGAGGTGCCGGTGCTCCTGCCAGAGGAAAAACTCGAGGTGGGCTTGGAGATGCAGTATCGCAGCGGCGGCGAAACGACGCGCGGCGATGGCACGACGAAAGGATTCGCGATTGGCCCGACTCTCGCGTGGCGTCCATCAACTAAAGCTCGCTTCGATCTTTCCCCGCTTTTCGGCTGCAGCGATCACACTCCTGCCCTCCAGGTTTTCGCCATCCTTTCTTTCTCTCTCGGAGGTTCGGAAACGGGCGACGCTGAGAAACCAGCTTCCGCGCATTGAGAACGACTGGGCCGGACGCGCGATCGTTCCCCAGCGTGCTTTAGCTGGCGATCTCTCCGTCCTTCGAATCTCCTGGGAGGCTACTCGACGTATCGCTCGGGGACCGTGACCGTGACGTCATCGAGGCGCGGCGGCGCGAGATTGGCGAGATGAAGGGACTGATCGAGGATCTCGAGATACAGCGTTTGGCGGCGACCCGTTCGGGTTCGCCCGAACTCCTCCCTGCGCTGGCGGCTCGCGCCTTGACCACGCTACATATACCCCGTATGGGTAATGTGTGAATCTGGAATCGCGGACGAAATTACAGGGCCGGATGAAACGCATCGCCGGCCAGGTCGCGGGCGTGCAACGGATGATCGAGCAAGACCGCTACTGCGTGGACATCCTCAATCAGATTGCCGCAGTCCGCTCGGCGCTTGATGCCCTTGGCATCGAATTACTGACCGAACACGTGGAAGCCTGCGTGGTGGGGCACGGGACAGGGACAGAACACAAGAAGGCCAAGCCGATGAAGCCGGCTGAGCTGTTGAAGGA
>JBKJNW010000156.1:0-4857 GCA_046593335.1 Chthoniobacterales bacterium | reverse complement strand
TTCGCCTACGCCGTGAACGATCCCGAAACACCCACCACGCCATCCGAAAACGGTTTTCAGATTTCGGATGAACCGGTCCTTCGTGCGCGCGGGCTCTCCGGCGATGGCACGCGCGCCAGCGCTCTCCCCGCGGCCCACGACACCGATCTGCTTTACGTCATCGCGCGCGATCCGAAGTCGCTCTTCATTTATTGGGATCTGAATTGGAGGCGGGTCTTTGCCGGCGCCGGGCTCTCGCCGCGGCAGGTGCACCTCCGCATTTATCGTGTCGATGGAGCGGTCGAAGCCACCCGCGAGATCAATCCTTTTCTCGGTCATTGCTACGCCGAGGTCGGGATCGCTGGCACGGGCTATTATTGTGAGCTCGGTTGTTTCGAGGGCGAGGAATGGACCGGCCTGGTCCGCTCCGGCAAAGCCGCGACTCCGGCCGATCGCATGGCAGAGGAGCTTTCGGCCCAATTTGCCACCCTCCCGCTGCACCTGAGCTTCCAGCGCATGCTCGATATCCTGCGCGTGACGCAGGAGGAGGCCGCGAATCTGGCGCGGACGGTGGCGTCGTTGCAGGAGAAGGCCCGCGCCGGCGGTGGCAACGGCCAGTCGCACCTGGGCAGCAACGGAGCGCCGATCTCCGAGCTGCAAACGCTTTTGCAGACGCCCGAGCCAAAAGCGCGCACTCCCGGGGAACGCGCGCAATGGAGCAAACTCGCGGAAGAGTTGGGCGCTGCCCCCTGGGGCAGCGCGAGCGACAGCGGCATGGGCGGAGGCAGCCCGGCCTAACGACCAGGGCGGCGAAATCAATTCGCCCTTGAAAGCGGCAAATGAGGCCGGGGAAATAAATCTCGTTGCCAGCGCAAGCCGATTGCCGCTAATGAGTGGGCGGATGCGAGAAAATCGCATCTTTGTCGTAAAAAAACTTCGTCTTTAGCCTAACGACTGCAGGAACCGGACTATGAGCACCGAAAAGAAACCAATGGAATGGGGTACGCGCGTCGGAGTGATTTTGGCCGTCTCGGGATCGGCCGTCGGCCTGGGAAATTTCCTGCGCTTCCCCGGCCAGGCCGCGGCTCATGGCGGCGGCGCCTTCATGATCCCCTACATTTGCGCCCTGCTCTTTCTCGCCTTGCCGATCGGGTGGGCGGAATGGGCCATGGCGCGCTATGGTGGCGAGAGAGGCTTCCATAGCGGGCCTGCAATCCTCGGCGTGGCGGGCCGCGGGCGAGTGGCGCGCTATTTCGGCGTCCTGGCCATTCTCATCCCCATGGTCGTTTACATGTATTACGTCTACATCGAGGCGTGGTGCCTGCGTTACGCGTGGGAATATCTCGTCGGCGGGGTCAGTCTGACCGGCTCGATCGAAGAGAAGGTCCGGGGTGCGGCCGTATTTTTTGGCCACGCCACCGGGACGAATGCCGACGGCGTCTTGAACATGAGCTCAGTCTTCTGGCTCATCGTCGTGACCCTTAACATCATTTTGGTCTATCGCGGCCTGAGCGGTGGGATTGAAAAATTCTGCCAGTTCGCCCTTCCGGCCATGGCGGTGCTGGCGATGATCGTGCTCATCCGCGTCCTCACGCTCGGGACCCCGGATCCGACCCACCCGGACCAAAATGTCTTAAATGGGCTCGGCTTTTTGTGGAATCCCGACTTCTCGAAGCTGACCGACTTCGATACTTGGCTCGCGGCCGCGGGGCAGATCTTCTTCAGCCTCTCCGTCGGCTTCGGCGTGATCTTGAATTACGCCTCCTATTTAAAGAAGAAGGACGACATCGCCCTTTCTGGTTTCACGGCCAGCGCGACGAATGAACTCTTCGAAGTCGGCTTCGGCGGTCTCATCACCATCACCGCGGCTTTCGTTTTCCTCGGCGCGAGCGGAGTGGGTGGTGGCTTCGGTCTCGGTTTCCAAACCCTGCCAGTCGTCTTTGAGCAAATGGGCGCGGCCGGCCGTTGGATCGGCTTTGCCTGGTTCTTCCTCCTCTTCCTCGCCGCCATCACCAGCTCGATCTCGATGCTGCAGCCGGTCAAAGCCTTCTTCGAGGAAGCGCTCGGCATTTCCTCCGGCAAGGCGATCGCGTGGGTTTCGATCATCTGCGGCTGCGGTTCGCTTTGGGTAATCTGGTTCAGCAAGAACATGGTCGCGCTCGACGCGATGGATTTTTGGGTCGGAACGTTTTGCATCTTCCTCCTCGCCACAGTGCAGATCATCTGCTTCGGCTGGGTTTGGGGAGTAAAAAAGGGCATGTCCGAGCTCGACCAAGGCGCGCTGATGCGGATTCCGCGTTTCTTCATGTTCATCATGAAGTATGTCGCCCCGGCCTATCTGCTCGTCGTGCTGGCGGGCTTCACCTATTACAATCTCCCCCAGAAGATGACCGAGCTGTCGAACACGCCGGTGGCCTTGTGGACGGTGATCATCATCGGTGCGGTGATTGCGTTGCTTCTGGTGATGGTGGCGATCGGCGAACGCCGCTGGCGCGCCGCGGGCATGGATCTCGACGGCAAAAGGGAGGATATCTAATCATGAACACAGGCGGCTGGATCTTTATGTTGGTCTCGCTCAGCATTGTCTGGGGAACGACGATCTGGGCTTACACGCGCTTGCTCAGCGCCCCTTCCGAGAAGCCGAAAGATTAGGGAGCCGCGCATTGTTGCGTTGCCGTCGCAGGCTCGGGTGAAGTGTCAGGGGACGAGCCATGTTGATTTCAACGCTGATCGCCGCTGGACCAACCATCCCGATGATCTTCGGGGTGCCGGTCGATTTCATTCTCTTCGGCTTGACCCTGCTCGGAGTGGCGGTTTTCCACCACCACACGCTCAAGGTCGCGCTCACCGGGCTGCTCACGATCACGATTTACAAGATCGTGTTTACCGGGTTCAAGACCGGCGCCGGAGTGCCGGGATTTGTCGCCCACCTCGGTCACGAATGGGTCATCGTGATCAACCTTTTCTGTTTGCTCACCGGCTTTGCCATCTTGTCGCGGCATTTTGAGAAAAGCCACGTCCCGGTGGTCCTGCCGAAGGTTCTGCCTAACGACTGGAAAGGCGCCTTCATCCTCCTTGCCCTGGTCTGGATCATGTCGAGCTTCCTCGATAACATCGCCGCCGCCCTCATCGGCGGTGCGATGGCGCACCAGCTCTTCCAGGCCAAGGTGCACATCGGTTATCTGGCCGCCATCGTCGCCGCCGCCAACGCCGGGGGCGCCTGGAGCGTGGTCGGAGACACCACCACCACCATGATGTGGATCGACGGGGTTTCGCCTCTCGTCGTTTTTGAAGCGATCATCGCCGCTTCCGTCGCGCTTTTCATCTTCGGCATCCCAGCTGCGATCAAGCAGCAGAAATATTCGCCGATCCTAGCCCGGAGCCACGAACACACCGTCATCGATTGGACGCGCGTCGGCATCGTCGGCCTCATGCTTGTCCTCGCCATTGGCACGAACGTCTCGGTCAACCTCATGTTTCCCGCCATCGCAGATCACTTCCCGTTTATCGGCGTCGCCGTCTGGGTCGCGATCGCGCTTTCCGTGACCGCGCGCCGGCCGGATTGGGAAGTGCTGCCGGAAGCGGCGAAAGGTTCCATTTTCCTCCTCGCCCTCGTCCTCTGCGCGTCCATGATGCCGGTGGAAAAACTCCCGCCGCCCTCCTGGCATTCGGCGTTTGGCCTCGGCTTCCTTTCTTCCGTCTTCGATAACATCCCGCTCACCGCGCTGGCTCTGAAACAGGGCGGCTACGACTGGGGTTTCCTCGCTTATTCCGTCGGCTTCGGTGGGTCGATGGTCTGGTTCGGTTCCTCTTCCGGGGTCGCTTTGACGAATCTCTATCCCGAAGGCCGCAGCGTCTGGCAATGGGTTCGGCACGGCTGGCTCATCCCGATCGCCTATGTCATCTCATTTTTCTTCATGCTCGCCGTCTGGCCCTGGCATCCGGACGATCCGCACAAGGAACGCAAGCACCGCGGGATGAGCCAGACGCATTAATCCAAACGGCCGTTTCCGCCCCGGTGAGGGACGTGCTAATCTGGGCGCGTGAAAAACTTCCAGCGCCTTCGCGGTGCCAGCCGGCTCGCAGCCCTCTCTTTTGCGCTGCTCTGCGCCGTGCCGCTCTTCGGCGCGAACGCGAAGCGGCCGCAGCCCACGCTGGAGAGTTCGCAATTCCAGGCCCTGCCGCTGGAGCGTTCGAAACAAAATCATCTCCTCGTCCGGGCGGAGATTAACGGCAAACCCGCGCTCCTCGGCGTCGATACCGGCGCGCCGGTGAGCGCGATCTCGGCCTCGCGTCGCGCGCACTTCGGCATGTCGGGCCTTCCTGGCTCCTCCAAACTTCCGGCCCGCCTGCGGATCAATGGCGGCTTCAACCGCGTCACCATCGCGAAGCGCCTCCGCCTCGGCGCCCTCACCCTCGTCGACGAGCCGATGGTCGCGATCGACCTCAGCGGACCAGCCCGGGCCGCGCGCGATTTCCACGAGCAGGAACTCGATGGCATTCTCGGGGCCGATGTCCTCTTCCCGACCGAGGCCGTGCTCGATTGCAAGAAGCAGATCCTCTTCATGAAAATCGATCCCGACGCGGAGGGCGCGATCCCGGGGATCGTTCGGCGCGGCTGGAAAAACATGCCCATCCGCGTGACCAAAGGCTGGAACCTCTACGTCGACGGCAAGCTCAACGGCAAACCGGCCCAGCTCATGATCGACACCGGCGCGTTTACGACTCTGATCCATCGCCCGTTCGTGCGCGAGATGCGGCTCAAGACCCGCGACACGCCCTACACCTCCGGCCCGGTCAATCTCGAAGAGCGCGGCCTGCAGCTCGCCGTCATTCAGCGTTTCGCGGTCGGGTCCTACCTGGTGAAGGGCAAAGAAG
>JBKJNW010000130.1:0-5627 GCA_046593335.1 Chthoniobacterales bacterium | reverse complement strand
CGCCGGAAGCCCTCCTCATACTGCTTCTTCTCTCGCTTCGGTTTCGATTCGTTCATGCTCCTCTTTCAGTTTGCTCCTCCCTTCCCATCCATGTCCACCGAATCGGGACAAGCTCATCAGATTGGGAACGCACTTGTCTTTGAAGCTTTGCTTCGTCAGACGAAACGCCGCGAACGCTTTCACCACCCGACTCTCGTCGCATGACTTCCGGGCAGCGTTTCCGCCGCGGGAAGGAACCACCTCCGGCCGGGAAGGATTCACCTTCTTTTTGGGCTTGCTGGCAGCGGAGAACGGGGACTACAACGGAGTTCATGCACCCAGTTTTTGTCGTTCCGCGACGCTCGGGGCAAGTCCGGATTAGACCGGAAAATCCCGCAAAAAAAGGCGGCAAATTTCGGCCGAATTCTCGTTAGACTCTGTCGGAAGATGCCGCTCTAACGTCACTCTGAGGAAATGTAAAAAGCCGTTCGCCGCAACAAATATTGACTGTTCGATTCGGTAACGCCAAAAAGAGGAACTTATGCCTATCAATGCCTTCAATAGTTTCACTGACGGCCTCGAGCCGAATCAGCGGAGCCGCGAACACTTTATTGCCAACATCAACCCGGAAGACGACCGCCTCTGGGTTCCTTATGCGAAAGGTGTATGGTTCCAGCCGTGCTGCTTTAACGTCACTTCGGGAGGATTCAGCGTCGTTCTGAAAGGTCTCCCCGGCGCCAAGCTGGGGACTCACTACCACGTTGGCACCGTCCGTGGCTACACCCTGCGTGGCCACTGGCGATACCTGGAGCACGACTGGATTGCCAAGCCCGGAACATTTATCTACGAACCCGCCGGCGAGGCTCACACGCTGGTCATCACCGACGACTCACCCGAGGCAGCGCTGATCCTTTTCATAGTCGAGGGCGGCCTCATCTATCTGGACAAGGCGGTGAACGGTGCCTTTGCTGCCTTCGAAGACGGATTCACCGCTCTGGAACTGACGCGGAAATACTATCGCGAGGCTGGACTGGATGTGCGTCAACTCGACCTGCTTGTGCGCTGATCTGACAACGTCCGCGTGGTGCCGTGCGCGGTCTAACCATGCGGATGGAGCTGACTGCGACCCGGCGTACGACCTCGTTTTCCATGACTTGCACCTTCAACCCGCAGCCACGCTCGCTCTCGCCAGTGGTCGCTGATCTTGTGTCTCGTTAGGCACCATTGAAGCCTTGATGTAGACAACCCAAGACAGAAGGAATCCCATGATGACAATGATACGTTTTTCTCTCACGCTGACTCTTGCGACGCTCTTTGCCTCGGCGGTTTCGGCCGCCGCGACGGAAGCACCCTCCGGCGCCCAGGCGGTGGACGAGGCGTGGAGCAAGGCAATCACCGCCAACGATCTCAACGCTGTCATGTTGTGCTACGCGAAGGACGCAGTGATGTGGCTCCCCGACGCCCCTGAGGCAAAGGGCACGGAGGCCATCCGCAAGTCTTACGCTGGTCTTCTGGCTGCGAATACCGTGACCGGCGCCACCTTCGGCAACACCCACTACCAGACCTCTGGGAATCTGTCGGTCGGTTGGGGTGATTTCACTCTCACCCTATCTCCTAAGTCCGGAGGCAGCCCTGTTTCCCTATCTGGTCGCTTCTCCGTGATAGCAAGGAGAGAGAGCGGCAAGTGGACCTACGTGGTTGATCACGCCTCAGCCCATCCTGCTCCTCAAGCGCCGCACTGATCCAGATTTCCTAGGGGCCGAACCCGGCGATGCAGCCAACCGCTGGCCGGCCCGATGCCCCGCTTGTCATTATTAAAACACATCCGTTGCAAGCCACGCTCGCTCTCGCCAGCGGTAGCTGATCTTGTTCTCGTTAGACCTATACGCCATGTCACACTACGTCGCCTACCACAATCCTGACTCCATGAACTACACCGCCGAGGAAATTACCGGCTTCGGCGTCCTGACCAACAAGTCCCCGCGCGCGGACCTGCAAGGCAGCACCATTTGGTTGATTACCGGTCAGGGCAAACCACGTCGCTATTCTCTGGCACAGCGTTTCACAGCCGATATTGTAGAGTCGGGCGAGGACGAGGGTTTCGCTACCCGCATTGCCGCGCAGGCCGGGGACCGCTTCTCACCGATGCTGCCACTCGACGACGAGGACTGGTTCGCCGACCTCAAGCGCACCGTAGCAAACTTTTCTCTCGGACTGCAGCGCATAACCGACGAGCGATTTATCAGAGGCTTAGAGGAGGTAGCAAGTCGTGGGACAGTTCAATAGGTCTAATTCTCGTTAGGCGCTTCTAGCCATTCGTGAGAACAGCGTTTCTAACCTACTCCGTTGTGACGCTCGCCGGTTGCTCCAAGCGCGCCGAGCAAGCATCTCCGTTGACGCCAACCCAATGAACGGCACGCGCAATCCGGTCGTCGCTGACATCCCCGAGCCATATTGCCTGTTCATCGATGGCCACCACTCGTCCGACGAGATTGCCGAGCTACTCAAGCGCCTTCCGTTCGACAGCATTTCCCTGCGACGCACTCCTTGCTACGGCACTTGTCCCGTTTATGAGGTCGTGTTCCATCGCGACGGCAGAGCCGAGTATCACGCCAAACAACACCTTCCCCAACTCGGTGACTTCCTCGGCAAGGTCTATCCCGGCGATTACGCTCGTCTCTGCTACCTCATCGAGAGCAGCGGCTTCAAAGCCTTCAAGCCGAACTACCGCGCCAACTGGACCGACGACACCACTTGCATCGTCACCATCACTAAGGGCAGCACATTGACAGCCGTCTCCGACTACGGCAGCGTTGGCCCGATTCAGCTTTGGGCGATTCAGCAGACCCTTGACAGCATCAGGAATGGAACGGAATGGAAGCCAGCAAAATGACTCCGAACGAAGCGCCTAACCATGTGCAGCGAACCGCTCCGGGCGTCACGCTGGCGCTGCCGACCATCCCGCCGCCTTCGCCCATCCTGCCACGCCGCCTTTCCGCAGCCAGCGCGCCGCCCTCCGCAGTCGCTGCGCTTGGGGTCGTTAGACGTATTCATCCATCCACCACAACAATGAAAGCACTTAGCATTAAGCAACCCTGGGTCCACGCGATCCTGCACGAAGGCAAAGATATCGAAAACCGCTCTTGGCAGCGCGACTTTCGTGGCTGGCTCGCTATTCACGCCTCGAGCCAACCTAATCGCTACGCAGAGTTTCCCCGGGGCATTCGCGTTCCCGATTTTCGGACTCTCGACTACTCCGCCATTTGCGGCGTCGCGCGCGTCGTGGACATCGTTTCTAAGAGCCGCTCCAAGTGGTTTTGGCATCCAGATGATGGTTCCACCAACTATGGTTGGGTGCTTGCCGATGCGACTCCGCTGAAAACGCCCATTCCATGTTCGGGCGCTCTTAATTTGTGGGAGGTTCCGCCGAAGGCCTTTCTCGAGATTCAACGCCAACTTCCGAAACTCACCCTCGACGCATGAGCGCTCCACCGCTGCGAACCCAACGTCTAACCGGGCGCTGCAGCTGACGGCGAGCCGCCGTACTACCCAGTTTTCATATGATTAGAACCCTTCAACCCGCAGCTACGAGCGCTCCAGTTCGCCGCAGCTGAGCTCCGTTTCGTTAGACGAGGTTAACGCTTGCCCCGCGATAAAGTTAAAATGAAAACCAAGAGGAAATCAAAGCCATGAACTTAGTATCAATCATCCCAGTCTTTGGTCTCACACTGTTTCTCCTCGGTGGATTCACCTCACCAAGCGTTGCGCAGGAGTCCCGATGGGGATCGCCGGATGAGGACGCCGTTAAACTCATAGCGGCCGTCGAGGCAAAGTGGGCAAGCTCAGCCTGTAGCCCGCAGCCGGATCTTAGGGACGTTATTGCGGGCGACTTCCAGGGGACAACCACCAAGGGCCAACGCTATGGCAAGGAGGAAGCTATCACTACGGATACAAAGTCTCTGTCGCGCGACTGCCAACTAGGCGAGGTTAAGGTCAGATTCTTCGGCGACTCCATAGCCATAGCGTACGGAGCGGAGAACAGGATGATCAAGGACAACAATGGCAAGGAGACGAAGAGTTGTCAGGTCTGGACAGACACCTGGTTAAAGCGCACAGGGAAGTGGCAAATCGTGTCCGCGCAGGACACAATCGTCCCTTGCAACCCTTAGGCTGTCGTGCGAGCCCTCGATTGTCGCCTGTTGGCCCGGAGCGTTACGCGAGCGTCAACCCCAATACCGCCGTGCGCTCCAGTTTTGAGATGACTTCCACACTTTCACCCCGAGCAACGCGTGGTTTTCTCCGCCGTCGCTCATCTTGTTCTCGTTAGATTCATTCATCAAGCGTCGTCTCGGCATTGCTGCTCATGGCTTGCCTCGCGGGCTGCGGTCGCGTGTCCGACGAGCAAGCGTTACGCGAGTTCAAGACGGCTTTCCCTGCTGTCACGATCGACGAGCAGTTCGTGGGCGAGGGAGACTCGGATCACGCATACATGCACTTCCGGTACACTACGCCTGCGGGAGAGTGTCTCGAGCGGATGTGGGTTTATCAGCGGCAGAAAGACGGTTCGTGGCGGGCCGTTCAGAAGAGCGACTCGAAGCCGCCCAGTTCAGATTTCGGAGATTAGCGTGCCCAAAACATCTAACCAAGCCGTGATGTTAGGGGTCAGTTCTAGAATCTAGGCATTCGGATTAACCGCCCACCCTTTTCTCCGGCCCACAGGCGCGTAGCTTACCCGATGAAGAAAAACGCATTTTACCGAATCGGACTCGGCCTCGTTGCGGCCGGGGCGGTCGCGCTCAGCAACACCTCGGCTTTGGCCCAGGAACCGACCAAGGCTATCGCCGTCCTCCACCCGACCCAGGGCAGCAAGGTCGAAGGCACCGTCACCTTCACCAAAGCCGGCGACGAAGTGAAAATCGTGGCCGATGTCACCGGGCTCACCCCGGGCAAGCATGGATTCCACATCCACGAATTTGGCGATTGCTCGTCGCCCGATGGCAAGGCGGCCGGCGGCCATTTCAATCCGACGAATAACCCGCACGCCGGCCATGACGCGGAGCAGCGCCATGAAGGCGATCTCGGTAATCTCGAAGCCGATGTCTCGGGCAAAGCGCATCTCGAGTTGACCGATAAACTGATGTCGATGAGCGGTGAGAAATCGATCATCGGCCGGGGCGTGATCGTGCACGAGAAAGCCGACGACCTGAAGTCGCAGCCGGTCGGCAACGCCGGCGGCCGCGTCGCCTGTGGCGTGATCGGCATCGCGAAGCCCTAACGACCGGGCCCAAAATACGATTTGCGAGCGCAATCCAAGGAGCGGCGGTTTCTAACTGCCGTGGCGCCGCCCCGGCGCCTCCGTTCATCGCGCTCTTCCTGCCCGCCCCCCGTCGCAACTCGATAGTCCGAGGTATAGCGGCGGCCGTGGCGGCCGCATCCCGTGTATCTGTGCGGGCGACACGCCCGCCGCTACACCCGTTCGCTCCCCGGTAAGACCTGTGCGAATTTCCTTCCGCCATGCAATTGATGACGCTGAAGGAAGTTCGCCAGGCGGTTACCCAGGGACCGCAGGAAGCGCGTGTGCATGTGCAGCTCGAGACGGTCGCGGCCAAGTTTACCCGGGAACAAAAGCCCTACTGCGAGCTCACCCT
>JBKJNW010000121.1:0-4187 GCA_046593335.1 Chthoniobacterales bacterium | reverse complement strand
GGCCGCGTGCGCGGCGGAGAAAAAACAAGCGTGATCGCGCTTCTGCATGTCTTCGCCGTCGGTCTGCAGGACACGCGAGGCGGCACCGGTCTCGCTGAAAACTTCGCGCAACATCGTGAGATCAAGACCGAGCGCGTCGCCCAGACCGAGACCCTCTGCGAGACCGGCGGTGTTGATGTTCATCACCATATTGACGAGCGCTTTCACTTTCGCGGCCTCGCCCGATTTGCCGATGTAGCGAATCGTTTTTCCGAGCGCCTTCAGGATCGGTTCCGCGCAATCGAAGGCGGACTTCTCGCCGCCGCAGATTAGGTAAAGCGAGCCTTCGCGCGCCTGCGCGATGCTCGAGGCCATGCAGGCTTCCAGGGTCGCCGCGCCCGCCTTTTGCGCCAATCCCTCGACCTCGAGGTGCACCTCGGGTGAAACCGTTGCGCAGTTGATGAACAGTTTGCCCTTCGCGTTCACCAACAGGTTGTCGTCCGGCGCGGAAAAAATCTTCCGCATCGCGGCGTCGTCGGAGACGACCGTAATGATGACGTCCGCCGCGGCGGTGACTTCGCCTAATGACTGACTGGCAAAACTCCCCAGCTCCTGCGCCAGCTCGGTCGCGCTCGACCGGTGCGCGTCATACAGCGCGGTGACGTGAAAGCCTTTATCCTTCAGGCGCCGCGCCATGTTCGCGCCCATCCGGCCCACTCCAACGACTGCGATATTCATAAATCAGATGCGCCCGGCAAAAAAGGCGTTGTGCATTTTCTCTTCGCCCACGGTCGTGAGCGGACCGTGGCCGGGGCAAAGCACGGTGTCGTCCGGCAGGGTAAGGATTTTCTCGAGGTTGTTCTGCACCGCGTCGGAGTAGGACACGTTGCCGCCGCCCATCGAGCCGGCGAAAAGTGAATCGCCCACGATCGCGACCGGCCGGTCGAGACCGCGGATGAAGAAAGTCGTCCCCCCGGGCGAATGTCCCCAGGTCAGGAAGGACTCGATCGTCAGGCCACCGACGTGGAAAGTCTCGCCCTCCGCGATCGGCTTTGCCCCGGTCGCTTCTTCCCGATCAGAGAGATGGATCGGCGCGCCGGTTTCCTGCGCGAGCCGGTCGAGATCGGCGACGTGGTCGGGGTGAGCGTGGGTGAGCAGGATCAACTTGATCGTCAGGCCCTCTTGTTGTGCCGCCTCGAGCATCCCGGCGCAACTGGCCCCGCTGTCGAAGACGACAGCTTCGTTGCTGACCGGATCCCAAACGAGGTAGGCGTTGACCTGCATGTCGTGATAAGGGGTGTTGAACTGGCGCAAACCTTCGAGCTCGATCTCGTTAGGCTGCCATTCTGCCAGGGCGAGCGCGGCGAGGGCTTCGCTGTCCAGCTCCAGGACTGGCGCGACCCGATCGCTCGTGGCGCGGTCGTATTTTCCTTCGCGCAATTCGCGGATCGCTTCCACGCTCGCGCCCGAATTTTCCGCGAGCTGGCTGTCGGAAAGGCCGAGGCCACGCTGAGCCTTGCCGATGATGTCAGTGAAATTGTCTTCGAGTGGGATGGACATGCCTCACTAAAAGACAAGGCGCGTTCCTGTCGAGTAGTTTGGTCTTTAGAGGCATTTATGCCCGCGTGTTCGGTCCGCAGGGCAAATGCCCCGCTGAATTGCGGATGGCTTCGCTAACTCACCGCCGCTTCCAGCACGGGCCCTGGGAATCGAAGGGCATGATTTCTCATGCCACGAAGCGGGCGACATAGAACTACCCGTTTCGCCAGAAACGACCAAGCAGACTGGCTCATCTTCAAGCGGAGGGGAAATTACTGGCCGAGGTAACGCGCCAAGGCAAAGTTGGCGAATTGATTACTAAAGGTGGCTTGAAATCCGACCGCCACAATCTTTCCATCTGACTGAAAAGCGGCCCCGTTGGCTCCGCCATTTAGATCTCCAAATGACGTGCGCACCTCGCCGCCGACACCGAAGGTGTTGTCCAGGGAGCCGCGCGAACTCAAACGCGCAAGCAAAAAGTCGTCGTCGCCCGACTCGCCGTTCGAACCGCCGACGGTGATGATTTTGCCATCGCTTTGCAGCAGGACCTTGGTGGCACTTTGGCAGCAATTGCCGAAGTCGATTTGGGTTTTTCCAACGCGACTAAAGGTGGTGTCGAGCACACCGCTTGAGGTGTAGCGCGCGACCGCGAAATTCTGGACTCCTCCGCCTTGGGAAATAGCGAACCCAGCAGCGACGATCTTGCCATCAGTTTGCAGCGCGGCCGAGCGCGCCCGATCAAAGTTTTGATCGCCGAAGTCTGTCCGCACTTTCCCAGCGACACCGAAAGTCGTGTCGATTGTACCATTACTGAGATAACGCGCCGCGGCGAAGTCGTAGAAAGTCGCAGGGTCGTTGGCAGATCCGACTGCGACAATCTTTCCGTCGGGTTGGATCAAGACCGAAAAGGCATCGTCTTCGAAGCCGACAAAATCAGTTGAGACCTGGCCGCCACTGCCAAAGGTGGCATCCGGGGTTCCATCCGGGTTGTAGCGCGCCAGCGCAAAATCGGTATCGGAAGAATCGCCGATATTGAAATCTACGAAGACGGTCCCGGCGATAATGATCTTGCCGTCAGTCTGCAAGGCGACGTCGAACGCATAACTACCCTGGGGAAAAATCGTCGTCACAATTCCACCGGCACCAAAGGAGGTATCGAGCGATCCGTTCGAGTTGTAGCGGACCACTTTGATATTGCCGGAGAAGGTAAAGAGCGGAAAGGCGCCACCTGCGACGACGATCTTGCCGTCGGATTGGATCACCACGGATGACGGTACCGCCGCCAGGCCGGGGAAATCTGTTCTCACTTTGCCTCCTCGGCCGAACGTGCTGTCGAGCGTGCCGTCTGTATTGTAACGGGTGACGACGAAGTCCTCGGTCGAGAAATCATTGTTTTTATAAGTCGTCCCGACGACGACCGATTTGCCATCAGCCTGGACGGCCACCGCATTGGCGATGTCGGTGCTGCGGTTAATATCGGTCGTCACCATGCCGCCCGTCCCGAATGTCGGGTCGAGCTCACCAGCGGCTGCTTGCGCCATCTGCGGACTGATCAACCAAGTCAGGACGATCGCGGCGATTGCCGTTCCGCGGCAAAGAGTCCAACGATCGTAAAATTTTGAGCCAACGGTTTTCATAAATGCCTTTCGTTCTTACTCAGGCCTAGCACGAGAAACGACCGCTTCCCATAGAGGGATAGTAACAATTCAGTTACGTGCGCTGCGAGACCTTGCGAAGGTTTTTCGCGAGAGTTACCTAACGCGCCGCCAATGCATCAAAGCTCATGGTTAATCCTGCCGAGATTGGCCCTGCCGCAGGTCCAGAGGCTTGAATCCTTTCGTCAGTAGCATTTCCGGACTTAATCGGCGGTAAATGCCGTAAGCATATTCCGAGAGGGAGCAGATGCGCTCCCCGGAAGATTCGCGAGACGTTCGCGGGCCAACTTTGCCGCGGCGGTGGCCACGGTTTTCAATTCCGACACGGTGCCGGTTTCTTTTTCGATCGAGGTCATGGTCACGTTCGTGATCCCGCAAGGAGTGATGTGTCCGAAAGGCGCGAGGTCCCCGCTCACGTTGAGCGCGAAGCCGTGCATCGTGATCCAATGCCGCACGCCGACGCCGATCGACGCGATCTTGCGCTCCGCGACCCAGACGCCAGTCAGGCCTTTCCGGGTCGTCGCCTCGATTTCATAACCAGCGAGCAGTTCGATCAACAAACTTTCGATCCAGCGCAGATAACGATGCAGATCCTGGCCGTAGCGACGCAAGTCGAGGAGGAAGTAACCGACCAACTGTCCCGGGCCGTGATAGGTCGCCTGCCCGCCGCGGTTGATCGCCACCAGCGGATGCGGCAGATGAGCGGCGCCGCGCAGGCTCGATTGATCGGGGGTGCGGCCGATGGTGTAAACCGGCTCGTGCTCGAGCAACCAAAGCTCGTCTGGCGTCGCGGGCTGGTCGCGTTTTTGCCTAACGAGTTCTTCCTGCCAGGCCAGGGCCGCATGGAAATCGATTCGGCCTAACCAACGCGTTTCCAGGGTCGGGTTCATATGCGCAATTGCTCCGGCAACCCCACCCGCACTCCCTCCTGGGCGCGAAGATGGGTCAACCCGATGGCGAGCGCGTCGGCCGCATCCGGGCCGGGCGTTTCCGTGAGAGAAAGCAGCGCCCGGA